>JAKFDW010000377.1:0-12538 GCA_036675955.1 Orrella sp. | reverse complement strand
AACTATCATCAATACGAATTTGACCTGCGCCTGTATTTGACGCATCTGGATCAATCCAGCGGACAGGGGCTATGGGATCCGGCCCCCGCAAGAAAGGACCACAATGGCCACACCTCACCCGCGACGCTCGACGCGGATCTTGCTCAGGATGGTCGCAACCGCGGCGCTGGGGCTGGCGTGCGTCGCCACTGACGCCGCTGACGCGGCTGAAGCGGCGAATGCCGTAGCGCTTGCCGGGCGCACCGTACAAGGAGATAGCGCCGACAGTGCCCTGGATCTGGCCCGCGCCTGGCGCCTGGCGCTTCAGAACGATCATACTTTCCGGGCAGCCATAAGCGAACAGGCCGCCGCACAGTCCGAACGCGACTTGGGCCGTGCCGCGCTACTGCCGGTGGTGCAGGCGCGGTATGTTCGCAGCCGCGTGTCCGGCACCCTCTCTGAGCCCGATTTTACCGGGCAACGCGTCGGGTTCGATCTGGACTATGACTCGTCCAGTGCCTATGTGCAGGTGCAGCAGCCTTTATTGAACTACGAACGGTATGCCGTCTATCAGCGCGGGCAGGCGCGTGCCGACCAAGGCACTGCCGTATTCGAAGCGCAGCGCCAGGATACCGGGGTGCGCCTGGCCACCGCCTATTTCGACGTGTTGCTGGCCCATGGCGACCTGGCGCTGCAGCGATCTCTTGCCGCGTCGCTGGAGAAGCAGGCAGCCGGGCTGGAGTCCCAGTACAAAAAAAATGAAGGCACGCGGACCGATGTGCAGGAAACCCGGGCCCGGCTGGCGATCGCGCGCGCCGACGTGATCAGGGCGGACGATCGCCTGGTCGTTGCATTGCGCCAGCTGCAGGCTTTAGTGGGCATCGCTCCCCGGCGCATCGCGGCCATGCGCGCAATGTTTCCTTTGGCGCCGCCGCTCGAGCCGGACCTGGACGAATGGCTGAATCGCGCACGGATCAATAATGCGCAGGTCCGTTCGGCGCGCGAAGCCGTCAATGTTGCCGACACCGAGGTAAGCAGGGCAGTGAGCCGCTACGCGCCCACGATGGACCTGGTGGCTTCCTATGGCAAGGCGGACAGCGAAAACCTGTCCACGCTAAGCCAAAGAACAAACACGTTCACGATCGGCGTCCAGATCAACATTCCGATATTCACGGGTGGCTATAACACGGCCAATGTGTCGCAGACCCGGTCCGATCGCCGTCGCCTGCAGCGCGAACTGGAGGCGACGCTGGCGCGCACGCAAGTCGAGGTAACGCGCCATCACACCCGTGTAACCGGCGGCGCCGAGCGCATCGTCGCCTTGCAGTCTTCCGTGGAGTCCGGCCAGCTGGCCCTGGATGCCGCGCTGAAGGGCTTTCGTCTGGGGGCGTGGAGCAATCTTGACGTTCTGGCGGCGCAGGACCGCCTGTATCAGGCCAGGTTCGATTTGATCGAGGCGCGCCTGGATTACTTGCTGGCCCGGCTGGAGCTGGCCATTGCTGCCGGTACGCCGCCAAGCGAACCGATCCGCGACATCAACGATAGCTATCTCGGCCCCATCATCCATTTGGCTGGCAACGCCCGCAAAGCCGAAGCTGAATAAGTATTGTCAATCAGCCGCGCTGCCGGTTACGTCGAGATCGATTTCGATACCAAAAGCGGCAGTTATGACTCATGCGAGTCACAAATGTGCATAGGGTGCCGTGATATATTGAATCGCGCTTTCCAGCCGTTAGCTTTTCAGCCGATAAAGTAACGGTCCTCATTACTCCTTACGTCTCCAGCTTGCTTCCGCGCTTGCTTGGTATTGTCTACAGGACGTTCCATGAAGCCATCACGCCGCACCGAATTGGGCGAAGCGCTATACCGATTCCGCAAGACGTTTTACAGCCTGGCCGCTTTCAGCTGTGTCATCAATATATTGGGGCTGACGCCCGCGCTTTATATGTTGCAGGTGTACGACCGCGTGCTGGTCAGCGGCAATAAAACCACCCTGTTGATGCTTACCGTATTGGCATTGGGTCTGTTCCTGTTGTCCGGGCTGCTTGAATATGCCCGTTCTTCGGTGCTGATACGCGTGGGCAACCGGTTCGACATGATGTTGAATACGCGCGTGTTCACAGCGGCATTTGAACGCAATTTGCGGGCCGCCGGCGGCAACCCGTCGCAAGCGGTGAACGACCTGACCAATCTGCGCCAGTTCCTGACCGGCAATGCGCTCTTCGCGTTATTTGATGCGCCCTGGACGCCCATTTATATTATTGTGACCTTTATGGTGCACCCCTTGCTGGGTGTCATCACGCTGGTCGGCTCCATCATCCTGTTCGTATTGGCCTACATCACTAATCTGGCCACGCAGAAGCCGCTGGCGGAGGCCAACCAGACTTCCATTGCGGCGACCGCGTTTGCCAATAATCACTTGCGTAACGCCGAAGTAATCGAGGCCATGGGCATGTTGCCGGGCCTGCGTGCGCGATGGTTCGGCCAGCATCGTCGCGTGCTGTCGCTTCAGACGCTGGCGTCGGACCGGGCGGCACGCATCAGCGCCATTACGCGATTCGTCCGGATTTCATTGCAGTCGCTGATTCTGGGCGTGGGCGCCCTGCTGGTGCTGGACGGCAGCATTACGGCGGGCATGATGATTGTGTGCTCGATCTTGATGGGCAAGGCGCTGGGCCCGGTCGAACTGGCCATAGGCACGTGGAAACAAATGTTGTCCACGCGCGAGGCCTACCGGCGCCTGGATGAAATGTTGAAGACGGCGCCAAAGCGCGGGGACACCGTCAGTCTTCCAAAGCCCAAGGGCAATCTGGCGCTTGAGAACGTATACGCCGCGGCGCCTGGGAGCCAGGCGACCATCCTCAAGAATCTCAGTTTTGGCGTGAACGCGGGCGAAGTGGTTGGCGTGGTGGGACCATCGGCATCGGGCAAGTCGACTCTGGCGCGCATTCTGGTGGGTGTGTGGCAGGCGAAGGCCGGGCATGTACGCCTGGACGGCGCCGATGTCTTCCAGTGGAACAAGGACGAGCTGGGGCCTTATCTGGGTTACCTTCCCCAGGACATCGAGTTGTTCGAAGGGACCATAGCTGAAAACATCGCCCGTTTCGGCGAGCCCGACGACGCCAAAGTGATTCTTGCGGCGCAGCGCGCCCTGGTGCACGACATGATTCTGCGGCTGCCCAAAGGGTATGACACGCCCCTGGGGCCCGACGGCGCTTCCTTGTCGGGCGGCCAGAAGCAACGCCTTGGACTGGCGCGCGCCATTTATGGCGATCCGGCCCTGGTGGTGCTGGATGAGCCGAACTCCAATCTGGATGAAGTCGGCGAAGCAGCATTGGTGCAGTCGATCAAGGATATCAAGGCACGCGGCGCGACGGTCATTGTCATTACCCATCGGATGAATGTCCTGGCGGCGGTGGATAAGCTGCTGATGATCAATAACGGTGCGATGGCGTTGTACGGGCCGCGTGAAGACGTGCTCAAGACCCTGCGTCAGCAACAGGCGCAGGCCGCCGCTGGAACGGTCGGGCCGCGTGAGGTGGGGCCTCGTCAGGCAGTGCCTGCCGCGGCCGGGTCTCTTCAAGTTGTCGGCAAAGGCTAGACGGAAATGAACTGGTTCAGGAAGAAGCCACAGGACGGAGCAGCGCAGCAGGTCGACGAGGTCGACACGGATTCGCGCGCGCCCCTGGTATGGGGCCTGATCGTACTGGTCATCGGGTTCGGCGGCTTTGCCGTGTGGGCCGCTTTTGCGCCGCTGGATGCCGGAATCACGGCCAGCGCCACGGTGCAGGTATCGGGCAACCGCAAGGCGATCCAGCACCTGCAGGGCGGGAACGTGGATGAAATTCTCGTCAACGATGGCATGCATGTAAAAGCCGGCCAGGTCTTGCTGCGGCTGAACCGCACCAGCGCGCTGGCCGAGCAGGGTGTGATCAGCACCCAATACATTACGGCCAAGGCAATTGAAGCGCGTTTGCTGGCCGAACGCGATGGCTTGGCGGAGATCGTCAGCGACCCGAAAGTCGTGGCGCGCTTCAAGGACGACCCCCGCTTTATTGCGGCCACCCGGGCGCAGGCGCGCCTTTTCCAGACGCGGCGCGAGGCCTTGAATGGCGAGATCGCGATTTTGCGCGAAAACCTGCACGGCGCCGAATTGCAACTCAAAGGCCTCACCCAGGTCCAGGTCAACCGGAAATCGCAGATCGGCTTCATCAATAGCCAGCTCGCCGGCGTACGGCAGCTGGCCAGGGAAGGGTATTTGCCGCGCAACCGCATGTTCGAACTGGAGCGTGATGCCGCACAGTTGCATGCGGCCTTGTCCAACGACATCGTCGAAGCCGGGCAGGCGCGCAATACGATAGCGGAATTGAAACTGCGCATTGTGCAATTGGGCCCGGATTATCAAAAGGAGGTGCAGTCGGAGTTGTCGGATGTGCAGAAAGAGGCGGCTGCGCTGTCGGATCGCCTCGCGGCCCTGGACTACACCGTGAACGAAACCGAGATTCGTTCTCCCATAGACGGATACGTCCAGAATATGAACGTGCACACCATAGGCGGCGTGATCAGTCCCACCACCTTGCTGATGGAGATTGTGCCCGAGGACCAGCCTTACGTCGTGCAGGCTCAAGTGCCGGTGCAGGCCATCGATAAAATGACGTCCGGCCTTGACGTGGAAATCACCTTCCCGGCGTTCAATCACGCGCGCACGCCGAACATTCCCGGAAAAGTGGCCACGGTGTCGGCCGATCGCCTGGTCGACGAGGAAACCAAGACGCCTTATTATCGGGCCTACATCAACGTCACGCCCGAGGGCATGAAGCTGTTGGGCAGCAATCTCATTCGTCCTGGAATGCCTGCTTCGGTGTTGATCCGTACGGGCGAACGCACCATGCTTAGTTATCTGCTGAAACCCTTTCTTGAGCGGCTCGACAAGTCTTTCAAAGAGCAATAGCATCATGCGCCGCATCCTCGTCCTTGCCCGCCTGATCAGCGTACTGGCCATGCCCCTGGCCAGTACGGCGTCGCAGGCGGCATCAGCGGCACCGTCGTCCACGCCCCAGGTATTGACCTTGTCGCAGGCGTGGCTGGCAGCACTGGAACATGATCCCACCTACAAAGCGGCGATCAGCGAACGTGAGGCGGGGCAGGCCAACAGGGCCATAGGACGCGCGGGCCTGCTGCCGCAGGTCAGCGCTACGCTGAACCGTAACAAGATCAACGGTACGGTGGAAGAACCCGGCCGTTTCGGCGACACCGTCGAAAGCGATCTGGACTACACCTCGCGCGCCGACGAAATCCGCGCCACGCAGACCGTATTCAACTGGAGCACTATTGCCGCGTATCGGCAGGGACAGTCGCGCGCCGACTACAGTCTTGCGGTGTTCGATACAAAGGCCAAGGACACGTCAATACGCCTGATAAGCCGTTATTTCCAGACCTTGTTGGCCTACGAGCAGACGGCCATCGCCGAAAGCAAGCTGCAGGCCAATGAAAAGCAGATCACGGTGGCGCAGCGCCGCTACGACAGCGGCGAAGGTACGGTCACCGACGTGCGCGAATCAAAATCGCGGCGCGACCTGGCGCGGGCCGACCTGATCCAGGCCCAAGACGAGCTGGTGGTGGCGCAACGCGAACTCCAGGAAATGGTGGGGGTTGCGCCGCGCCGCCTGACCGCGGTGAAGTCCGACTTCATGCCGCAGCCGCTGAATCCCGGTTCCCGGGAAGATTGGCTGGCCGCCAGCATGGCCCACAACGCCGAGATTCGTTCGGGTGAACTGGCCTTGCGTGTATCGGCCCAGGAGGTCGATCGTACTTTCGGCGGCCATCTGCCTACCCTGGACCTCGTCGCAGCGCGCCGGAAAGTCGAGGGGGAAACGGTTTCCACACGCGATCAACACAGCACGTCCACGTCCGTGGGTTTCCAGCTAGCCTTGCCGATTTATTCGGGCGGGCTTACCAGCGCACAGGTCGAGCAGGCCGGGCATTTTCGCGACCAGTCGGCACAAGAGCTGGCCGCAACCCGCGAACGCGTGGCGGTGGAAGTGACCAGGCAATACCAGGCTGTCGTCAGCGGCGCCCAGCGCATCGAGGCGCTGGTGCTGGCCGTCGCCTCCAGCGCGGAAGCCCTGGAGGCAGTGGAGATGGGCTACCAGGCAGGAACGCGCAGCATCGTCGATATCCTGGACTCCCAAGACCAGCTTTATCGATCACGACTGGACCTCACCCGTGCCCGCCTGGAATACGTGCTGGCCCGCCTGAACCTCGCCGGAGCCGCCAGCATGCTGGACGCGGGTACTATTGAGGCTGCCAGCCGGACATACTTCGGTCCGGATCAAATCGTGTTGCGTTGAAGCCGTCAGCGGCAACCGCCCATTTTGAAACAACAATAGCGAGGAATCAATGGATTTACACCTGCAAGGAAAGAGCGCACTGGTTTGCGGCGCGAGCAAGGGGCTGGGCTACGCCTGCGCCATGTCGCTGGCGCGCGAGGGCGTCGCCCTGACCCTGGTCGCACGCACGGCCGACCTGCTGGAGCGCTCGGCTGAAACCATACGGCAGGCGACCGGTGCAGCGGTCTCCACGGTGGCTGCCGACATCACCACCGTCGAAGGCCGCGAGCAGGCGTTTGCCGTGGCAGGGATGCCCGACATCCTGGTGACCAACGCCGGCGGCCCCAAGCCCGGCGACTTCCGCGACTGGTCCAAAGACGACTGGATGGCGGCGGTAAACGCCAATATGTACACGCCGATTGCGCTTATCCAGCATGTCATCGATTCCATGATCGGCCAACGCTACGGACGTATCGTCAACATCACCTCGGCCGCGGTCAAGATGCCCATCGACATACTGGGCCTGTCCAACGGCGCGCGCAGCGGCCTCACGGGCTTTGTCGCCGGTCTGGCGCGGCAGGTGGTCGAGCACAACGTGACCATCAACAACCTGCTGCCCGGCCCGTTTGAAACCGACAGGCTCAAGGAAACGGCGGCCAAGACGGCGCAGAATACCGGCAAGCCCATAGAAGAAATCATGCAGGCGCGCCTGAAAACCATACCCGCCAAACGCTACGGCCAGCCCTCTGAACTGGGCGATGCCTGCGCTTTCCTGTGCAGCGCGCAAGCCGGCTTCATGACCGGACAGAACCTGGTCCTGGATGGCGGCACGTATCCGGGAATGTTATAGACCCGCAACCCCCGGCTTGTTGCCTGCGATGTGCGTGCCGGGGGCCGCAGCGGTGGCCGGGCCCGGCTCCGGCGGATTGTGGAATGACTGCATGAACAACTGCGCCGCGCGCGAGAGCACTGCGCCGCGGCGCGTCACCAGCTGATACGGCTCGCTGCGCGATTTCAGTTCCAGAGGCAGGATGCGCATGACGCCCATGGAGGCGAAGAACTCGGCGACGTCCATGGCCAGCAGGGCGACGATATTCGGCTGGCGGCGCAATAGCGCCAGCGTGGCAAACGCCGAAGTGGTCTCGAAGAGCCGCTGCGGGAAGCGCAGTCCGGCCTCATGGAATTCGCGTTCAAGCAGGCGCCGCATCGGCATGTTGGCGGAATACACGACCCATCGCGATGCATCCAGGTCGGCCAGTTCCAGACGGCTGCGACCGGCCATGGGATGGTCGATGCTGCTGACGACAGCCAGCGTCTCGTGATGTATGTCCACGCTGTCGTAAAGCTGCGGCTGGACGCTGACCGAGCTGCGGCAGATGGCGAGGTCCAGGCGGCCGCTATCCAGCAGATGCAGAAGCCTGGCGCTGGTGTCTTCGACGATCTCCACGGCCACATCCGGATATTGCGCCAGCAGCCGCGTGAGTTCTTCGGTAAGCATGGGCACCGCGCCCATGATCACACCCACATTCAGCCGCCCGCCCTGTCCTTGCAGGATGTCTTCCATTTCGCCGCGCAATTGGGCCAGGTCGGTCTGCATAAGCCGCGCATAGCGTATGGCGCAATGCCCCATTTCGGTGGGCACCAGTCCGCGCGAACTGCGGGCGAATAGCGGCACGCCGAAAATGGCTTCGATTTCCTGCAAAGCCTTGCTGGCGCCCGGCTGCGTCAGGGAAACTTTCTGGGCGGCTTTCAGGAGGGACCCGTGATCGGCCAGGGCGCTGAGCAAGTGCAACTGCCTGAGCCGCAATCTTGCGGTCATTTCCTCCAGCGTAGGAAGTGTGTGCATGAATAAAACTTATACCTGTATGTGCGCCGCTTAGTTTTCAAAGCCGTGCGATTATCGTAAATTGCTGAAAGAACGCGATCAGCACTTTTCCAAACTATAACGAAAAGCGATACAACCATGGCACTCATCAACTACGTCACGCAGGTCCAGTTCGGCTACGACGCCCTGGCCACCCTGCAGCAGGAATGTAATCGTATCGGCATAAAGCGCCCGCTGATCGTCACCGACGCCGGCGTCAGGAAAGCGGGGCTGGTCGACCGGGTACTGGCCCAGCTCGACAACGCCGACCCCGCCGCGGTGTTCGACGGCACGCCGTCCAATCCCAACGAAGCCGCGGTGCAGGCCGCCGTGCAGGTATATAGCCAGGGCGGCTTTGACGGCATTATCGCTGTTGGGGGCGGGTCGTCCATCGATCTGGCCAAGGGCGTGGCCG
Source organism: Orrella sp. (assembly GCA_036675955.1). Classification (GTDB taxonomy): domain Bacteria; phylum Pseudomonadota; class Gammaproteobacteria; order Burkholderiales; family Burkholderiaceae_B; genus Pollutimonas. The sequence continues at coordinate 3,951 of JAKFDW010000377.1, read as the reverse complement.
TGTGCGCCACCCACCCGGGCGGGCTGAAAACCTTTGCCGCGATCGAAGGCGGCGCGGCGCGCATTACCGCCGCGACGGCTCCTGTCATTGCCATTCCGACCACGGCGGGCACGGGCAGCGAGGTCGGGCGCGGCGCCATTCTTATCTTGAACGATGGCCGCAAGGTGGGCGTGCTTTCGCCTTATATCGTGCCGCGGTCGGCCATCTGCGATCCGTCCATGACGCTGGAACTGCCCGCCATGCTCACGGCGGCCACAGGCATGGACGCCATCGCCCATTGCATGGAAACCTTTATGTCGCCGGCCTTCAATCCCCCGGCCGACGGCATTGCACTGGACGGCCTGCGCCGCGCCTGGCTGCACATTGAAACGGCCACGGTGCAACCGCAAGACCGCGACGCCCGCTTGAACATGATGAGCGCGTCCATGCAGGGGGCCATGGCTTTCCAGAAGGGCCTGGGCTGTGTGCACAGCCTCAGTCATTCGCTGGGCGGCATCGATCCTCGCTTGCACCATGGCACGCTGAATGCTGTTTTCCTTCCCGCCGTCATCGAGTTCAATGCAACATCGCCATCGATGCAGCAGGAGCAGAAGCTGGAACGCATGGCGCAGGCCATGCAATTGCCTGACGCCAGCGCCCAAGCCATCGGCGCGGCGATTTCCGGCATGAGCAAGCGGCTGGGCCTGCCCGCGGGGCTGGCCGAAATGGGCGTGGCTGGCGACCAGTTCGCGCGCATCGTGCAGGGCGCGCTGGCCGACCATAGCCACAAGACCAACCCGCGTGAAGCATCCGAAGACGACTACATCTGGATGCTGGAACGATCAATGTAAACCTGTTAGGGAAGTTATCAAATGAATGACATTGTCAGCACCCAGATTCTGGGACACAACTATATCGGCGGGCGGCGCAGCGCCCGAGGGAAAGCCACACAGCAAAGCATAGCTGCCGACACCGGGCAGGCCTATCCCGTCAGTTTTTCGCAAGCCACGCCGGACGAAATCGACGAGGCCGTGCAGGCCGCCAGCGATGCCTATCGCGACTACCGCAATATTTCCATCGAACGACGCGCCGAATTCCTGGAGCAGATCGCCGAAGAAATCGACGCGCTGGGCGACGACTTCATTGCCGAAGTGGCCAATGAAACGGCCTTGCCCAACGGTCGCCTGCAGGGCGAAAGAACCCGCACCAGCAACCAGATGCGGCTCTTTGCCCGCGTATTGCGCCGCGGCGACTTCCACGGCGCGCGTATCGATACCGCGATGCCGCAGCGCCAGCCCATGCCCCGTCCCGACTTGCGGGTGTGCCGTATCGGCATGGGGCCGGTCGCGGTGTTTGGCGCCAGCAATTTTCCTCTTGCGTTCTCCGTGGCGGGCGGCGATACGGCGGCGGCACTGGCTGCCGGCTGTCCGGTCGTCGTCAAGGCGCATACCGGCCATATGGTGACTTCCGAGCGCGTGGCCGACGCCATCGAGCGGGCACGCGAGCGTTGCGGCATTCCCGCAGGCGTATTCAACATGATTTACGGCACGGGCGTGGGCGCCAGGCTGGTGCAGGCGCCCGGCATCAAGGCCGTGGGCTTCACCGGCTCGCTCAAGGGTGGCCGCGCTTTGTGCGACCTGGCGGCCAATCGCCCCGACCCCATTCCAGTGTTTGCCGAGATGTCCAGCATCAACCCCATCGTCCTGTTGCCCGGCGCCCTGCAGGAACGCGGCGCCGCGATCGCCCGCGACCTGGCCGCATCGGTCTCCATGGGTTGCGGCCAGCTGTGCACCAGCCCCGGACTGGTGCTGGGCGTGCAATCGCCCGAACTGACTGCCTTTACCAAAGAGCTCGAGCAGGCCTTTACCGCAATGCCGGCCCAGACCATGCTCAACCGTGGCGCGCTGGATAGCTACGAAGCCGGCATCAAGCGCCTGAAAGCGCTGAAGGGCATCGAGGTGCTGGCCAAAGGCACGGCGAACGACGGCAAGGCAAGCGCCTATGTATTCAAGGCCAAGCCCAGCCTGCTTCTCGAGCATGACGACGCGCCGTTGGAAGAAGAGGTGTTCGGGCCTTCGACTGTGCTGGTCACTTTCGAAAGCCATGAGCAACTGACCTCCTTCCTGAGCGCCATGCACGGCCAGCTGACCGCCACCCTGATCGCCACGGAAGCAGAGGTGGTGAACCATTCGTCGCTGGTTTCAATACTGGAAGAAAAAGCCGGCCGCCTCCTGCTCAATGGCTTCCCCACGGGCGTTGAAGTGTGCGATGCCATGGTGCACGGCGGCCCGTATCCGGCCACGTCGGATGCACGCGGCACGTCGGTGGGCAGCCTGGCCATCGACCGCTACCTGCGCCCGGTGTGCTATCAGAACTATCCCGATGCTTTGCTGCCGCCGGTATTGCAGAACGCCAATCCGCTGAATGTGCTGCGGCTGGTCAATGGGGAATTCACCAAGGACGCTATCTAGGCACCCGATACCACACCATCCCCACCCACTCGTGGAGCGCCTTGTTGGTCAGGCTCAGGTAGTCGGCCTGGGGGATGAAGTTCATGATGCCTTGCACCGGTTCTATATGAAACACGGTGGGGGCGGCAATAACGGTAAAACCCGCGCGCTCAAAGGTTTTCCTGGCGCGCGGCATATGCCAGGCATGCGTCAGCAGCGCGATGGTATCCACCCCCAAAGGCGCGAGAACACGCCGGGCAAACTCGGCGTTTTCCGCCGTGTTGGTGGATTCCGTTTCCTGCCAGCGCACCGGCACGTTGAACACGGTTTCCAGCTCGCGCTTCATGATCCATCCTTCGGCCTCGCCGCCGGACGGGTTGCCGCCGGTCACCATGATGGGCAGATTATGCTGATGGTGCAGAAAGGCCGCATAACGTACCCGTTCCAGCGTGGCGCTATTGGACACATCGGAGGCGTATTCCGGCTGGCTGTGCCGCACACCGCCGCTTAGCAGCACAATGGCCTGCGCCTTGTCCAGTTGCCGGGGGTCCACGGCGTCGGCAGGCTCCAGGCTGCGCATCATCATATAAGCCGTCACAGGCATGCTGAAAACGGCTAGACTTCCGATGCCGAGCACAAGCAAGGTCCATCCGGACCGGCGCCAGCGGGCAGCCAGCAGTATGCAGCCGATGATCATGATCAGCAGCAAGCTGCCGGGCAGCAGGATGATCTGCGAAACAGTTGAATTGAACGTGGAATACATGATGACCCCAACTATACTTGTCACAGGCGGCGCTGGATACATCGGCAGCCACACCACTGTCGCCTTGCAACAGGCAGGCTACCGCGTCCTTATCCTGGATAATCTTAGCAATAGTTCGCTTGCTGTTCTGGACGCCATCGCGGGCATCACGGGTATGCGTCCGGATTTCGCCCAGGGCGATGTGCGCGATCCGGAAACGCTGCAATTGCTGTTCCGCACCCGCAAGATCACCGCCGTGCTGCACTTTGCCGGCCTGAAGGCGGTGGGCGAATCCACACAGATACCGCTGGCCTATTACGACAATAACGTGCATGGCAGCGTCCTGCTGCTGGCCGCCATGCAACGGGCCGGTGTGCGTAGCATCGTGTTCTCGTCCTCGGCCACGGTCTATGGCGATCCGCAAAAGCTCCCCCTTGCCGAAGACCATCCGCGCTCGGCCACCAACCCTTACGGCCATACAAAACTGGTGGTGGAAGACATACTGGAAAACCTGTATAGCAGCGAAGCCGGATGGCGCATCGCGCGGCTGCGCTACTTCAACCCCGTGGGCGCGCATCCCAGCGGCCTGATAGGCGAGGCGCCGCAAGGAATACCGAACAACCTCATGCCCTACGTCGCACAGGTGGCCGCCGGACAGCGGCCCAAGGTGCAGGTATTCGGCAACGACTACGACACGCCCGACGGCACCGGCGTGCGCGATTACATCCACGTCATGGATCTGGCACAAGGCCATGTGCAGGCCTTGCGCTATTGCCTGGA
>JAKFDW010000376.1:0-4885 GCA_036675955.1 Orrella sp. | reverse complement strand
GCCGCATGCTAAAGTACTAAGCTTGACCGAAAAAGTTTGGTCATATTTGATAGGCGTGGTGTTCATCGACTGATGCGCCCCATTGCCTAAAGAAGAAATCGTGTATGTGTAAGTTTCACATACGGTAATTAGCCCCGACCAATCGCAGTCGGGAATGGAGAAAACGATGTCGAACTCGACACCTACGCCTGCCGCCTATCGGCTGGGGCTGGTTGGGCGCAAAGTCGGCATGACCCGTATTTTCACCGAGGAAGGCGAGTCCATCCCGGTAACAGTACTGGACGTGTCGAACAACCGCGTTACCCAAGTCAAGTCACCAGAAATCGATGGCTACGCGGCAGTGCAAGTCGCCTATGGCACACGTCGCGCTTCACGCGTGACCAAGCCGCAGGCAGGGCATTACGCAAAAGCCGGCGCCGAAGCCGGTAGTATCCTCAAAGAATTCCGTCTAGATCCCACCAAGGCCGCTGAATTTACAGCCGGTTCCGTCGTGGCCATCGAAAGCGTGTTCGAAGCAGGGCAAAAAGTGGACGTGACGGGCACCACGATTGGTAAAGGCTTTGCCGGCACCATCAAGCGCCATCACTTCACCGCGCAACGTAATTCGCACGGTAACTCGCGTTCGCACCGCGTACCCGGTTCCATCGGCCAGGCTCAAGATCCAGGTCGTGTGTTCCCAGGTAAGAAAATGTCGGGCCACCTCGGTGATGCTACCCGTACCGTTCAAAATCTAGACATCGTACGCGTCGACGCGGAACGTGGCTTGTTGCTGGTCAAGGGCGCAGTCCCCGGCCACAAGAACAGCGACGTCATCGTGCGTCCCGCCATCAAGATGTCGGCGAAGAAAGGAGCCTAATCATGGAACTCAAGCTCCTGAATGACCAAGGTCAATCCGCAAGTACGTTCGCTGCTCCTGACACGATTTTCGGTCGCGACTTCAACGAAGCGCTGGTGCACCAAGTCGTCGTGGCCTTTCAGGCCAACGCACGCAGCGGCAACCGCGCCCAGAAGGGCCGCGATACCGTCAAGCACAGCACTAAAAAGCCTTGGCGCCAAAAAGGCACAGGCCGCGCCCGTTCGGGTATGACATCCTCGCCCATCTGGCGTGGAGGTGGTCGTGCGTTCCCCAATTCGCCTGAAGAAAACTTCACGCAGAAAGTCAACAAGAAAATGTATCGCGCCGGTATTCGTGCGATCCTTTCCCAGCTGGCTCGCGAAGATCGCATTTCCATCGTCGACACCTTTGTTCTTGATGCGCCCAAAACCAAATTGGCCGCAGACAAACTCAAGAGCATGGGCCTCGAATCGGTGCTGATCATTACCGACGTGCTCGACGAAAATCTGTACCTCGCAACACGCAATCTGCCGCATGTTGCCGTGGTTGAACCGCGTTATGCCGATCCGCTGTCGCTGATCCACTACAAGCAAGTGCTGATCACCAAGACGGCTATCGCTCAACTCGAGGAGATGTTGGGATGAACGCCGAACGCTTACTGCAAATAATCCTGGCTCCCATCGTGACTGAAAAAGCCACGTTTGTTGCCGAAAAAAATCAGCAAATCGCTTTCCGTGTCGCTGCCGACGCAAGCAAGCCCGAAATCAAGGCTGCCGTTGAACTCTTGTTCAAGGTGGAAGTTGAGTCGGTGCAGGTCTTGAACCGCAAGGGCAAAGAAAAGCGCTTTGGCCGTTTCATGGGTCGCCGCCGCAACGAGCGCAAAGCATATGTTTCGCTCAAGCCCGGTCAGGAACTCGACTTTACGGAGGTGAACTAAATGGCACTCGTAAAAGTCAAGCCGACTTCGCCCGGTCGCCGTGGCATGATCAAGGTGGTAACGCCTAATCTGCACAAAGGCGCTCCCTTCGAAGCTCTGCTCGAAAAACAAACTCGCGGCTCCGGTCGCAACAACAATGGCCACATCACTGTGCGCCATCGTGGCGGTGGCCACAAGCAGCATTACCGTCTTGTCGACTTCCGTCGCAACAAAGACGGCATTCCTGCCAAGGTCGAGCGTCTGGAATACGACCCTAACCGCACTGCACACATTGCCTTGTTGTGCTACGCCGACGGCGAGCGCCGCTACATCATCGCTCCCCGCGGCCTGGAAGTAGGCGCAACGCTTTTGTCGGGCCTGGATGCTCCCATCCGCTCGGGCAATACGCTGCCTATCCGCAACATACCAGTGGGTTCAACCATACACTGCATCGAAATGCTTCCGGGCAAGGGTGCACAAATGGCTCGCTCCGCAGGTGCTTCGGCTGTCCTGATGGCTCGCGAAGGTACTTATGCCCAGGTGCGCTTGCGCTCCGGCGAAGTCCGCCGTGTCCATATCGACTGCCGTGCAACCATCGGTGAAGTCGGAAACGAAGAACACAGCCTGCGTCAAATCGGTAAAGCCGGTGCGATGCGCTGGCGCGGTGTACGTCCTACGGTTCGTGGTGTTGCCATGAACCCGGTCGATCACCCGCACGGTGGTGGCGAAGGCCGCACTGGTGAAGGTCGCGAACCGGTTTCCCCATGGGGCACTCCGGCCAAGGGCTTCAGAACCCGTCGTAACAAGCGCACAGACAATATGATTGTCTCGCGCCGCAAGCGCAAGTAAGGGGCGAACAACATGTCACGTTCGATCAAGAAAGGCCCATTCGTCGACGCGCATTTGATCAAAAAGATCGATGCGGCCGTCGAGGGCAAAGACAAAAAGCCGATCAAAACCTGGTCGCGCCGTTCCACCATCCTGCCCGAGTTCATTGGGCTGACGATTGCTGTGCACAATGGCCGCCAGCACGTTCCCGTGTATGTCAACGAGAACATGGTCGGCCACAAGCTCGGCGAGTTCGCACTGACCCGTACGTTCAAGGGCCATGCTGCGGACAAAAAGTCCAAGAGGTAAGTGATGGAAACTACAGCTATTATCCGTGGAGTCCATATCTCGGCCCAGAAAGCGCGTCTTGTTGCGGATCTCATCCGTGGCAAGTCCGTTGCCCAGGCGCTGAATATCCTGACATTCACACCCAAGAAAGCCGCGGGTCTGCTCAAGAAAGCCCTTGAGTCCGCGATCGCCAACGCCGAACACAACGACGGCGCCGATATCGATGAGCTTAAAGTCACTACGGTTTATGTTGACAAGGCTCAATCGATGAAGCGTTTTTCCGCCCGTGCAAAAGGCCGCGGTAACCGCATCGAGAAGCAGACTTGCCACATCGTGGTCAAAGTCGGCGCCTAAGGAGCAACAATGGGACAGAAAATACACCCGATTGGGTTCCGCCTCGCGGTTAACCGTAACTGGACTTCGCGCTGGTACGCCGACGACAAGGCCTTTGGCGGTATGCTCGCCGAAGACATTCGTGTACGCGAGTACCTGAAGAAGAAGCTGAAAAGCGCCTCTGTTGGCCGCGTGATTATCGAGCGTCCTGCCAAGAATGCCCGCATTACCATTTACTCGGCTCGTCCGGGCGTGGTAATTGGCAAACGCGGCGAAGACATCGAAAACCTCAAGGCCGACCTGCAACGCTTGATGGGCGTGCCCGTGCACGTCAATATCGAAGAAATTCGCAAGCCGGAAACCGACGCTCAGCTTGTTGCCGACTCGATCGCCCAGCAGCTCGAAAAACGCATCATGTTCCGCCGCGCCATGAAACGCGCCATGCAGAATGCAATGCGTCTTGGTGCCCAAGGCATCAAGATCATGAGCGCAGGACGTTTGAATGGTATCGAAATTGCCCGTACCGAATGGTATCGCGAAGGTCGTGTGCCTCTGCACACATTGCGCGCCAACATCGACTACGGCACTGCCGAAGCCCAAACAACCTACGGCATCATCGGTATCAAGGTCTGGGTCTACAAGGGCGACATGTTGCCTAACGGCGAAATGCCTCCCGAGACCGCAGCTCCCCGTGATGAAGAGCGTCGTCCGCGTCGTGCGCCTCGTGGCGACCGGCCAGACAGCCGTCGTCCCGCCGGTGCTGGACGTGGTCGCGGCCCTCGTAAGCCAGACGCCGCGCCGGCGCCTGAAGGAGAATAAACATGCTGCAACCGTCACGCAGAAAATACCGCAAAGAGCAAAAGGGCCGCAATACGGGCCTGGCTACTCGCGGTGCAGAAGTCTCATTTGGCGATTTCGGTCTGAAGTCCATCGACCGTGGTCGTCTGACTGCACGCCAAATTGAATCTGCTCGTCGCGCGATCAACCGCCACATCAAACGTGGCGGCCGTATCTGGATCCGTATCTTCCCCGATAAGCCGATTTCGCAGAAGCCTGCCGAAGTCCGTATGGGTAACGGTAAAGGTAATCCGGAATACTGGGTCGCAGAAATTCAACCCGGCAAGGTGTTGTATGAAATGGAAGGTGTGAGCGAAGAGCTTGCACGTGAAGCTTTCCGCCTGGCCGCCGCTAAGTTGCCGTTGCGCACGACGTTCGTGTCGCGCCACATTGGCGCTTAAGGAGACCTCATGAAAGCCAGCGAACTCCGTTCCAAAGACGCCACCGAGCTCGGTAAAGAGCTCGAGAGCCTGCTCAGAGCACAATTCAACCTGCGCATGCAGCGTGCTACTCAGCAGCTTTCCAACACCAGTCAAATTGGTAAAGTCCGTCGCGATATCGCGCGTGTCCGTACCATCATGACTGAGAACGCAGGAAAGTAAGATGAGCGAAACTCAAAATACCCAGCCAGCCAAGCGCCAACGTACCCTCGTTGGCAAGGTGGTGAGCAACAAGATGGAAAAGACTGTCGTGGTCAGCGTTGAGCGCCGCGTCAAGCACCCCATCTTTGGCAAGATCATTGTGCGCACGAACAAGTACAAGGCGCATGATGAAACGAACCAGTACAACGAAGGCGACATGGTCGAAATCGCAGAAGGTCGTCCGATCTCCCGCGACAAGTCATGGAC
>JAKFDW010000375.1:0-10098 GCA_036675955.1 Orrella sp. | reverse complement strand
AACCGTCGGCATGGAAGTGGGTTCGCATACGCTGGACCATCCCTATCTGCCCAAGCTTTCGCCTGAGCTTGCCGACTATCAAATCAAGCAATCCAAACACGAATTGCAGGATATTCTTTCTGCGGAGGTCACGGCCTTTTGTTATCCCTATGGCGGCGAAACGCCTGAACTGCGCGCCATGGTGCGCAATGCCGGCTATCTCAATGCCACCACCACCCAGGGCGGCCTGGCCAATTCTTCCGACGATATCTACGGTTTGCCCAGGGTCACGGTGGCACGATCCACCAATATCCTGCGTTTCCTGCAGAAATGCATGACGCGTCTCGAAGAGAAGCGGCGCAACGCTTAGGCCCATCCAGGAACTTTTCATTCATCTGATTGCAAGCCTATGCCGACGCAGAGACTAAAGATAGCTTTTGTTGTAGACCGGTTCGGTAATCGCTTCGGGGGCGCCGAAGCCTACGGCGTGGCATTGATGCGCGAGCTCGCGCAGGACCACGACGTTACTGTATATGCGCGCGACTACGACGACGCTTGTGACTTGCGCTTGCCTTTTGTGCCTCTGCGCTCCTGGTCCCGTTGGCCAAGCTGGATTCGTGTATTGATTTTTGCATGGCGTGCCAGAAGGGCCACCCGCAATAAATTCGATATCGTTCATTCCCACATGAACGGATGGTGCGGCGACATTGAAGTGGTGCACGTCACGCCTGTGCGTTATAACTGGCGCGTGCGCCCGCTTCCGGCGGTCAAGCGGCTGCTTTCATACGCCAGTGTGCGGGTGCACACTTATCTGGGTCTGGAAGCACGGCGGGTGCAGCCTCGTCCGGCGCACCGTACTGTGGCTGTTTCGGGGCTTATCGCCGACCAGTTGCGGCACGCTTACGGCGCGGAGCTTTCCTGTCCTGTCATCCCGCCGGGTGTGGCCCGGCCGCAAGGGCCGGATCCTGCCCGCCGAGCCGAAGTCCGCGATGCCATGGGCTGGAAAGCCGATGATCACGTCTGCCTGCTGGTGGCCCGCAACCCCTTGCGCAAAGGCTTGCCTACCGTCTTGAGGGCGCTCGAACAACTGCCCGAGCATTTCAAGCTGCTGGTCGTGGGCGGCAATGCGGGCATTCGCGATTACATCCATCGATCGGCGGCATTTCGCCCATTGGTCGACCGCGTTCGGCTGGTAGAGGAAACGGCCGATGTGGCGCCTTATTATGCGGCAGCCGATCTCTACGTTCATCCGACCTTGAATGACAGCTTCGGCATGGCGCCTTTGGAAGCCATGTCATTCGGACTGCCTGTGATCCTCAGTCCGGGACCATGGTGCGGCTTTGCCCAGTATGTCCGCGATGGACATGATGCCGTGCTGTTGACGCATCCCGAAGATGCCGACCAATTGGCGCAGCTGGCCATGCAGATCCGCGAAGATGCGGCGTGGCGCAGGCATCTGATCGAGGGTGGCAGCCAGGTCGTGGACCGCCACAGCTGGCCGCAAATAGCCAGCCGCTACATGGAACTTTACAAGGATGTATTGAACGAGCGTTAGTCGGAGTCTGGCCTCATTCTTTCATGCCGGCGCAATGTTCTGGTTGACGCGAAACAGATTGTCGGGATCGTATTCGCGTTTGATCTGTGCCAGACGTTCATAGTTCGGGCCATAAGCGGTGCGCACCCGATCGGATTCCTCGGAGGTCAGAAAATTGACATAAACGCCACCGCTTGCGAAGGGCGCCGAGGCGGCGAAGAAATCGCGGGCCCAGCTTATGCAGCGCTGGTCATCAGCGGAATCGTCCCACCGGCCATGCACATTCATGACAAACCGCGCATCGCGGTGGGCGTAGGCGGTAAAGTCCGGCTGTTTTCGCGTTGTAGCGCCGCCAATTGCACCGAAAAAAATCTCGCATTGCGGCGATGGAAGCGTTTCTATGTATTCGATGACGGCATCGAACAGCCCGTCGTCGAGCTTTGCGAAATTGTGAGACTTCCAGTAATTTCGGGCTCCCGGAGTGAGCAGGGGATCGAAGGCCTTTTGCCAATCCACATAAGGCTGGACGCCGATGTGTTCGCCCAGCAAGGTGCCAAATTTGCGCAAGGGCGCGATGATTTGTTTACCTTCTTCAGGGGTGCCCATATAAAGGATGGCAAGGACTACGATGGCCTGGCCATGGACTTCGGAAGGCAGGAAGGGCAGGGGCGGGGCTTTGCGCAGGACGGCCCATACCGTAAGATCGTCGGGCGCCGCAGCAATGAAGTCGCGGTATTGCTGAAGCACCGATTTAGCTTCCGATAGCGGATAGACCATCAGGCCGCTTAAAAGGTCCGGCCCAAGCGGATGAACCCTGAACTTGAACTGGGTGACCACACCGAAATTGCCGCCGCCGCCTCTCAATGCCCAAAACAGGTCCGGATGCTCGGCCTCGCTGGCGTGTATCAGTCCGCCATCCGCCGTGACGACCTCTGCCGATTCCAGATTATCCACTGTCATGCCGAACTTCCGGCTGAGCCATCCAAAGCCACCGCCCAGCGTCAGGCCCGCTACGCCTGTGGTGGAGTTGATGCCCAGCGGCGTGGCAAGCCCATGTGCCTGTGTGGCGGCATCCATGTCGGCGAGCGTCGCTCCGCCTTGCACCGTGGCGAGGCGAGTAGCGGGATCCACGTTTACTGCTTTCATCGCCGAAAGGTCAATGACCATGCCGTCGTCGCACATGGCATTCCCGGCAATGTTGTGACCGCCTCCGCGTATTGCCAGCAGAAGGCCTTTGTCCCGTGCAAAGTTGACTGCACGGACGACGTCTTGCGTTGTCGAGCACCGTGCGATCAGCGCTGGGTGCTTGTCGACTGTAGCGTTCCAGATTTTTCGTGCTTCCTCATACGAAGGGTCGCTGGGAAGAAAGATGTCTCCGTCGAATCCTTTTCTCAGTTCGTCGGTGTTCATGGCTTGAGCATTGGTCATGGCTCTCTCCATAAGTGCGTATCGCCAACGTTACATTTGGCATGATGTTGAACGCAGAACCTATCGGGTGTGCAGCGTTTACTATACTCTCGCGCTATATGTGCTGAACCGCGTTGCAGTCTTGTTTTTTGTATCTGCACGCATCATCGGGAGCCCCCTGACATTTTCGTTATGTCGCGGAAGACCTCAGGTATTGCGGGGTGTGGTGATCTCTTCCAAGTGCCCCAGCCAGCGCAAAGCATGGCCTCGGCTTTCCCCGCACATTGCGCGTTCGGGCTGCAGGGATGAGCAAACGCTCGGCCGTTCGGGATGGCCGAAAATCAGGCATTGGTCATGCTCATCCAGCTGGATGCATCGGGCTCCTGCCGGTTTGCCATTGGGCATGCCCGGAATCGGACTTGAGATGGAAGGCGCGATGCAACAGGCGCCGCAATGAGCGCGACATTCCATGCTTCAGATCCAGCCCCTTACCCAATACACCAGCAGGCCGACGTATTCTTTCACGATCGACCGGCTGGCCTGCAGCGCCCGCATGCTGGGCTGCCAGAACGAAAAGTTTCGCTCGTCGGGCACGACAATCTGCGGCGCCGATGGGGCGGCGATAGCGCCAACTCCCTGCTTTTTGAAGACCGCCATTGCGCGCGGCATATGAAGAGCCGAAGTCACCAGCAGCACGCGGTCAATATCGCGCTGCTTCAGCTCCCTGGCGGTGTTCACAGCGTTTTCATAAGTGGTGTAGCTGCCGCTTTCCATTACGATTGCATTCTCGGGAATATTCATTTGCTTCAGAGCGTTGGCCATGATCTGCGCTTCGCTGACCGTCCCCTCCAGCGCCGCGCCCGAGACGACGATAAGGGGAGCCCGATGCGCCTTGTAGAGGACAGCCGCGGTATCGACACGTGCGGTAGCCGTGTCGCTGTTGTAGGGTTCGAACCAGTTCAGCCTATTGTTTGCCGTGCTGCCGCCAAGGACCACAATGGCCTGCGCCTGCGGCAGGTTCGCCGGCATCGTATGGGGATAAAGCTGTTCGAGCCGGCCGCCTGCCCACAGAGATGACGCAGGCAAAGACCAGAACAAGGCCCATCCCAGGCCAACGGCGGCCAGGAAAAAAGCGGTCTTGCGCTGGCGCACCATGAATAGCACGACAGCTATCACCAAAAGCGTAATGCTCAGGTTCAATGGAATCACCAGGTTAGTCAGGAAGCTCGATAGTGTCATGCGCTGCCGTTTAGTTTTTTCTATTGCAAAAGGGCGAGGACTCGGTGCTCTGTTTCCTCGAGGGTAGGCCATGCGTGCGCCGACCCCAGACAGCTTGCCTTCTCGGACCAGGGGCCGGTACGCTCGCGCTGCGTGACGCCGAACAAAGATAGTTGTGAGGCGTTCGTTGCCGCTGCGAGATGGGAAACACCCGAATCATTGCATACGACCAGCGAAGCAAACCGGGTGAGTGTAGCAAACGCGCCCAGGCGCAGCGGCGGCAGGCTGATGGCAGTAGGGGCATTGGCCTTGGCCGCTTCTGCTTCCGACGCCGGCGGACACATGGCCACTTTGTAGCCCTGCTGTTGCAGTCTTCTGGTCAATTGGTCGAAATGCGGCCAAACCTTGGCTTTGCCGCGATGCAATCCCGTGGCCGTAGGCGCGATCAGGATGAACCGGCCAGGCGTCAGGCCGGCGGTGGTCAATGCGTGCAGCGCGTCGGCATTATGTTTCTCCGTGAGCCGAAGGCCGAGGCTGGGCGGAGGCGCCGGAGGCGGGGCAGATTGGTTCCATCGCTTCAGCGCCTGATTGGTAATGAAGTACCAGGACTCTACAGCGTGCATGCGTGCAGCGGGTTTGTTGACAGGCCAGCGCAAAATCAGGCTGCGGCCGTCATCACGATAGCCGGCGCTTGGCACCCCTGCAAACTTGAACACCATGGCACTGGATAGGGAGTCCGGCAACAGCAAGCCGCGTGGGTGTGCATGCTGCGCCTTTTTGCGGAATGCATGCACGGTCGCCCTGTCTTCGCGCCACCTTCCTTTCATTTCTATGAAGCCTCCGAGCTTGTAGGCGGAAAGCAGCTCCTTGGCCCAGGGCCTGGCGCACACCACGATGGGCAAGCGCGTGTCCAGCAGGGCGTGCAGGCTGGGCAGGCTCATGCAGACATCGCCAATCCAGTTGGGTAGACGCACATAGATAGCTGAAAGAGTAGGCATGAATCGCGGACGGTAGCGGGGGAAGTATGATGGCTGATATTCTTGCGCAACGATGCATGCAGGGCCGAGCCTTTGCAGGAACGTTAAAATGACGCATCCAATAGTATATAAGCGAGTTAATTGTTGAAGTCTTCCTCTCAAGCCACTTCATCTCATTCTGAGCCCGTTAAATTCGAATTGTGGCGTCGGATCTACACTCGCGTCGGCGTTTACTGGAAGGCGGTGATCCTGGCGGTATTGCTGGTAAGCGTGGCGGCGGCAACACAGCCCACGCTGGCAATCATCATGAAGCCATTGTTGGACGAGGGCTTTTCCGGCAACAAGCCATCCTATATCTGGTCGATTCCGCTGGCTGTCGTAGGCCTGATGCTGCTGCGCGGTATCTGCAGCTACGGCAGTACCTATCTGCTGGCCTGGGTCGCCAATAATATGCTGCTGGGACTGCGCAAAGAAATGTTTCAGCGTTTGCTGGGGCTTTCCGACGAGCATTTCAAGCGTGGCGACTCCGGCCGCCTGCTGAATCGGTTCACCATCGACGCAGGCACGGTAACCGGGCTCGCCACGGAAGTGATCACGGTGGTGGTGCGCGAAACGCTGGTGGTTGTGGCCCTGCTGGCTGTCCTGCTGTATATGTCCTGGCAGCTCACCCTGATCGTACTGATCATGCTGCCGATTTCCACCCTCATTGCGCGGGTGTTCATCAAGCGATTGCGGCGTATCAACCGCGAAACGATAGGTATGAACGCCGAACTTACCCGCGTGGTGCGCGAAGGTATAGACGGGCAGCGCGTTATCAAGCTGTTTGACGGCTACGACCGCGAGGCCAGCCGCTTCGAATACGTCAATGGACGCTTGCGGCGTTTTGCCATGAGGGCCGCCGGCGCCGACGCCGCCATGTCGCCGCTCACCCAGTTTTTCGTGGGTTTGTCGGTGGCGGCCGTTATTGCGGTTGCCCTGTACCAGGCCAACACCGAAGGCCTAACCGTGGGCAGCTTCGCCGCCTTCATGGCGGCTTTGGGCCAGATATTCGACCCCATGAAGCGCCTGACCAATATCGCAAGCGCCATGCAGCGCATGCTCATTTCCGCCGAAAGTGTCTTCACGCTGATCGATGAAAAGCCCGAAGACGACAGCGGTACCCGATCCCTGTCCTTGCCCGTGAAGGGACGCGTGGAATTCAGCAATATCTACCACCGCTTTCCCAACTCGCAGACTGATACGCTGTCCAATGTTTCCTTTGCCGCCGAACCGGGCCAAACCGTCGCGCTGGTGGGCCGTTCGGGCAGTGGCAAGACCACGCTGGTCAATATGTTGCCCCGCTTCGTCAATCCAGTCGGTGGGGAGCTGCGGATTGACGGCCAGAACATCAAGGATGTCGCCTTGCGCGATTTGCGCGCCCAGCTTTCTTTGGTCAGCCAGGACGTCGTCCTTTTCGAAGGCACCATAGCGGAGAACGTCGGTTATGGCGCATTGCACGAGGCCAGTCGCGAGGAAATCCGCAAGGCGCTCGATGCAGCCAATCTGCTTTCTTTCGTCGAGGGCTTGCCGCAGGGTCTGGATACGCCGGTCGGTGAAAATGCCGGACAGCTCTCGGGCGGACAGCGGCAACGCCTGGCGATTGCCCGGGCACTCATCAAAAACGCGCCGATTCTCATTCTGGATGAAGCCACCTCGGCCTTGGACAACGAATCGGAAAGGCAAGTCCAGGCTTCGCTCGAGCTCCTGATGGCTGGGCGCACCACGCTGGTTATCGCCCATCGGCTCTCCACCGTTCAGAAGGCCGACCGTATCGTAGTGCTGGATGCCGGCCAGGTCGTGGAGCAGGGCCGTCATGAAGAATTGCTGGAATTGAATGGTTTGTATGCCTCGCTTTACCGCATGCAGTTCAGGGACGAAGTGTGAACATGAATGGAAAAAAGAATATGCAGAAAATGATGATATTGACGGCTCTGCTGGTGTTGGCTGGTTGCGCCACCGATACCGCTGGACTACGGACAGTCGATTTGCGCGACCCGGATTTTTTCCGAACTGAACGCACCATCCCTATGACCTTTCCCAAGATTCAGATGGCGCTGTTCAAACATCGAGATGCATGCGGCAGCGCGCCTGAATTTTCGATGGACCCACGCGAGACGAATTACGCCACCATCATCGATAGACCGGCGGGCGCCGAAGGTTTAGAGCAGGCCGTGCTGGTGGACCTCGTCCAGTATCAGGCGACCATGATGGATGACCCGCGAGCCAAGGCGCAGGTCTATACCTATTATGCGGATACAGCCACCGAGCAGCGCATTGACCAGTTGTTCAACGCCATCCTGCATCCGGAAGTTTGTCCCGCTAAATAAGAACGATATCGTATTGTTCCTGGGAATACAGGCTTTCCACTTCCAGCGATATCGGCTTGCCGATGAAGTCCCCCAACATCGCAAGGTGGGCGCTTTCTTCTTCCAGGAACAAGTCCACAATGGCTTGAGATGCCAGTATGCGGAACTCCTTGGGGTTGAATTGACGGGACTCGCGCAAGATTTCGCGCAGTATTTCGTAGCACAGGGTGCGGGGAGTGCGGACATTGCCCCGCGACTGGCAGGTAGGGCAGGGCTCGCACAGTTGATGAGCCAAAGAATCGCGCGTGCGTTTGCGCGTCATCTCTACCAGCCCCAACTGGCTGAATCCGCTGACGGTCATGCGCGTGCGGTCCTTGGCCAGCGCTTTGTTCAGTTCCGCCAGCACCGAAACCCGGTGCTCCGCGTCGTCCATGTCTATGAAGTCCAGGATGATGATGCCGCCCAGGTTGCGCAGGCGCAATTGACGCGCCAGCGCCACAGCCGCTTCCAGATTGGTTTTGAATATCGTGTCGTCAAAATTGCGGCCGCCCACGAAGCCGCCGGTATTGACGTCGACCGTAGTCAGGGCTTCGGTCTGATCGATAATGAGATAGCCGCCTGATTTCAGGTCGACGCGCCGTGACAGCGCGCGTGCGATTTCCTCGTCTACATTGGCCGTGTCGAATAGTGGCCGTTCGCCACTGTAGTGGCGGATGCGGCTCAATACCGACGGTGTATAGGTCTTGGCCCAGTCAAGCAGTTCTTGTGTCGTGGTACGGGAGTCCACCGTAATCATTCCCGTCGATGGCCCGACCATATCGCGCAGCACGCGCTGAGCGAGCGTGAGGTCGGTGTACAGCAAAGACGGCGTGGATTGCGACTTCGCCTTGGTCTGGATGCTGTTCCAGATAGTACGCAGGTAGGACTGGTCGGCCTGCAGTTCTTCGTCGGTGGCGCCCTCGGCCTGGGTGCGTACAATAAATCCACCGTTTTCGCCCTCGGGCATAAACGAAAGTACGCGCTCGCGCAGCGATGCGCGGTCCTCTTCTGATTCGATTTTCTGCGATATGCCGACGTGCGGATCGTAGGGCAGGTAGACAAGCATGCGCCCGGCTATGCTGATTTGCGTGGAAAGCCGCGCGCCTTTGGTGCCCAGTGGGTCCTTGATGACCTGCACCATGAGGGACTGGCCCTCGAACAGCAGTTTTTCAATAGGGGTGGCGATGGCGCCGCTGGTGCGCTCCAGCCGGTTCTGCCTGAGGTCGGCGACGTGAATGAATGCGGCTCGTTCCAGTCCGATATCGACGAAGGCGCTTTGCATTCCCGGCAGCACCCGGACCACTTTGCCCAGGCAAATGTTGCCGACATGTCCGCGCTGGATACTGCGCTCCATGTGCAGTTCCTGAACAGATCCTTGTTCGACGAGTGCGACACGTGTTTCGAAAGGCGTTACGTTGATGAGGATGTCTTCAGTCATTTGCAGGTTTTGTCTTTATTCTGGTGAGCAGGTTCCCACTATAGGCTGTCTGCAGAGCCGGTGGAAGTCTTGAGCGGGCGATAGGTGCGATTCGCATGCGACGGCTGCGCCATCACAGCTACATCGGACGCCGTCAGGCTTTCAAGCGCATGGGGCGAATCCGGCTCGAATAGTTCAGCAAAGCCGCTGCTCAGGCATATATCGTCCTGCAGAACGACAGTGTAGGGGATGTGGCGCGCGATAATTTGCCTGTTCATTTGCCTGTTCAGTTGTCTATATATAGATATGGCTCAGTCCGCTGTCTATTTCGGGGCTTGGCCAGCGCGCCATTTCTGGTTTGGTGTTCGTCCTGTCTACATGGCTCTTCATAATGTGCTCGGGCATGGTACGGCCCATTCACGGCGGCAAAGATCTCGCCCCGGGCCCCGCACGCTGTGGCAGCTGCTCCATCGACAGACGACGCCGGCTATCGCTGGCGAGATTAATGACGAAACAATGCGTTTGTTGGTTCACGTATGTTGCGCAAGACCGTTCAGTGCTGAAGCTGCGGATTATAGTGGGGCGTCGACTAGAACCTGGCGAACATCTTATATAGACAGAGACCTTATATAGGTAGAGATCTTATATAGGTAGAGGTCTTATATAGGTCGAGGTCTTATATAGGTAGAGGTCTTATATAGGTCGAGGTCTTATATAGGTCGAGGTCTTATATAGGTCGAGGTCTTATATAGGTCGAGGTCTTATATAGGTAGAGGTCTTATATAGGTAGAGGTCTTATATAGGTAGAGGTCTTATATAGGCAGAGGTCTTATATAGGCAGAGGTCTTATATAGGCAGAGGTCTTATATAGGCAGAGGTCATATATAGATAGCATCGTTGACAGGCTTTCAGGTCCGGACGCCCATCTTTGGCCTTCCATATGACGAATCCGTCTTCTATTACGCCGTCAGGAAAAAGGCCAACAGGATTGTTTAGCCTGTGTTCCTGCGCTTTAGTCGCGCCTCAGGCCCTCAGCGGCAATTTATTTTCCCTTGCTCAAAAATATATTTCATTTTTGTTTCAACACCTTACGCTTGGCCCAGGCCTTTAGCCGCCTTTTTCTGAAGAAAACCCCTCCTTGCCGTTTGCATGGCGCGATTTAGCTGTGCTATAGTTTCGTTC
>JAKFDW010000374.1:0-25863 GCA_036675955.1 Orrella sp. | reverse complement strand
TTTGGAGCACCGCCGTGAAAGGATTTGTAGATAACATCGAAAAGCTCACAACGGACAACGACCATTTCCGCAAGGTGCTTTATACAGGTCAGTACATGCAATTGGTGCTCATGACTCTCAAGCCCGGCGAAGAGATCGGCGCCGAAGTGCACGAAGGCCACGACCAGTTCTTCAGGGTGGAAGAAGGCAGCGGCGAAGTCATCATCGACGGCCAAAGCCGTGCAATCAAAGACGACGACGCCATCATCGTGCCGGCCGGTGCCCGCCATAACGTAGTCAACAACGGCAACCAGCCGCTCAAGCTTTACACCCTTTACGGGCCGCCCGAGCACCGCGAAGGCGTCGTGCACAGCACTAAAGAACAGGCTGATGCATCAGACGAGCACTTCGACGGGAAAACTTCGGAGTAATTCAGGCATGCTGTTGGTGCAAAGCCTATCGTTGCTTGGCGAGCGGCTTACTCCTACACAGACGCGTCCGGCGGCACCGCCAGACGCGTCCGCATGAAGATCAGGCAGCGGTATTAACCATCGTACCGACAGAGCCTGATGCAGCCAACTTCGGGACGGAGTTGATCAAGCCCGTAATGAGTTGGGCGTTCGATGCCAGCACTTTCTTCAGCAAAGCGGCCTGGACATCTTGCTGGGTGTTGAAGTCCTTTAGCGCGACGGCCGTATTAACCGTGCCTTGTACAGCCATATCCATAATAATCTCCTCTGAGATTACACATATTAACGGGCGCAGGAAAATAAAGCGAGAAACCCTGAATTTCGGATGCATGACACCGCGAGCCACTATTTGATGAGAAGTGATGTTCAAATCCTGCTCATTCAAAAGATAAGACTGAACACTCCGGTAAGGGTCAGCAGACCGACAATAAAGATGATCGCAATAATCCAGAGCAATATTTTCATAAGGCTTTCCTTTTACTTTTATGATTCAACGCCTGGATTCCTTAGCAAAAAACGCTCCCGAGGTGCTGTGATATCACTACTGTGAAGACGCTGGTGTCGAGGAGATAGCTGAAAGTTCGAGCTCGCGAGCAGAGCTTTTATAGCGGTCGAATTGTAGATCGTCCATCCCATACATCGGTGAGCGACGCATAAAGTCCACCAGCGTACCCTCCGCCTGAGATAGGCGATCGAAAGTCGCGCGCGAAATAAGGACCCCTACAGGTCTGCCGTGAGAGGTATAAGCTGTACCACACCGAGCGCTTCCACCGCCGCTATTCGTGCGAAGCAGCCCTTGGCTAGAATCATGCTATCCCGGACAAGGAGGCCGGCAAACCGCTATGAACCTGTCCCTTCGCCACATGCGGGCGTTCTCTTCCCTTGTCGCCATGAAGAATTTCACCAAGGCGGCGGAACAGTGCAACCTCACGCAATCCGCCTTCAGCGCTCTGATTGCGAACCTGGAGGCGGGATTGGGACTCAAGCTTTTCTCCCGGAATACGCGCAACGTGGAACTTACGACCGAGGGAGAAGTATTCCTCAGTATCGTGAATAAGCTGCTGCCCGAAACCGAGCAGGCGTTAAGCGTGATGAAAGACCAAGCCGCCTTGAGAACAGGCAGGATCGCCATTGCGGCATTGCCGACGATCTATTCCACAATTTTGCCCAAACTCATTGGGCGATTCATGGAGTCCTACCCCGCAATCGAGCTGGTAGTCAAAGACGTCGCAAACGCCGGCTGCGTGGAGCTCGTAAGAAACCGGCGGGTGGATTTTGCACTCTGCGCATCGGCGTCCAGCGGCCAGGATCTAATCGTTGAAAAGCTGGCATCCGACACCTTCCACTTCGTTTGCCGGAAGGACCACGAGCTGGCCGACAAACGGCTTCTATCCGCCGCAACGATTTGCGACCGCTTTCCCATCATCGTGTACGAGCAGGCCAGCAGCATACGCCAGCACCTTGATGCAGCGATTTACCCGAAACACTGGGAAAGGTCGTTCGAAGTAAACAGTTTATCGACAGCCGCTGGGCTCGTCATGGCGGGGCTAGGCGCCACGATCGTGCCTACGCTGGGCTTGACGCAATTCCGCGATGCCGGCCTACGCATCATACCGATAACGCTATCTTTGAACGAGCGCGACATCTGTTTGCTTCGCGACAAAGAAAGAACTCCTTCGCTGGCCGCCCAAGCGTTCATGGACCTGGTTCGACAGCACTGTGCCTACGAAGTAAAACGGCTGAACCCTTCGGCACCTTAGCGTGAACCGTGCAGGAATCCGAAAGCGGCGCGCTAAGGCCATTCAAATTAAGCTAAAAAACCTCTTAATACAGATAAAAAATCCATCTATCAACTGGGTCGAAGTCGCTACCATCATTCTGTCATTCAACGATTAGATTGAGGAGACTTACCATGATACGACTCTCAAGATTGCTGAAATTTGCTGCACTCGCCGTCACCGCCGCCCTGGCCCCGCTTTCTTATGCGCAGGACTATCCGACCAGGCCCGTCAGCATCACAGTCGGCATGGCGCCCGGCGGCTCGAACGACACAATCGCCCGCCTACTGGCCGCCGAATTGCAAAAGCGCACCGGACAGCCATTTATCGTAGAGAACAAGCCTGGCGCCAACAGCACGATCGCTACCGCCGAGATCAAGAACGCCAAGCCGGACGGGTACAAGCTGATGTTGGTCATTTCTTCCCATGTCACCAACACCATGTTGTATCCCAAGCTCAACTACTCGCTGGAAGACTTCAAGCCGATTACGGTCGTAGCCGATACGCCATTCGTATTGGTCGCCAATCCCAAATTCAAACCTGCTACTGTCGGAGAAGTCATCGAGTTGGCCAAGACGTCAAAGGAATCCATAGACTTCGGTACGCCTGGCATGGGCTCCACCCAGCATATCGCCATGGAGCTGATGGATCAGATGGCCGGGATGAAAATGAACCACATTCCCTATAAAGGCGGCGCGCCTGCGCAGGCCGACCTGCTAGGCGGGATCATTCCACTGATCTTTGCAACGCCGACGCAAAGCCTTCCCTTCATCAAAACGGGGCAGCTCAAGGCGCTTGGAGTGACATCGAAGGAGCGCATCGAACAATTGCCCGACGTCCCGACGTTGGATGAGTCAGGTCTGCAGGGGTATGAAAGCAGCGTCTGGTTCGGCGTGGTGGCGCCCGCCGGCACGCCCGACAACATCATCGACAAGCTCAATACCGAGATCGTGGCCATTGTAAAGAGTGATGAAATGCGCAAGAGGCTGCAGGACATGGGCCTCAATCCGGTAGGGAGCACTCCACAAGCCTTCCAGGCCCTCATCGATAGCGAAAAAAGCAAGTGGGCAGAGGTGATCAAGACAGCGAACATCACCGTGCAGTAAGCACAGCCCAGAAATAAATCTCATGAGGAGCACCTGAAGAAATGCCTATTATTGAATCCGTATCAGTCTGCATCGCACGCGTTCCACTGACCAATCCGGTCACTTTTTCCACACGGCGCGTTACAGCGCGCGAGTATTGCCTGATACGCATCCGGTCCACGGACGGGCACGAAGGACTTGGTTATTGCTACGCCGTCAACAGCGCCGGCCGATTGCTTTCAGTGGCGGCTACCGAAGTCCTCGCACAGAAACTGATAGGCCAGGACAGCCATCGCGTGGAGGGGCTATGGTCGGAGATGTACCAGGACGCCTTGCTGCTGGGGCGCGCAGGCGCCGTTATGCGCGCACTGTCCGCGGTCGATACCGCCCTTTGGGACCTGAACGCGAGAACGGCGGGCTGGCCGCTGTACCGCCTGCTCGGTGCAACGGTGCTTGACCGCGTTCCGGGCTATGCCAGCGGCGGCTATTATTGGCCGGGAAAGACGCCCGAGAAACTGGCCGAAGAAATGGCCGGCTACGTATCCGAGGGCTTTAAGGCGGTGAAGATGAAGGTGGGACTGGAAAGCGTCGCGAACGAACGCAAGCGTATCCAGGCGGTCCGTGAGGCAATCGGGGATGACGTGCGGTTGATGCTGGATGCCAATAACGCATGGAAAGATCTTCCCACGGCATTGGAGTATGCGCGTTGCTTCGAACCCTATAACCCCTTCTGGCTTGAAGAACCCTTTTCTCCCGACGACATCGATAACCATGCCCGCCTGGCGAAGGCGACACCCATCACCGTGGCTACCGGAGAGGTCGAAGCGGGGCGCTGGCGTTTCAAAGACCTCATCACCTCCGGTGCGACCACGCTGCTCCAGACCGACGCAACGGTTTGCGGCGGCATAACCGAATGGCGCCGCATCGCGGCAACCGCCGCAAGCCATGGAATCACCATCGAACCCCATGCATGGCACGATATCCATATTCATTTGGTTGCTGCGACTCCCAACTGCACCTATGTCGAGTGGATGCCCGATGACCAT
The DNA here is from genome assembly GCA_036675955.1 of Orrella sp. Classification (GTDB taxonomy): domain Bacteria; phylum Pseudomonadota; class Gammaproteobacteria; order Burkholderiales; family Burkholderiaceae_B; genus Pollutimonas. The sequence continues at coordinate 21,505 of JAKFDW010000374.1, read as the reverse complement.
ATCGTAAACTTCCGGCGCCTCATCGACACACAACTGGTTGCGGACGATGGCGATCTTCTGCTGCCTCAGGGTCCGGGGCTAGGATTTCAATTCGATCCCGATGCCATCGAGGAGTACGGCGTGATTTACCCAGGCGAGAAAGATAGATGGATAACCATCAGATGAAATCGTCATCCCCGGCGCCGCTGGGGCTTTACCTTTCCAGCCGCATCGATGAACGCGTAGGTGAGGCGATCGATAGCCTTGCACAGCAGGCGGGGGTCAGCCTGCAACGATATACCGCTGACCGCCCACCCGCCGACCCCGATCTCATTCATGTCGCCTTTTTTTCGCGCGACCTTTATGAAGGTAGTTCGCTGCGCAAGCCTGGGCCGCTTTCCGACGCCTTTTTTAAAGTGATAGACGCTGCAGCTAATTTGCGCTGGCTGCATGTCTGCAGCTCCGGCCTTGACCTGCCTCAATATGAAACCACCATGCGGCGAGCCGTTCATATTACGAGTTCGAGAGGCAGCACCGCCACGCCGATAGCCCAGACGGTACTGGCTGCCATCCTGGCCCATTCCCGGGGCTTCGCCCATTGGCTCGATGCCCAGGCGACCAGGAAATGGGCCCCCTTGACCGGGCCTAACCTGCCCAGGAAGATTGAGGAACTGGAGATCGTCGTCGTGGGCGCGGGTGCCGTAGGCAGTGAAATTGGCCGCTTGCTCAAGGCGGTTGGCTTCCGGACGACGTCCGTGCGCCGCTCCACCGCCGATTCCCCCTACTTTGACCGTTCGGTGTCAGTCGAACACCTGGATGCCGTACTGCCGACTTGCGACTGGCTGGTGCTTGCGGTGCCACTTACAGAAAAAACGCGCGGATTGATCGATGGGCGACGGCTGAGCTTGCTGGCGCGCCATGCCGGTATTGTGAACATAGCCCGGGGCGAACTGCTGGACGAAGCGGCCCTGATCGCGGCCTTAAGGGCAAACCAGCTCGGCGGCGCCTACCTCGACACATTCCACGAAGAGCCTCTGCCCGCCGACTCACCGCTATGGACCCTGCCCAGGGTCTGGATATCACCCCATAACAGCGCAGCCGCCCAGGGACACGAGCAACGGGTCGTCGACTGCTTTATGCGCGAACTGCGCGCCTGGCTCTCTTCATAAGCCGAGCCTCAAAGAACGATGCGCGGCTGCGCCAGCCATTACGCCGTCCCCACCGCCAGCGCCGCATTCCCTGAACCATTTTCCGGATATCAATTAGATTGACATACTAATATATTAGTGTTTCAATTTATCCTTCATTGATTCTTATCAACGGAAGCGACATCGGATCGACCTGATCGCGGGATTCAATATACCGATAGGCTGAGACCAGCAGTCCGAAAGTCCGTCGCCAAGTTCGCACGACAAACAATCACTGAGTAAGCGGGTACCGGCTCCGGGAGAAGCCGGCCCGGCTATAGAGCAGAATAAATACAATCGAGGAGACCACCATGAACACCCACCGCCGTATATTGTTCAACGCTTTGCTTGCCGGGAGTCTGCTCGGCATCGCCACTGTGCCCGCGCAAGCTGCCGACTGGCCCGCGGCCAAGCCGATTTCTTATGTGGTCCCTTTCACTGTTGGCGGCTCAACCGACGTGGTCGGGCGCATGCTGGCCAGGAAACTGGCCGATCGCCTGAACCAGGGTGTAATCGTAGAGAACAAGCCGGGCGCCGCCGGAGCCATCGGCGCCGCCTATGTTGCGAATGCCGCGCCCGACGGCTACACATTATTCGGCGGCACCATCAGCACGCATGCCATCAATGCCAGTTTGTACAAGGATCTCAAGTACGATCCCGTCACGGGATTCGAACCGGTATCGCTAATCGCATATCTACCCAATGTGCTGCTGGTGGATCCAAATCTAGGCGTGAATACGGTGGGAGAACTGATCGAGGTGCTGAAACGCAATCCGGACAAGCGCACGTTTGCTTCGTCCGGCGCGGGAACCTCAACCCACCTTACCGGCGAACTGTTTGCCAACGCCATCGGCGTGCCTTTGACGCACGTGCCGTACAAGGGTACGCCGCCGGCCATGGTCGATGTGTCGTCCGGCCAGGTGACGTTCATGTTCGACCAGATGACAGCGGCCCTGCCGCTGCTGCAGGCGGGCAAGCTGAAGCTGATTGCCGTCACCACCAAGAATCGTATCGCGCTGTCGCCAGAGACTCCTACCATGGAGGAAGCCGGCGTGGCGGGCTTCAATGTAGCCTCGTGGCAAGCCGTCTATGCGCCGAAAGGCACACCCAAACACATTCTGGATCGTCTGGCTCAAGAGCTGGCCGTGATCGTGAAAGATCCTGAAGTACAGGAGCAACTGGGCAAGACCATGGGGATGCAATTGGTGGGCAGTACGCCCGAGCAATTACGCGACTTGATGGCCACGGAGATCCCCCGCTGGGCCGAAGTAGTGAAAAAGTCTGGCGCCAGCATCAACTGATCGGGCTGTCGCGGGTGCCCGTCAGGCCTTCCGCGGCATACCGTCGCACAGCAGCGTAAGCGACTCAGCAAGGCGCAGGCATCACGCCGGAAAATGTTTACTCGTGTCCAGCTGTAATACCGGTTGCACTAGGCTGAAAGCGACACGTAAACTTTGCTAAAGGGCATGGTCGTAAACCCTCGTATCTTCAAAATATTGTTCAAGCTTGGCCTTCACGCTCGAGAGGGATCATGAAACTACAGTATTGGGTGACGATTGCCGCTGCAAGTACATTATGGGCACCGGCTTGCTTGTGGGCTCAAGTGGTGCATGGAGTGGAAGGCGGACCCACTTTGCCTATCCCCCAACCTCCAGCAAACCAGCCGGATCGCGCAGGAAGTTTTCTGCCCAATATTGATCCAGCCCTTCTCAACCGTCGGGTGCACGATATTGATCCGGCCCTTCCCAACCGCCGTGTGCCCAGCCTGGAGCCGCCACAGCCCGGCCACACTCATCCCGTCACGCCGGATGAGGCATGGCGGAAGCCGCAGCCCCCGATCAAGCCGACGCTTCCATCCGGTAAATCCGGCACGGGCAATATTGCGAATGACGCGACCCTTTCCAGCAAAGGCGGGCCGGGTATCGGAGGACCGCTACAGGGTATCGCCGGCACCGACAGCACCGGCCCAACGCAACCCTTGAACGAAACGGGCAGCGAAGACATCCAACGCCTGCTGGGCACGGGTAAGTAAGGTGTTTACGGAGACGTTGGAACTTAACGTCCGGCGCGATCACGGTAGTCGACCGGCACGAAAATGAAACGACCGTCGCTTTCAGCCCGAATATGGCCCAAGCCTGGGAAAGGAAGATGAGCGCCCGCCACCAGTTCACGTTGAGTAGCGGCTATGGCGAATTGTTTCTTACGTTGCGCTACCGCTTTTTTGGGTGAGACATCATAAAGAATAGCAATTTCCGGCTTTGGAAATTGCACCGATGCCACGTGCACAATGTCACCGATGAATTTGATTGACTCGCCTTTGCTTTTCAACTCATAAAAGCTATGTCCCGGTGTATGCCCCGGTGTGGGGATCGCCGCGATGCCCGGAAACAATTGGGTCTCTCCGGTGAAAGGCTGGACCTTGCCGGCCTTGACATAAGCCCCAACGGTTTTCAGCGCTTCCTCAAAGTACTTCTTATCATACCCATCAACGCCGTGGATGTTCGCAGCATCGAGAAACAGATCCACATCGGGCTTGCCCACATGGATGGTCGCATTCGGGAATACCGGTAGACCCTCGGCAACCAAGCCACCGCTATGGTCAGTGTGGATATGGGTCAGCAAGATGTCCGTGATTTGCTCGGGTGCGTAGCCCGCCGATTTCAAATTCCCGAGCAGCTTACCGCCATTACCCGGACCAAAGAATGAACCGGATCCGGTATCGACCAGTACAAGTCGTGTACCAGTATCGATCAGAAAGACATTGATGGACGCTTCAACAGGATTAGATAAAAACGCATGCTTGAGTAAACTGTCGGTCTCGGCTGCGGTGGTATTGGTCAGCAGGGCATGCAGATCCTGGGGCACAGTACCATCGGACAATGCGGTAACCTGGAAATCCCCCACGCGATAACGATAAACACCGGGGGCTTGAGCATGAACTTGTGCAGCAACCACCGCAGGAGCCAACTGAGCATCACTTGCCGCATTGACGCCAAGAGGAAAAACGCCAATGAACATTATCGATGCCGCTAGCGCACGCGAGATAAAAAAATTGTTGACTTGCATAGACTGCTCCATGGTGATGACCGGAATTTGTTGACCGCCCGGATCACATCAGTGTGCCGAGATCAGTACAGACCAAACTCTAAAGCTTCGCTGTCGCGATAGTGAGTTGCCTTTCCCTATACGAGGTATACCGAATATGAATATCCGGCGGTCGGATCTCCCTTTGCTTATTTCGCTGGATGTGCTTCTTGAAGAGCGAAACGTCACACGTGCAGCCAAACGGTTGAACATCAGCCAGCCAGCACTATCAACCCAGCTCACTCGGCTCAGAGACATGTTTAATGATCCTCTTCTCGTTCTCTCCGAGGCGGGCCGAGGAATGGCGCCGACTGACCGTGCATTGGAAATCCAACCGCGCCTGCATCAGGCCTTGTTGGATTTACAGGGGGCTGTCGCCTCTAGCGAAGACTTCAAACCGCTCACTGCACGACGGAATTTTGTTGTTGCCGTAAACGACAATTTCTTTACCCAAGTGGGACTGGCAGTTACGCAGTCGGTTTTGGCGCATCGTGCGCCAGGAATACGCCTGAGCTTTATTGCTCCAATAGAAGAGAACCTGACTTACAGAATGGAAAGAGGCGAGATCGATCTGTATGTCGGTCTTGCGCAAAAAGTGCCTGACGCATTGAAGGCCAGATTCCTGCTCAAAGACGACTTTCGGTTGGCGCAGCGCAAGGGTCACCCCCGGTCTACGGAAAATCCCAATATCGAAGAGTACTGCGCTCTAGCTCATGTCATGGTCTCCCAAGACGGCAAGTTCGAAAGCGGTATAGACAAGGCGCTGGAGAGCTTGGGACATCAGCGCCACGTGGCGCTGACGGTATCCAGCTACAACCAGATACCGCTGGTACTCGAGAGTACAGACTGCGTGGCCACCCTTCCCAACCGGCTGCTGCAACGCTATGCCGCAAATCTCGATATTTTGCCCCTGCCTTTCCATCTGCCCGCGTTCGACGTTGCCATGGCATGGCATCCCAGGGCTCATGAAGACCCCGCCCACCAATGGCTACGCGAGCATTTCATTCGGGCTGCCGGCCGACGATTCTAGCCGGCCAGCCTATCGGCTGCCGCCTGCAGCCCGCCCAGTATGCTGTCGGCCAAGCCTTCGGGAAATCCTTGCGGCAGCTTGGCGCGAACCACACGCACGACGTCCGGTGTGCGTGTGACCAGGTCATCGACGACAAACTGCGCTCCGCGGCCATCCGGTGTCACAATCCCGTAGCCCTCACCCACGGCCAACCAGTGCGCGCGCCGGATGTCGCGCATAATCCAGTGCGGGTTCTTCGAGCGCGCTGCCATGGCCATCTTTGCCCGGAAGGGCGACAGCTTCCCTGGCCCTTCGCCTAAAATTGGATAGGCGGACAGCACATCGTATAGCGGCGTGAGCTCGTAGGAGCCGCCCGGACGCAGGAACAGGCTGAAATTCTTCGCGTGACCATCCGGCGCGCGCAACATCCAGAACAGAACCTGAGACTGGAAGAACGTCCGCCGATCTCGCTCCGACTGACGGGATGTCTCCAGCAGGCCCATTATGCGCTCTACCCCAGGGACGCCGTCGGCCTCGTATTTCAGATGTGGCTGTGTGCCGGTAGCCTGGCACATGTCTTCCTGCGGCAGTCGGACAAGCCAAGACGTCCCATCTTCGTTGTCCCACCACATCCGGTCGAAGCGCTCTACCGCTAACACTTTCATGTCCTCGAACTGCAGAGACTCGGTGCGTGCAACCGGCAAGCCATAGGCGGCCAGAATCTCCGAGCACAGCCACTCATTCTCCACCGACTCGTTCAGGTCGAATTTCATGTTGCCCACCAGGCCCAGCGGCAGCTTGAAAATGTGGGAAGTCGGAGTCGCGCCCTGCGGCCGGCTCCATTGGCCATTGAACAGCAAGAGGGCTGTCTTTTCTTGCGCGCCGGCAATAGAAATGCGAAAGTCATCGTCGTCGAGTTCAGGGCCGCCCATTTGCCCTGGCGTCACTACGCCACGTAGTAGGTGCGCCACCTCGGCGTCGCTCATAGGCGTTGCCTGTACAGACGTCACGGCAGCGGGCACTGCGCCGTCGGGCAACACTTGCAAAGCCCCTACGCAATCCCTGCCAACCTCAGCCAGCAAGGTGAAGGCATCGGTAGAGTCTGCCCGAAACCGGCGCGCAACACGCTCGCGGATGGTCTTGCTGTCTGGCAGCAGGTTCTCGAAGTAGGCGCGAACAGCATCGCCGCGATGAGGGCCGTTGCCTGGGGTGAAGGGAAGGGATAGCGACAACGGCCGCCCCTGTTCGGAAGCCACCCAGTCGTTGTCGTATTGAAGGACCTCGCCGATATGGGGCTGAATGCTCCACGTGCCAACGAAGGCACCATTCATCCAAAGACTCAGGACTCGTTTGTGAGAACGTCGGCCCATGGATTCACCATTGGGGGCCGGACGAGTTCTGGCGCGAAGGCGGGTCGCCCGCCTGGCGCAGGACAAGCTCTACCCCGAAAATATTGAGGACCTGCAGCAGGCGGTCAGCGCTGATTTTTTCTGCATTGCGCTCCAGCGCGGAGAGCGTCTGTTGCGTGACGCCCAGGCGCATCGCAGCGGCGGCCTGAGTCAAACCCGCCTGCTTGCGAAAGGCCTGGAGCAATGCCGGCAGTTGCTCCGCAGTACGCACAGTGAAATCGACCATACAAACCTCGAGCTGTATTTCCTATTTACAAACTATACTGCGTAGACTCAGGATACACAAGATAGTTTGTAAAATCGGCTGTGCGCATCGCCAGCGCCAAGCCAGCGATCCCGCAGCTCGTGCTCTACATTATCTCAATGCCGGCCTCGTCGATTACCCTTTCCCATTTCGCCGTGTCCTTCTTCACAAGTGCTGACAGTTCCTCCGGCGTCCCCGCGACGAATTCGACGCCTTGCGATTCGAATTTTTTATTTAATTCAGGATTTTGAACAACCTTTGCGATGGCCGCATTCAATGTCTTTATCACGTCGGGCGGCGTACCGGCTTTAGCGAACAGGCCATACCAAGTCGTGTATTGCAGATCTGGAAGCCCTGCGCCAGAGATGACGGGCAACTGTGCAGTATCCGCTCCGCTACTCGGAGCGCTCATGCCAATGGCCGTTACAGAACCTTTATCAATCATTGGCTTGAGTGAAGGCATGCTGCTGAATAAGGCGTGAACCTGACCGGCGGCAAGATCCACAACGACTTGAGACGTGCCGCGATACGGTACGTGGACAACATCGACATCGGCCTGGCTCTTGAACATTTCCATGGCCAAGTGCGCAACTCCGCCCACACCTGCAGAACCAAAATTTACTTTGCCCGGGTTTGCCTTGGCATAGTCAATCAATTCCTGAACGGAAGTGACGGGCAAGGTCTTACTGACCACAAGCACATGCGGGCTCTGGGTGACCTGGCTGATCGGGCTCAACAATTGCAGTACATCTTTGCCCTCCATGGCCTTGGATGGAATCGTCATATTGCCCGACGCAGGCAATAGAAGGGTGTATCCATCAGCCGGCGCACCCAACACCTGGTTGAGCGCAGGCACGCCATGGCCGCCGCCTGCATTCACGACCACAATGGTCTGCCCCAGCTGTTGGCCGAGCAATTGAGCAACCTCCCGCCCAACAATGTCGGCAGGGCCGCCAGCAGCAAACGGAATGACCATACGGATGGGGCGTTCTGGATACTCAGCGGCGCCAGCGCTGGACAAAGGCAGAAGCGCAGCGATAAAGGTAAGTGCTGCAACAGCTTTACATAGTTTCATTTTTATGTCTCCGGGAAGTAATTGAATAACAACCTGCACTAAACTCACGGTCTTTCCGTCAGCGATGTTCAGTATCTGTCCGCAATGTCGACAGAGGCACGGTCCAAGTGGGGCTGCAGCCAAGCTGGGGTGAGATCGCCCCGCTCGATCGCTGCTATGCGAGCGTGCTCGGCCTCGAGTTTCTGCGCTGCAGCCCTTACTAGCGCCGTACGCTCTTCTTCAGAAAACGAGACCACTCCGTCTTCGTCCCCAAATATCCAGTCGCCGGGATTGACCGCCACACCGCCGCATACAACGGGGCGCAAGACACTGCCATCGCCGTGTTTCGTCGGGCCCGCCGGCGATGTCCCGGCTGCAAAGACCGGAAAGGCGCCGGCCCGCAGTTCAGCCGCGTCACGCACCGCGCCGTCTATGACGACGCCGGCCATCTTGAGTGCGGCAGCCTGGCCGCACATGATCCCGCCCATCAAGGCCCGGTCAAGATACCCTTCGCCGCCTACGACAAGGACATCCCCTTCCCTGGCGATAGAAAGCGCGGCATGAATAGCCAGGTTGTCACCGGGAGGCACACATACCGTCAGCGCCCGCGCAAATACGCGCCACCCGGCCCGCAGCGGCTTGATGCGGCAGGCCAGAACTCGAGCGCCGCGATCTGCGAGCAGAGTCGAGCTAAGCCATTCGGGACTTTCGTAGTCCATATTTACTCCACCAAAGAAGTGTGAACGGAGGGAAAGATGCTTTGATACGCTTCCCCGTAAAGGCTAGCGTTCTTTGCCCGCCGTCCTGCTTGAGCGCCCCGCTGCAGAGCGACTCGCTCGTAGTAGTTCCAAAGATTGCTTTGGGTCGGCATCGCCTGCATCGCCTGTTTTTTTTGCTCCCAGACGCTGGTGATGTCGAGCAGCATATTCGGCTTGAATCCACATAGTTCTGTCTGATGCGGCTCGAAGCAAAGCACTTGAGGCGGATTAATGAAGTTTCCGCCATGGCCAGGCGCTATGGCTTTCATGCGGGCGGTCAGCACGGCCTCGAATGTGCGGCAATGATCCAGGTTTGAAGGATCTTTTTCCGGATGGGTAATAACAAGGCTCGGAGCATACGCGCGGAAAGCTTTGGAAAGCCTGTCCACGATATCGGCCGTTATCGTCATGGGGTAATCGCCCACATCATAGAAATCCACGCTTCGGGCGCCAAGCAACTCCGCAGCAGTAGCCGCTTCGGCATGGCGAATACCTTTCACGCTGTCTTGGTCGGCCGACGCATCCTTCCACGCGATATTGGACTCCCCATTTTCACCGTAGCTAAGGCAAACCAGATGCACCGGAATGCCTTGGGCGGCGTGAAGCGCGATCGCGCCCCCGCAACGCCAGACGAAATCGCCTACATGCGCGGTGACGACCACTATTGACCCTGCCATATGTTTCTCCCACCTGTGAATCTTGCCATTGTATTTTAATAAAACCCTGTTGTACTATATACAACCGCATGCTGCCAGGATAGGACAAAGATGAGTAATGATGGCGTCGCCGCTGTAGAGCGCGCACTAGCCGTACTGGATTGCTTCAAGCCGGGGTCGGAGAAACTGACCCTTACCGACTTGAGCAAGAAACTGACACTGCATAAAACGACGGTATTCCGACTATTGAATTCGCTTATCCGCTGCGGCTACGCCATGCGCGATGCGGATGGCCGCTATTCACTTGGGCCTCGCGTCCTGTACCTGGGGCGTGTCTACGAGGGGGGATTTCGGCTTTCGGACGTAGTTATGCCGGTGCTGGAAAAGCTGTCCGGCCAAACAGGAGAAAGCGCGGCTTACTACGTCGAGAGCGACCAAAAGGGGGCGCGGCTATGCCTCTTCCGCTGCCAGCCGCACGAGGGACTGCACAGCCAAGTGCTGGCAGGAAGCATTATGCCGCCGGACAACTCGTCCACAGGAAGAGTCTTCAAGACCTGGGCGCAGCTTTCAGGCCCCTCCGATGAACGACTGCCCTTTTTTTCCTGTGGTGTGCGCGACCCTTACACATCGTCCTGGTCTGTGCCCGTCATTGGCAATGAAGACCGTTTTGTCGGCGCGGTCACAATCGCGGGACCTTCAGAGCGACTGCGGAATGTGGATGTGCCTCGCTTCGAACGGGCGATCATCCAGGCCGCGGCGGATCTTTCCGCGGGACTGGGAGCATCAGTGGAGATACGGGCAGTAATGTATGGTTGTTGAGGCCGTATAGGTCGGCGGGATCAAGCCGGTCAGAGCCGGTGTCAGGCGGTGGCGTGCAAACCGCTCTCCGTCAGGTCGATCGCAGATTGAATTTTCATGGCCTTGTTTCTCCGATTAGGTAGGCCATGCCTTAATGTCGGACACCTCCATGTCGTCGCCTTCGCCTAGCGGTAGTTTCATATGTTGAGTTCCTGGACTCGACGCTGCAAGCGACATGAAGGTTCAGGATGTGAAACGTTCGACTCAAAACCGGGCCACTCGTTTGGACGGCGGCGATACCATCTGCTGATGCGGCGTTCAGCAATAGCCCACGGCCCTGGAGACACATCGATGCTGAATCTAATCACCATTAGACAAGGAGCAAGATATGCAGACGGTGGCGCAGATAGGACCCAACGAAAACACCACGACGATCGTCAAGATGATCGAGCAATGGGCGGGCGTCGAAATGCGGGGGAAATCCGCTATGGCCGTCTAATCGGCCACGGACGGTTTCGCATAACGAATGTCAGGGGGCAGAAAAATGAACTCAGTGGAACATGCAGAGCATGAGGTGCTGGTCGAAGATGTGGAGTACTTGAACCAGGATGGACACTCGTTGATGGCGACTGTATACCGGCCTGAAGGTACGGGGCCCTTCCCCATGGTGCTTGAAGTGCACGGAGGGGCTTGGTGCAGGGGCGGCAGAAAGGATGAGCATAGCTTGAATCATGCCTTGGCCAGCCAAGGTGTGGTTGTCGCCGCAGTAGATTTTCGCATGCCTCCAGAAGGAGGCTATCCCACCTCTTTGTGCGATATCAACTTCGCGCTAAGGTGGTTCAAGGCGACCGCCTCGCGTTGGCATACGCAACAGGCGATGATAGGCATGCTGGGCGTATCTAGCGGAGGCCACCAGGCAGTGTTGTGTGCGTTGCGTGCGCATGATCGGCGGTACGCAACATTATCGCTGCCCGATGGATTACAGGCCGATGCGCGTGCGGCGTTTGTCGTGGCGTGCTGGCCAGTAATCGATCCGCTTGGACGGTACCGCTACGCCAAGGAGCAGCAAGCCAGTGGTCAACCTTATCCCGAAGCGCTAGATCGAGTGATTCCTGATCACGAGAAGTATTGGACGACAGAGGAGGTGATGGATGAAGGCGGTCCGGCAGCTGCGTTGGAGCGCGGCGAGGTTCTGGCGATGCCGCCGATATTGTGCATACAAGGCGAGGCGGATGTTGTCCATCCCCGTCAACAGCTGGAGCGCTTTGTGGGTGCCTATCGGGCTAACGGTGGTGAGGTCACGGTGCGCCTGTATCCGGATCAAGCTGAAGGCTTTATTACAAAAAAGCCTCAGGCTGATAGCTCTCTAACGGCAATAGGTCACATCGCGACCTTCGTCAAGAGCTTTGGCGCGCCACGTTAAAAAGGCATGAAGCCCACGATGGCTCGGTTCATGCGCTGGCCAACATTGCAATGAAGTAAGGAAAATACTCGAAGCAAGCGAAAAGGCGCTCGTTTGGAACATGCGCCGACCCGGCCGATGCCAGCTGGCGTTGCCTGACGCGGCCGGCCGCGTGACTGCCACCTAGGACAAACGCGTATGGCAGTGAGGACAGGCAAGGCGGACAATCAACGACCATGAACCTCACAGATCTTGTTCGGGACCAGCCCCCTACCAGTTCTACTCGCAATGGCGCGCAGAGTCTCGGGCGTGGAATCAGGCTCATGCGCATGATAGCCACCAAGCCTGAATTCGGCTGGCGGCTTTCCGATCTTGCCAAAGCCTGCAAACAAGACAAAGCCACGATACACCGCATGCTCGCATGCTTGGTGGAAGAGCGGCTGGTTGAACAGCGTGCCATAGACAAACACTACATTCCCGGCCCTTTGATGTTCGAACTCGGTCTGGCGCACCCTGCTCGTGTGCAATTTCAGCGCGCCGCCGAAGTCGCGCTCCGGGGTTTTGCACGTCGCATGGGAGGCGTAGCGCTATTGCTTCTACGTAGCGGAAACGAGTATGTCTGCAGCGTGCGGGCAGGAACGATCTCGCTGGCGGGCCTTATGGTGCATCCGGGAACACGGCGCCCGCTCTTCACATCGGTAGGGGGAGTAGCCATCTTTCAAACCCTGCCTGAAGAGGAAGTCCGGAAAATCCTTTTACACAACACGGAACAAGAAATTGCTTTTCGCGGTTCGGGCCGCCTTGAGGCCTTGCAGAAGATGCGAGAGCGTTCCGAGCGGCACGGTTTCGGCGTAAATCTGGGCGATGTCGTATCGGGCGTGCATGCATTTGCAGAACCAGTCTTCGACACGTCCAACAATGCGTTCGCTGCATTGTGTCTGATCGGAACGGCGGAATTATATGGCGAAGACCGATTGCCCTATTTGCACGAAGAGCTGAAAGCTGTAGCGGCCGCGCTATCGGCCGCCGCAAAGGCACTGCACTTTTAATCAAATCAAGCTGTTGACAATATAGCTTGGCACACATGGGACCGGTCACTCAGGGACAAGATTTTTTTCTACCATCTCGATGATGGCCGGAAAATACCTGCCACTAAAGCCGTTCTTGGTTGCAGATTCATAATAGCGATACGACAACCCGGCAAAGGCCGTCGACGTACCGGTCTGTTGAGCCAGCTCCATGACATAGCCTATGTCTTTCAGCGCGTACTCGGGCGGAAAACCACCACTGGGAAACTGGCGTGGCAGCATTGCCTTCATCCCATGGTTGCGCAAAACGAAACTATCTCCCGACCCCTTGGATACCACATCAAGCAGTAATGCCGGATCGACTCCCGCACGCTCGCCTAACACCATCATCTCCGCCAATGCAGCGGTGTGCTCGAAGACCAGCGCATTGTTGATCAGTTTGACGACCTGACCGCAGCCAACTCCACCGCAATGTGTGACGTCGGAGCCGATATAACGAAGAAACGGCGCTATGCGTTCGAATACGGCATCGTTCGCACCAACCATGATGCTAAGCTCGCCGCGCCGCGCTGCCTCGACCGTTCGGGCCACCGGTGCATCGGCGAACTCAACGCCCATTTCGTCGAGGCGCTTCGCCACACTACGGGCGGTCGCCACAGTGGTGGTACTTAGATCAACAATAACAGCCGGCCTTTGCTCGGCAGCAGCCAATGCATTTTCGCCCAAACATACTGACTCTACTTGAGCACTGCCTGGCAAAGACAGGAAAACAATGTCGGCGGCCGACGCAAGATCTGTAAGAGACGTTGCACGCCGCGCCTTGGTCCCATCCAGAATCGCAAAGGCCTCTGTGTTCACATCGTAAACAACAACTTCAGCAACATGTTTGAGCGCCATGTTTCTGCACATCGGCCCTCCAATGTTGCCGAGGCCGACAAACCCGATCACTGGCGCTGCTTGCTGATTCATGTGTGCTTCCTTTGTGTGATTTGATAGAAGTCTTTCGATCAGTTGGCCTTGATGTTCGCCTTCTGAATTAAATCGCGCCATTTCTGCGTTTCTTCTGCCTGATACGTGCGCAAAGATTCTGGGGTGCCGCCACCGGCGGCGCCTCCTCGCTCCGTTATCCAGCGCGTCACATCAGGTTGAGCCAATATCGAAGAAACATCTGCGCTTACCTTCTCGACAATCCCAGCAGGTGCGCCGGCAGGCATATACAAGCCCCACCATGCATGAACCGCGAAGTCCTTCAAGTCATCACTGGCCTCTGCAACGGTTGGTACGTCAGGCAGGCTGGGTACGCGCTTTGGGCTGGTGATTCCCAGGACGGTTGCCTTGCCGGCCCGAATATGCGGCAACAACACCGAGCTATTATGAAAAAGAACTTCATAATGACCGGCCAGCAAATCGGTTGTCATGTGCGCACTCGATTTGTAAGGGATTCCTTGCATCTGTATATCTGTCAGCTGTTTCAGCAACTCAGCCGACAGATGGGGGGTAGTGCCCAAACCTGGATGTCCATAGCGCAGCTTCCCCGGGTTTTGTTTGGCATAGGTAATAAGCTCACTGAGAGTCTTGACCGGAACGCTAGGATGCACCACCAGCAGGTTGGGCATACTCATGGCGTTGGTCACCGGCTCGAAGTCTTTCACCGGATCATAGGGGAGCTTATCCATGATGCTGGTACCCACCGCCATGGCGCCGATAGTGCTCAGCAGCAATGTATAACCATCGTTGGGCTCCCTGGATGCACGTTCCGTACCCAGGATCCCCCCCAGTCCGGCCACGTTTTCGATCACGACCGGCTGGCCCCACATCGCTCCCAGCTTGTCCGCAAGCAGGCGCCCGATGGCATCAGGACTGCTGGCCGTCGCCGCCGCCACCATAATTTTGACGGGCTTCGTTGGAAACTTTGGGGTATCCGGCTGCGACTGTGCTGTAGCGGTAGTCCCGACTGCCAGCGTCAAAGAAACAAGGATGGGCTTAATCAAATTTTTGAACATTGTGCGCCTCCTGCGTGAGTGAATCGCGATTCACGGGTTGTCTCGTGCTTATTGATTTATTGATCAAGATCAACCTTAACGCTCACCTCTGACGTTTCGGGCCAGAGGTGAGCTTACTTTTCCACAGTGTGAAATTTCATTTACCCACCACATGGGCTGTGAGCGGCAATGTCATAGTCAATCGACGCGAGCGCCCGACTTCTCTACCGTCACCGCCCATTTTTCAATGTCTTCCTGCAGCATCTGGCCCAATTGCGCCGGCGTGGTTTTCATAGGCTCCGCAGCGTGCGCGCTAAGTACTTTCTGCACATCCGGTTTATCCAGCAGCACACCCACATCGCGGCTGATTTTGTCTACCACCGAATCCGGTATTCCGGCGGGTCCGAATAGCGCGAACCAGGGTGCCACATTGAAATCGGGATAACCCGACTCTGCAATTGTCGGCAGATCGGGAAACTTTGAAGATCGCTTTTTGCTCGTAATAGCAACGGCTCGAACAGTCCCGGCCTCGACCTGCTGGGCAATGGACGGCACGCTTGTAAACACCGCATCGATGCGCCCGCCCAGCAGATCTGTGAGCGCTGGGGCTGCCCCTTTGTATGGCACGTGAACCAGTTTCGTATCCGCTGCCTGGTTCACCATCTCTCCCAACAGATGATTTACGGACCCACTACCGGCTGAGCCGAAGGTCATGCCCGGATTGGCACGGGCCATCGCCACAAACTCTGAAAAATTGGTGGCTTTAAGGTCTTTGTTTAGCGTCACGATGAACGGTACGGTCGCGACTGTGGCGATGGGCGTGAAATCCTTGACTGGATCGAACGGCAGCTTACGCAAGCTGACGTTGATTGCCTGCGTACCCTCGTAGGTAAGTAGCAAGGTATAGCCGTCAGGCGCCGATCTCGCCGCCGCCTCCAGCCCGATATTTCCGCCTGCCCCAGCCTTGTTCTCGACGACGACCGGTTGGCCCCAGGTTTCTGAAAGGCCTTGCGCGATAAGACGTGCCAAAGCGTCAGACGCCCCGCCTGGGGATTGGGGCACGATGATCTTGACGGTATGGCTTGGATATACGGCGGCCTGGACCGCGGTGACCATCATGAAACAAGCAACTATCGATAAATACGTTAAGAGGACCTTCTTCATGTCTACTCCCTTTTTTTGTTAGGGCGATAAGTCGTTTACGGCCAGAAGCACTCCGCGTAGTTCGATCACGGTCACGCCGTTGCTAAGCGCTCCGCAAATGTGTGTGCGCAATTCGTGTGGACGATTTGCTTCGAGTCATTGTTGCCTCCTGTTTTTTGTTTTAGATACTAAATTTCGACATATAGAAATTTTCTTTGATTTAATTCTACTGTCAGGAATTTATTTTGTATACAGCGCACAGAGTTTCGCTGTGCACCAACGTTCGCTGAAAACGATCCTGAACCAAAACGGGCGTGAGGGCGTGAAAACTACCTTGTCGACGGTTGTCACGCATACGCCACCATCGGAGAAATGGTTTCCACATTAAAGACGCATTGGGGTGAATTCCAGGAGCCCGTAAACCTATGAACGCACTTGATACCAAGCCTCTCCTTGCCGGCTAACGGATACTGGTCGGCAAACCAGGACTGGACGGGCACGATGTCAGCGCCAAGATCATTGCACTAGCCATGTCGGCATCTACACAAGCGACATGCGCCCGCCCTGGCTTAGCACTGTCCTGCATTCAGGCCTTGTGTGGGGGACGTTAGCGAAATATCACATTGTGGAAAAGTAAACTTGATTCCGGTTCAAATTGCACGGTGCGAACGCTAGAGTTGAATCGAAACAAGCAACGATAAATCGCCAGTTAAAAGTGAAACCCACGCAGCATCGACAAAGGCCGCGCGCCCATCGGCTACTGTCTGTTCGTTGGCACGGCAATCAGCGGACAAAGCGTGATTTCGATAGCAAAAGCCATTTGGCCGCAGATACTGATGACGCTGGCAACCCTTATGCTGGTGACGTATGTTCCGGTGTTTACGCTGGTCTTTATACGGTAAGACAGCAGGCGAATTCAATCCAGATAGCTAGTGCAACTGACAATACGAATCGGAGAAAACCATGAATGCCAACTCAACCATGAATGTGAAGTCCACCGTTTCTGAAGCGGAATGGGAAACGCGGGTTAATCTGGCCGCCTGCTACCGCCTTATGCCCATGTTTGGCATGAGCGACCTTGTCTACAACCATATCACCGCGCGCATACCTGGCGACGAGGACCGTCTGCTGATCAACCCGTATGGCTTCATGTACGAAGAGATCACCGCATCCAACCTGATAGCCATCAACCTGAACGGAGACGTTCTGCTTAATCCGCATGACGACTACGATATCAATCCTGCAGGCTACGTCATACACAGCGCGGTTCACGGCGCCCGTCCCGACGTCGAGTGCGTAATCCACACGCACTCGCGAGCCGGTATGGCTATATCGGCGCTCAAGTGTGGCTTGCTGCCATTGACGCAAACAGCGATGCGTTTCGGCTCTATCGCTTACCACGACTACGAGGGTCCTGCCGTAGACCTGGATGAGCGTAAGCGCCTGACGCAAGACCTCGGCCAAAGCGATGCCATGATATTGCGTAATCATGGCCTCTTGGTAGCCAGCGCAGACATTGCTCAGGCTTTCAATACGATCTACTGGCTTGAGATGGCATGCAGGGCGCAAACCGATGCCATGGCGTGCAATACGGAACTTCACTTCCCTGCGCCTGAAGTCGTAGAAAAAACAGCGCATCTCTACAAACCCGAAACCCGCCGGCCCTACGGTGTGCTGGAATGGCCGGCGATGTTGCGCATGCTGGATCGCCGGGATAGTTCCTTTCGAACATAAGAATGGCGCGCATTTGACCAGCCCTATTGTTTTCTATATACTGAAATATAAATATATTTAATTCCGTATACAGAAATTAATGCCAGGGTTAAGGAATGCCGGCTATGCTGTGCATTCCTTTCGCCCTTCAATACAGGCACTGATCATGGCCACTGCTCCCAGCCGCTCCGCTCTGCGTCCGTTCAATATTCTGGATGCATTCTGCGCCGCCAAGCGGCCGCTTTCCCTATCTGAAATGGCACAACTGGCCAATATTCCGATCTCGACTTGTCATAGCGTAGTCCATTCCATGGAACAGTATGGCCTGCTGTACTTCTTGTCCTCGCGAGAGACTTACCCCACTCGGCGGCTATGGGATATGGCCCGCGAGATTAACAACAACGATCCCATTGCGACACGCTGCCTACCATTCTTGACTGAATTGCGCGACTCGACCAACGAAACCGTGATCCTTGGCACACGCCAAGACGATCGTGTGCTGTATTTGCTGGTCGTGGAAAGCGGGCAAACCATACGGTATTCGTCGCAGGCAGGCGATTTCAAGCCGCTGCATTCCAGCTCTATTGGCAAAGCGCTGCTCAGCACGATGCCGGATGCCGAACTGGGCGCGTGGTTGAAGTCCCATGACCTGGCACAGGCAACCAGCCAGACCATCACATCGTCCAAGCAGCTACTGAAGGACATCGCCGCGACCCGCTCCCGGGGCTACAGCATCACTCGTGGAGAGAATGTCGAGGACGTCATGGCTATTGCCGCGCCGCTACAAAGAAGCTCGATGACATTAGGACTGGCCGTCGCCGGCCCGCTGAATAGAATGGAACCCAAGGTAGACGACATATCCAGGCAGCTCTTGTCATGTCTTCAAAAAATATCGCTCTGACAACACCGTGTGGCTAACGTCGTAACTGCATGCATTGCACAACGGAAAATGCTGGTAGCGATGAATCGAACCCTTGAGTGAACAATACCAACTGGCTTTAACGAAACTGGGCAATCGCGATCGCGACGCCCCCTAGTAACCTATCCCAACAGGCGGCTTGCCATGCAACCCGCCTTTCCGTCATTGCCACCCGTACCGGCGATGAAGGCACCGTGCTGGCCATTATCGATCTACCTCGGCGGAGAATTATCCCGGTTTCCGATTTTCGGGCACCTTATGCCTTAGTCGTCAAAGGCGGCATCGACCTCTTCTATTTCCAGCTTGGCATAACTGGCGGCGGCACCGCTAAGTTCCCAGACCGATGCGCCTGCCCGCACCTTCTCTGCAGCCACTTCCTCCTTTTGCATCTTGGACAGTGCTGCACTGACTACTTGCTCCGCCTCATCGCGAGGCACGCAGATCACGCCATCCCCATCGGCGACGATCAGATCGCCGGGGCGAATTTCCACTCCTTCGCAAACTATGGGCGCATTGACGGATCCGTGTCCGGTTTTGTCAGGATGGATAGGCCAGATATGCGTGGACCACACTGGCAGCCCAAGGGATCGCACTTGATCCACATCCCGTACACAACCTTGAACCACAACGCCGGCAAGGCCTTTATTTAAGGCGTAGCGCGTTGCCAAGTCGCCCCATTGAGCGCCCGAAAGCTCAGCTTGGCAAACCACAACCAAGACGTCGCCCGGTTGTGCCAGATACAAGGCCCGGTGCATCATAAGATTGTCGCCCGGCCAACAGAATGCCGTCACAGCGGGTCCGGCAACTTTGGGTTGACTCTCGCTGATTGGACGTAGGCGTGCGCCCAACAAAGCAGAACGACCGCGCACCCCCATCGACTCATGGATATCGGCTACCGTCACTTCACTCGCACTGGCCACGGTGGCTGCATCTACGCGGCGCACCTTCAGATAAACCTTGGAATTATTCATGATGTAGTGTCTCCATCTTAAGGATGCGGCACGCAGTATTGGTCAGCGGCCAGGCGAAAAGTTGTCCGTTTCATCAAACGCGGCTGGTCCAACCTCATGGGATCGCGCCGGTGCATCGTGCAGCCGTTGTCCCACATCATCAGGTCGCCGTTGTGGACCTTGTGTCCGTAGGCCAGCGATGGATGCTCGCCCGCTTCAAACAACTTTGGCAGCACCGCGGCACTCTCCTGCTCGGTCAACCCGTCGATGGACACCAGGGTTGTGGGATCGGCATACAGCGCCTTGCGTCCAGTTTGCGGATGGGTCAGCACCAACGGATGATGGGCATCGGGCAGACTGAGCATGGCATTGGCCTTGGCTCTATCCTTCAGCTCCAACGTGTTGAGCATGGCGTAACGCTTGGCGTAGCGAAAGGTACCCGTTCTGCCGTCGATGAGTTGCTGCACGTCCTGTGGCAGGCGATCCCACGCTCCATATTGGTTAGCCCAATAGATATCGCCTCCATCACGAGGAACTTCGGTGCCATAGAGAATGGCACCTGTAGCAGGACGAACCTGGAAGGTCTGGTCGGAGTGCCAGTCCACGTCCTCGCCGCCGGCAAAGCCGCCTACGAAACGGCCGTCGGAGTATTTAAGGGTGCTGAAGTAGATAATTTGTTCGTGATAAGGAGACTGTATGTCTTTGCGAACCGTGGTGTCGCACGGGCCGAAGTGCTCAGTAAAGCGCACCAGCTCGGACTCCTCAAGCGCCTGTCGGCGGAAAATCATGACCGGTGACTTCTGCCAGATGGCGCGCAGTTGCTCGATGGCAGATGGGTCCTCAACAATGTCGGGAATCGCCACGTGGACCTGCACAACAAAATCCGAATGCAATGGAGTGGTTTGAATGGTGGGCACCTTGAAGTCTCCTTTTCCTGTGTTAGTCGGCCGGGTTGCTTAACGTTAGGACTATTCAACACCCGACCATAGGTATTCGCTATTCAGCGACTCGTAGCGCGAGCAGCCAATCTGGGCAAGTACCATGTCAATTTCATTGCGCATGATCTGCAGCGCACGTGCGACGCCCGCTTGGCCCCCAGCAGCGACCGCATACAGCGAAGGCCTGCCGAAGATACAAGCCCGCGCGCCCAAACAACGGGCGATCACGATATCCGATCCTCGACGAATGCCGCTGTCAAGGATCAGTTCTGCTTGGTCACCGACTGCCGCGTGGATGGCAGGCAACATCTCCAACGACGCAGGCGATGCGTCAAGCTGACGACCACCATGGTTGGATACCACGAGTGCATCCGCTCCCAGATGCACGGCCTCGCGGGCGTCCTCGGGGTGCAATATGCCTTTGATTGCCAGTGGGCCTTTCCATGCCTCGCGAATTCGGCGCAAGTGATCCCAATTAACCATAGGAGCAGGCGTCAGCGTGCCGTACAGATCCGCCACCTCAGCAGCGCTGGCTCCCTCTGGAGCATAGGGTTCCCAGTTGCGCATCATCGGAACACCACCCGTACGCAAGTAGCGCAGCACCCAGGCAGGATGCTTCATTGCTTCCAGCACCACCCCAGGCGTCATGCGAAACGGTCGGGAAAAGCCGTTGCGCCGATTGCGTTCGCGGTTGGAATTGACCGGCACATCGACCGAGACCACCAGAACGCCAACATTGGCTTGTGTGGCACGCCGTACCAGATCCTCGTTGATCTTTTCATCGGTTGTACAGTACATCTGGAACCAGACGTGGTCAGGCGCCACAGCCACCACATCTTCCAGCGAGTTGTTACTGGCACTGGAAAGCAGGAAAGGCACATTGGCATCACGGGCGGCGGCGGCTTGCAGCAGGTCCGCATCGGGCCGCCACAAGCCTGCGAGCCCGGTCGGTGAGATGCCAATCGGACTGGAATAGGTCCGGCCAAGCAACTGGACAGTCTGGTCGCGATGAGTCACATCCCGCAAGTAGCGCGGCAACAGTCGATATCGTGCGAACGCTTCGCGGTTGCGCAGGAGACAACGTTCATCGTCGGCGCCCCCATCAATGAAGTCAAACGCGATACGGGGCAGGCGCCGCTGGGCGAGTTCGCGCATATCGTCAAGATTAACGGCTAACTGAGGATTCATGGCCTGACACGGAAGTGGTTTGATCCCACCATAAGCGCAAACCATTTGCCTGCGAAGAGCAATG
>JAKFDW010000373.1:0-10507 GCA_036675955.1 Orrella sp. | reverse complement strand
CGATTGAAGAACGTAAATCCCTTATGCGTATTTACGGTAAGTACTTTTAATGTTGTCGATATATCTGCAATGGTCATGGGCGCCAACGGAGTAATAATACCCCCTGCCAGCAAGCAGCGTGCCAGCGGTCAACCCAATAGCAATCCGTCGTCGGAAATGGTTTCGCCGCGCACGCGTTCGAACATCGCCAGCAGGTCACGGACGTCGAGTCCCTGGCGCTCTGTCCCGGACACATCCAGAACGACATTGCCCTGATGAAGCATGATGGTCCGGTCGCCGACGTCCAGGGCCTGGCGCATGCTGTGGGTAACCATCATGGTGGTCAACGTGTGCTCTTCGACAATGCGGGTAGTAAGTTCCAGGACGAACTGTGCGGTTCGCGGATCCAGGGCGGCCGTATGCTCGTCGAGCAATAATATCCGCGAAGGCTGCAATGCCGCCATAAGAAGACTTACGGCCTGGCGCTGACCGCCGGAAAGCATTCCGATACGATCGCCCAAGCGGTTTTCCAGGCCCAGGCCCAGTGTGGCCAGCCTTTCCCGGAAGTCGCCGCGCATGCTGGACTTGACCGCCAGCGTAAGCCCTCGACGTCGGCCGCGACTATGCGCCAAAGCCATGTTCTCTTCAATCGTCAGGTCTTCGCACGTGCCGGCCAACGGATCCTGGAATACACGCGCAACCTGCTCGGCCCGCGTCCATACCGCTAGCTTCGTGACGTCTTTGTTGTCTATGCAGATAGATCCGCTGTCGACGGATAAGTCACCGGACACTGCGTTCAGGAACGTGGACTTGCCCGCGCCGTTGGAACCGATGACCGTCACGAACTGCCCTGTCGGGATGTCCAGCGACAGGCCACGCAAGGCCTTCGTCTCAAGCACTGTTCCGGGATTGAAAGTAATGTACAGGTCTTTCGCACTCAACATATCAGCGCCCTCCCGCCATGGAACGCAGGCGTTTTTTGAACAGTGGAATCACGAGCGCAAAGGTGACCAGCAAGGCGGTAACCAAATTGAGATCCTGTGCCTTCAAGCCGATGAAATCGGCATTGAGCGCCAGTGCAATGAAGAAGCGATACAACACCGCGCCCACAATGACCGCGAGTGTGACGATCATCAATTTACGCGATGGCATAATGCTTTCCCCGACAATGACCGCCGCCAGTCCGATGACAATAGTGCCTATTCCCATGGAGATGTCGGCACCGCCCTGGGACTGCGCGAAAAGCGCACCCGCAAGCGCGCACAAAGCATTCGAGATAGCCATGCCTACGAGCAGCATGGTGCCGGTCGCCACGCCCTGGGACCGCGCCATGCGGGGATTGGAACCCGTGGCGCGCATGGCCAACCCTGTCTTGGTCGAGAAGAACCAGTCAAGCGAGAATTTCACCACGATAAGCAAGACAAGCAGCATCAGCGGACGGGCGATGTAGTCGCTTACGCCTTCGGGTTGAATCATGGTGAACACGGTCGGCTCGGAGATAAGCGGTACGTTCGGCCGGCCCATGACGCGCAAGTTGATCGAATACAGGGCAATCATCATCAGGATGCTGGCCAGCAAGTCCATGATCTTGAGCTTCACGTTCAACCAGCCCGTGATCATGCCGGCAACGGCGCCGGCAAAAGTCGCAATAACAGTTGAGCTGTAGGGATCCATACCAGCGCTGATCAGCGTGGCGGCCGTGGCACCGCCCAGCGGAAAGCTGCCGTCCACAGTCAGATCGGGAAAGCGCAACATCCTGAATGAAATCAGCACGCCAAGCGCTACCAGTCCGAAGATAAGGCCTATTTCAAGTGCGCCCCACAAAGAATAAAGTGACATGTTCTCGCCAGAATTACCAGAAAAAGAAACAGGCGGGCCGCTTGCGACTCCCCGCCTGCTTTCCAGAGGCCGGTATTTTAATTGATAACCTTGCTGGCCGACTTGAGGAACGCATCAGTCAGGGTAATGCCTTGTTTCTTGGCTGCAGAGGGGTTGACATGCAGTTCGAGTTTCTCGCTGGTCTCCGATGGCAGCGTGCCGGGGGCCGCACCTTTCAAGATCTTGATGACCATATTGCCTGTCTGAAGGCCTAGATCGTGGTAGTTCACCCCGAGGGCCGCGATGGCGCCGCGTGCGACGCTATCGGTATCGGACGCGATAAGCGGAATCTTGGCGTCGTTACCAACCTTGACCAGCGCTTCGTACGCGGACACGACGTTATTGTCGGTATTGGTATAGATGACATCGACTTTACCCACCAGGCTGCGCGCGGCCGCGCCAACATCCACGGTACGGGCGGCAGTCGCTTCAACCAGAGTCATACCAGCCTTGGGCAAGAGCTCGCGCATTTGCTTGACCACGACGACCGAATTGGCTTCGCCCGGGTTGTACACCATGCCGACGCGCTTGGCGTCTGGCACGACCTTGGTGATGAGCTCTACCTGTTTTTCAAGTGCAAGGCTGTCGGATACCCCCGTCACATTCGTGCCCGATGGGTCCATGGTCTTGACCAACTGGGCGGCTATGGGGTCGGTAACGGCCGAGTACACAACCGGTATGGTCTTGGTGGCAGCCACCACGGCCTGTGCCGACGGTGTGGCGATCGCCACGATCACGTCGGGCTTGTCGCCCACGAACTTGCGGGCAATCTGGGCCGCGATCGCAGTATTGCCCTGTGCCGTCTGGAATTCCCATTTCAAGCCCTTAGGTTCGGTGTAGCCGGCCTTGGTCAATGCCTCCTTGACACCATCCTTGATGGCGTCAAGGGCGGGATGCTCGACGATGGACGTGACTGCAACCGATTGCGCGGACACCGGCGCATGGGCCACGATACCGGCCACGGCCATGGCGCCGCACACTAGCTTGGCAGACTTGTAGAACTTCATGGGTGCTCCTTAACGGGTTATAAACGACCTTGCCTTCTGTCGCGGACGGGCTAAGTCTAACGCGATCAAGAAGCCATTGTCTCGAAGGGAAATCCCGATGCGACGCGATGCCAGGGTTTAGACAGCAACCTTGCTGGCCGCGCCATGTTGCGCGAGCAAGGCCCTCGCCCAACGGCTGCCCGGCAAACCATAGCGAGTCTCTACGGCGACGGCGCGATCCAGCAACTGCTGTGTGGAAACATCAAGCAACGGCCCCTTGAACGCCAGTACGATGCGGTTGCCCGCGTCTATTTCGGGCAGCTCCAGTACCCTGCCGCCGAATGCCTTTCGAATGTTTTCAAGATTGCGCGGAAAACTGGCATGATCGCCAAACAGATTCACGGTCATGATGCCCACATCGGCGAGCGCAGCGTGGCATCCCTGGTAAAAATCGAGCGAATCGCGTACCGGCCCCTGGGCGCCGGCATCGTACAGATCGACCATCAAGGCCATGAACCTGCCGATATTTCGGGTCTTTTGCACCCAGACCGCCGCGTCGCAATGGTCGATGACGGACCGTGATGAATCCGGCAGCCGGAAATAAGCCCGGCATATGGCGGAGACCTGGGGATTCCATTCCGCGGTTTCCACCGAAGCAGGCGTATTCTTGAGGGTATATCGCAGCAAGGACCCGGCACCCAGCCCCATGATGCCGATCTCGTCCCGTTTCGATGGTTCGAGAAACAACAGCCACGCCATCATCTGCTGCGTATAGGCAAGCACGAGTTCGTTCGGCTTGCCCACGCGCATGGCTCCTTGCACCCATTCGGTACCGAAATGAAGATAACGCACACCGCCAAGCTCGGAAAGCGTGGGCTCGTCGGTTTCCCAGGGCTGCGCTTCAAACACGTTCGAAGATCGCGGCAATCCCTTGTCCGCCGCCTATGCACATGGTTACCAGCGCATAACGCCCCTGGACGCGCTGGAGCTCGTGCAGCGCCTTGACAGTAATGATTGCCCCGGTCGCGCCTATGGGATGACCCAGGCCTATTCCACTACCGTTGGGATTGAGTTTGGCGCTGTCGAAACCCAGTTCGTTGCTGACCGCGCACGCCTGGGCGGCGAAGGCCTCGTTGGCTTCGATGACATCGAGCTGGTCTATGGTGATTCCGGCCTTTTCGAGCGCAATGCGGGTCGCGGGAACCGGCCCGATACCCATGTATTTGGGATCGACGCCGGCATGCCCGTATGACACAAGCCTGGCCATGGGCTTGAGACCGCGCGCTTTCGCGGCAGTCGCGGTCATCAACAGAACGGCGGCTGCGCCGTCGTTCAGACCTGAGGCGTTGCCAGCCGTGACCGTGCCGTTTTCTTTCACAAAAACCGGTTTGAGGGAAGAAAAATTGGCGGCCGTAGCGCCGCGACGTACATGTTCGTCGGTATCAAAAACGACGTCGCCCTTGCGCGTCTTTTGCACGACCGGCACGATCTGGTCCTTGAAGTAGCCATTGTCGATGGCGTTCTCGGCGCGTTGATGCGAAGACAAGGCCAGTGCATCCTGCGCTTCGCGCGAGATGGAGTACTTCTGCGCGACGTTCTCGGCAGTGACGCCCATGTGAGCCTTGTCGAAGGGATCAGCCAACGCGCCAGTCATCATATCGACCAGTACGCTGTCGCCCATGCGAGCCCCCCACCGCTGTGTCGGCGCAATATACGGAGCGCGGCTCATGCTTTCGGCACCGGCGCCAATGGCAATTTCGGCGTCGCCCAGCTTCAACGCCTGGGCGGCCGAAATAATGGCCTGCAATCCCGACCCGCACAGGCGATTTACATTGAACGCGGGGGTGGATAGCCCTATGCCCGCATTGATGGACGCGACCCGGGACAAATACATATCGCGCGGCTCGGTGTTTATGACGTGGCCGAATACCACATGCCCAACATCGGCGGCTGCAACGTTGCCGCGATCGAGCACGGCTCGAACGACTGTGGCGCCGAGGTCACATGGAGGCACGTCCTTGAGCCCACCGCCAAAATCGCCTATCGCGGTACGGCAGGCACCGATAACAACAACATCTTCCATAATGAGGGCTCCTCGTTGAGTTTAGGGCGGGCAAAGACAGAAGAAGAATAGTAACGCGCCTGCCAGTCATATGCATGCGGTGCATGTGGCCGGCGCCCATAAAAAAAGCGGCAGGGTCTTATGCCTGCCGCTTTATAGCCTGTTCGTACGCGATCAGCTTCAGCTGCGGGACTCCTTGGTCCCGGCAGGTTGCTTGCTGTCTTGCGCCTGACGATCGGACTCATCACGATCGACTTCAGGGGCGACCCAATTAAGAGGCTCAATTACAAAAGGTTGCTTTTTCTGGGTAGGTTGTGCTGCCATGCTAGCGCTCCTTTATGCATTATTCGGGCCGCACAGCGCGTCCCGATAAGCCTTATAGGGTAACGCAAAATGAAAAATAAATCCAATTACCTCAATAACTTAGCAAAGATGGCCAGGTTTAATGCAGCAATATCCGGATAAATTTCAAAACCATTCTTTGCAATAACGCCATTTATTCACGTATTATCGCGTGATTTCCTCAGGCCGTTTACGCCTAATCATCGGCACTCGCTACTTCATGCATCCAGGTTCCAGTCAGGGCATCCCATCCATCTCCATGGGCTCGCACGCCTCCGATTTCTTCGATCTGGCGCCTTCGTCCATGTGGCTGGAAGACTATAGTGAGATCCACAAACTCTTTCAGTCCTGGCGCGCCGCTGGCGTGACTGACCTTGGCGCTTTTCTAAGAGAAGATCCGCGCCGCGTAGCCCTGTGTTCGGCTGGCATAAAAATATTGCGCGTCAATCAGCACACCCTGAATCTTTATGCAGCCGACTCGCTCGATAGCCTGACCTTGCGGCTGGACGAGGTGTTCCGCGACGACATGTTCGAGACTCACATTTCCGAGCTTGAACAACTTTGGTCTGGACTAGCCAGGTTCCAGAGCAAGAGCGTCAATTATGCGCTCGACGGCAGGCGCATCGATATCTTGCTGAAGGGCGTTGTCCTGCAGGACCATGAAAAGCCCTGGGACAGGGTTTTGGTGGTCCTGGACGACATCACCGAACTCGAGGATGCACGGCGTCGCGCCAGCGCAAGCGAACAATATGCACGCGGTTTGTTCGAACAAGCACCGGTTTCGCTTTGGGTCGAAGACTTCAGCGCAATCAAGGAATTATTGAGCGATATCCGCAATCAGGGAATTACCGACTTCAGAACGTTCACCGATGTTCATCCCGAGTTTGTCGAGCGCTGCATGAGCGAAATCCACGTATTGGACGTCAACCGGTATACCCTGGAAATGTTCAAGGCCGCCGATAAAACCGACTTGCTGGGGCGCCTGCCCGAAGTATTCCGCGATGAAATGATGCCCCACTTCCGGGCACAACTGCTGGACCTGTGGGATGGGCGCCTGTTTCAGCAGCGGGAAGTCGTCAACTACGCACTCGACGCCAGTACTTTACATATCCACTTGCAGTTATCCGTATTTCCGGGATATGAACAAAACTGGGGACGCGTGTTGCTTGCCTTGACGGACATCACGGCGCGAAAGAAAGCAGAAGCCTATCTGGAGTACCTGGGCACGCACGATGTGCTGACCAAGCTGAAGAATAGGTCATTCTTTGTAGACGAGTTGAAGCGTCTCACACGCAGGGGTCCTGTCCCAATCACAGTGATCATCATCGACCTGAACAATCTGAAAGAGACCAACGACAATCTGGGTCACTCCGGCGGCGACGCCTTGCTGCGCCGTACCGGAGAAGTGCTGGCCAAAGCGATAGACCACTCTTCGCAGGCGGCCCGCATCGGTGGCGACGAGTTCGTCGTGATGCTTTCATCCACCGATGAACGCGGAGGCGAACTCATGCTGAAACATATCCATCAGTTGATGAAGCTGAATAATCAGTTCTATCCAGGGCCGGCTCTCAGCTTCTCCATGGGCATCGCCACCTGCCATGAGAGTTCGCTGCTCGGGGATGCAATACGGGAGGCCGACAGCAAAATGTATGAGAGCAAGCGCGCCTACTACCTGGAGAATGGC
The DNA here is from genome assembly GCA_036675955.1 of Orrella sp. Classification (GTDB taxonomy): domain Bacteria; phylum Pseudomonadota; class Gammaproteobacteria; order Burkholderiales; family Burkholderiaceae_B; genus Pollutimonas. The sequence continues at coordinate 3,576 of JAKFDW010000373.1, read as the reverse complement.
TCGGACAGGCGCCGTACATGACGCGCGATCTTCCTGCGCGTACCGCTTGAATTGGCAAGCGGCCAGGAATATAGTGTTAGTGAGTATTACGCAGCAGCAAGGAAGTCCGTTCCGCGCGTTTGCCGCTAGGGCTGCCCGGCCCAGCGCCTCAAGGAGCCGCCATGAACATTCAATCGCTGAATCTCATCGTCGATATCAATAACGATAATCGCTACAGCGCATGGGAACTCTGGGAAGCCATCAAGTTCGTGTACCGGCTCCCCGGTAATTTACTCGTTGAAGGCATGGGGCACATTCCCCCACTGGCTTCGCTGTTCAATATCGACGCCACACCGGCTAACGGCTATGGCAGCCTGGACGGCCTGCTGTCGGTTACTCTTACGCTGATATTCTGGGTCATCGTGATATTCGGCATGCTGACACTGGCCTCACCCAGTCCCGACGATGGCGCCGACGAGCGCGTGACCGGTGTAGATGCCCTGCCCAATGCCGGCAGCGTTTCCAGCCGGCAATCTGCCGTCAGCATTGAAACTGCGGACAGCACCATAGTTACTCTACCAAGACGCCCGCATCATCCCGTGAGCCGCCCGGTTTACGCAGCCCCCGGCAGGAAACCAAAGCGCCATCCCTGGCATCACTTAACCGCATCCTGGTTCAGGCAGCTTAAGCCGTGATGCGGGCCATTCCGGCGCCAAACTTATCCACACAATCAGTGGATAACCCTAGGGACAACCCGTGTGCTTGTCGCAAAAATGCAATGATTACACGGGTGCGAGGTTCATTGAGCAAGCAATGACTAAAGCCCTTACGATCCGAGCCGCCGATGACCCGGCGGTGGTATCCTGTGGGCGAACCTGCATCGACTAAACCTCCTCTATAGATACATGAAACTCGCCACCTGGAACGTAAACTCCCTTAAAGTTCGTCTGCCGCAAGTACTGGACTGGCTCGCCGCCAATCCCGTAGAGGCATTATGCCTGCAGGAACTCAAGCTATCCGACGAAAATTTTCCGCTGGAGGCATTTACCGAGATGGGCTATCAGGCTCAATGGGCAGGACAGAAAACCTATAACGGCGTGGCGGTCATCAGCCGCATGGCTTGCACCGACGTGCAGCGGAATTTGCCGGCCTACGAAGATCATCAACAACGCATCATTGCCACCACGCTGGACAGCACCATAGGCGACATCCGCGTGATAAGCGCTTACTGTCCGAATGGACAGTCGGTAGGCAGCGACAAATACGAATACAAGCTGGCATGGTTCAAAGCCTTGCAACTGTGGCTGCAAGGCGAACTCCAGCGTTATCCGCGGCTTGCCATTCTGGGCGACTACAACGTGGCGCCCAAAGACGAAGATGTACACGATCCTTCGAAATGGGTGGGCGACGTACTGGTGTCCGAACCCGAGCGTGCCGCGTTTGCTTCATTGCTGGACCTGGGATTCACCGATGCTTTCCGCGAATTCGAGCAAGACGAAAAGTCTTTTACGTGGTGGGATTATCGCCGGTTCGCCTTTCGCCGCAATGCGGGCCTGCGGATCGACCACGTCCTGCTGTCCAAGGCATTGCAACCTTATTGCACTGCTTGCGTGATCGACAAGGCGCCCCGCGCCAATGAACAGCCATCCGACCATGCGCCGGTTATCGCAACGCTGGATTTCACCGCTGCGTGCACAAGCTGACTCTGTTGTAAAAATAGCGCGGGCGCCCACCCCGCGCCCGGCCACTTACACATATACTGCTGTTTCAGCACGGAATCGCCCTTAACATTTCGACATGGCGTTTGGCGGATCAGCTGTTAACGTGGCCCGACTTGGATAAAACAGGTTCTATGATGCTTCGAGTCCTACGGTTGGGCCGCGCCCAGCGTTTTTCGCAATACTTTAAGAATATCGCCCCGGGTATATTCCTTCAAGAACTTCTCAATCGGCCAGGCGCCATCGGCGCCATCTGTCCCAGCTCCCGCTTTCTGGCGCGCCGGATGGCGCGCCAGATTCCAGCTTCCGAGGACGGGCTCATCATCGAGCTTGGCGGAGGCACTGGCGTTATCACCCGGGCATTGCTCGACCATGGCGTAGCGCCCGAACGGCTGAAGGTCATCGAATTTTCCAGTCCGTTCGTCCAAACACTACGCGAGCGCTTTCCGCAGGTTGAGGTCATACATGGCAATGCCGCCGATCTGTGCGAACTTATTCCAAAGAAAACAAAGGTACGGGCCATCGTCTCCAGCCTTCCCTTGTGTTCGCTTCCCGAGCCCATCACACAATCCATATTGGAACAATGGCGCACACTGCTGCACGATGGCGGCGTTGCCATTCAATTCACGTACAATCTACGCTCACCGAAATGGCGCCGCCTAGTGCAGGCCCGGCAAACCTCGTCCCAGCTCGTCTGGGCCAACTTGCCGCCCGCCAACATAACAACTTTTTCGTTTCAGTCAGCCAAGCTGCCGCTTTCCACCCATGAATGCACTTAGCCATATTGTCGACTCACTGGAGCACGGTCTTGTACTGGACGTCACGATCGAAGACTTGCAGTTCCGTGCCTACGTCGTCCTCAGCGAACCCGATATCGACCGGGTGGCCGACTTCGTTCCCCGCGAACAGTTCGAACAGGACGGCGACGTCCATGTTGCAGCGGTCTACCATGCCGACGAGGCCCGCGAACAAATCCAGGACATCGCCTTCAATATGAATCCAGGCGATGCCGCTGTGTTTCTTTGCGTCAATCCACTAGCCTATCAGAACGCGCTCGAAGAATTGGGGCAGCCTGCGCCCGCGACAAACTGACCCGGCCCCGTGGCCAAGACTGCGGATCACACTAGTTTGTAAAAAATCGGCGCGGCACAGTGCCCCCTTTTGAATTTACGTCGCGGGATTTGCTATCCTTGCGTCTCGCAATTGTTACTGATTACTAAAAATGCCTTCCTACTCCGGCAATATATTCATGATCGTGGCGCCCAGCGGAGCCGGCAAATCCAGCCTGGTCAATGGGCTGCTGGCCGAAGATCCCAGCCTGATGCTGTCCATTTCGTGCACAACGCGCGCGCCGCGCCCGGGCGAACAGGCCGACAAGCACTACCGGTTTGTCAGCACCGAAGAGTTCCTGGCCCTGCGCGATGATCAGGCGCTGCTGGAATGGGCGGAAGTCCATGGCAACTTTTATGGCACTCCCCGTGACCGCATCGACACGGCGCTTGCACGGGGCGACGACGTGCTGCTGGAGATCGACTGGCAAGGCGCCCGCCAGGTGCGCGAGCATTACCCGCAAGCAATCGGCATTTTTATTCTTCCGCCTTCCATAGAAGCATTGGAATCCCGATTGACGAATCGGGGCCAGGACGCGCCGCAAGTTATATCGCGCCGCTTACTTGCCGCGGGCAGCGAGATGTCGCATGCCTCGGAGTGTCAATATGTTATTATTAATCAAGAATTTAGCATAGCATTGTTGCAACTCGGTCAAATTGTCGCGGCCACCCGCTTGCGGTATGGCACGCAGGCCGCACGCAATGCAGAACTCTTTTCACAGTTGGGCATTAGCAAGACGCTAGCCTGACACCATCAACCTCCCCTGTTC
>JAKFDW010000372.1:0-8404 GCA_036675955.1 Orrella sp. | reverse complement strand
GGCAAAAACCTGTGTGAAAAAGATTTCCACCCCGGTCCGCGCCAGCCCTTTCAGGTCAATATTGGCGGCCTTGAGCCTTTCGGTCTGGCTGACCGGTATGCCGCGCATGCGCTCCATGGTGAACACCGTGGTGGCGCAATATTCCCAGACGACTTCGGGCACCATGAGCAAGTCTGCACGGCCGGTATCGGGTCCGAAGTTGCGCCGCAACTGGCTGCAATTGGAAGCTTCGCGAATAAGATCGAGCTCGTCGTGCAGATAGATATCGAATTCCGCGACGACCTGGCGCGGCTTCAGGCGGCGTGCATCGGCAGCCAGGCGCTCCACCAGCCCCGCCAGCGCACGCATGAGAGTGAGGTCTTTTTCTATGACCTCGCGCATGCCCGGGCGCAAGACTTTGACGGCCACTTCGCGGCCATCGTGCAATACGGCAAAATGCACTTGCGCAATCGATGCCGACGCCACGGGGTCGGCTTCAAAATGTTTGAACAAGGTATGCGGCGATGCGCCCAAGGCGGCCTCAATAAGCGCTGCGGACTGATCCGAAGGGAACGGCGGCACGCGATCCTGCAGCAGCGCAAGCTCGATGGCGATGTCCAGCGGGATCAGGTCGCGGCGCGTGGAAAGCACTTGCCCGAACTTGACGAAAATGGGCCCCAGCGATTCCAGCGCCACGCGCAGGCGCACGCCGCGGGCCATCTTGGGCTTGCGTCCAAGCCGCACGATGCGCAAGAGGCTGTAGGCAATGGGGTGCTTGATGCTGGACAGGACGAGATCGTCAAGCCGGAAGCGCAAGGCAATGATGATAATGTGAAAGAGGCGAAAGAAAGTCAACATGCTCAGCCCTTGCGCACAAGGCTGGAAGCAGCCGGCTTCAGCCTGGCCACGCGCGCATCGAGTTGGTCCAGCCTTGCGGACATGGCCTGCATCAGTGCGATGTTGTCTTCGAACGCCGGGCGGCTTGCCATCATGCCGCTTTCATGGGACAGGAATTCGCTTACATTGCCGGCCAGGCGCTCAGCCGATGACTGCACACCCTCGGCAATGATCTTTCCGGTTTGCAGCAGACGCCGCGCGGCCATGTCGCCAACCAGTCTGGACAGGTCGTCTTCGGCATCCCAGCGCAGGTCGCGGGCCAGATCCGACACCAGATGCGCCAGCCCTGCGTCGCCTTCGATATGCATGAGCTCGGTAAGCAACGATGGATCGCGGGCGCGAAGCACGGCAGGCAGTTGCGCAATCTTGCCGGCCGGGATCGTAAGCGTGACATCGGGCACGACGGCGGGATCGGAAGACTGGACCAGCCCCCCCGCCTGGATGGTGAGACTCGTTTTGATGCTGCCGACGATAAAGCGCGCTGTCTTGCCGGCGTGGCGGCTTAATCGGTCTCGCGCCCAGCTTTCGCGCTGCAGCAGCTTGTTGAGCATGCGCGCATGGATCGCTGCTGGAGCAAGAAAAGTAGGCAAAGGAAGCATGTCGATTTCTGCGGCAAGGCCGGTTCAGGTGAGCGGGTAAGGCACAAGGACTCAAGTTTAACGGTTTTACGTGAAAGCAATCCTGAGTGCTGGCGTTGCGCACCGTGCCGGCGGGCTATGCAAAGGGGCACCATTGCGGTGCCCCTTGTATCGCCTTATGTGCTTGTCGCAGGCTTAGCTGGCGTATTCGACGGGAATTTGCTGAATACCTGCCAGCAACCAGCCTTCGCCGTCGGCCTTGTACAGATTCCAGACTTCTTCGAAGCGGAAGGCTTCCGCCTCTTTGGCTTCGCGCAGCATGCCCGAATACCGCACGCTGGCCAGGTGGCCGCCTGAAACCGCTTCAATGCCAAGAAGTTCGGCGTTGAGCAGCACAACCTGTGTGTGATTGCCTTCGCTGCGAGCCAGGATTTCAGGCTTGACTTCGGCAACGAGGTCGTCGGTCATGTATTCGCGCAGCTTGTCCAGATTGCCGCTGTCCCAGACTTCCTGGATTTCGATGAACTGCTTCTTGGCGTTGGCCAGGAAAGAGGACGTGTCGAAATCGCCGGGAATGAACCATTTGTCGTCCACCGGAGGAGCCGGTACGGCCGCAACCGCCGCCGCTGTTGCGGCAGATGTCGCCGCGGATGCAGGCTGGCTGGACTCGCGCCAGGTATTCTGCGACTGCGTTCCGTGCGACTGCGTGTGCTGGCGGTGCAAGGGGCCCGAGCCGGCTTGCTGCATGGCCGGTCGGGCGGCGCCGCCGCGCAGCTTGCGAACGACGAAGATGACGGCAAAAACCAGCAGGGCGATCAGCACCAGGCTGGACATCATTTCAAGAAACGCGCCGGACAAGCCCATGCTGGACAGCAATGCCGCAATGCCCAGGCCAGCCGCTATGCCGGCGATGGGGCCCAGAAAGCGGGACATGCCGCTTTTGGCTGCCGTGCCGGCTGCCGCTGCGCCGGCCGCCGGGGCTGCGTTGCGAGTCATGTTGTTGGCTGCAGGTGGCGTAACGGCCTGACGCTGCTCGGTTACGTTGGAAGACTGCCGGCCAAAGCTCTTTCCGCCGCCAGCACGGCGAGCTTCGGCGTCGAAGGACACTGAAAGCATCGCGCCCGCTGATACAGCCAGCATCGCGATGGCAATAAACCGTGAAAACCCATGGGTCATGTAGTGCTCCTGTAGTGGCCCGCTGACCGCGCGCCACCGAAATATAGATTTCGTTTAATAAATTCAGTGGTAGCAAGTAATCTTACTGGAACCTGAACGTTAGCATAAATTCAGACCTTGCAACATAGATAAAGTTCCGCCGCGCACCAAGACTGGCCTTTGCGCAGCGGCCATTGGGCATGCGGCGATGGGAATCAGCCCAGATTCACGCCTTCGTGCAGGGCAACCATGCCGGCCGTGAGGTTGAAATAACGCACACGCGACAAGCCGGCGGCCTCGAGCATGCCGGCAAGCGTGGCCTGGTCGGGATGCATGCGTATGGATTCGGCCAGGTAACGGTAGCTTTCTTCGTCGCCGGCCACCTTCTTGCCCAGCCATGGCAGGATATTGAAGGAGTACCAATCGTAGGCTGGCGCCAGCGGCTTGGCCACGCGCGAGAATTCAAGCACCAGCAATTTGCCGCCCGGCTTCAGCACCCGCCGCATTTCGGCCAGCGCGCGATCCTTGTGTGTCATGTTGCGCAAGCCGAAAGCAACGCTCACGCGGTCAAAATAGCCGGAGGGATAGGGCAGCTTTTCGGCATCGCATACAGCTGTGGGGACGAGCATGCCGCTGTCGGTCAGGCGGTCGCGCCCCACCCTTAGCATGGAATCGTTGATATCGGTAAGCCAGACTTCACCCGAGGGCCCGGCGCGCTTGGCAAACGCGCGCGCCAGGTCGCCCGTGCCGCCCGCGATGTCGAGCACCTTCATGCCGGGACGCACATCGGCACGGCCTATGGTAAAGGCCTTCCAGACACGATGCAGGCCAACGGACATAAGGTCGTTCATGATGTCGTAACGCCCTGCCACCGAATGGAAAACCTCGGCGACCTTGCTTGCCTTTTCTTTTTCGCCTACGGTCTTGAAACCGAAATGTGTGCTGGCCTCGGCGGAGGAAGCGGATGGGCCGTTGTCTGGCGCAGGAGTACGGGTATTTTGCATGGTTTGATTATCGTACAACATTCTGTCGCGCTCTATGGCAAAAAAACCTGCACCGCGCGGCGCGTTTTCACAAACCTGAAATATTGGCGCCATATTATCCTTGGTATGCATTTTTCCGAATTATCATTCACCCTCAATATTTACCAGGCCCTATGAGCACAACCATATTAGTCGTAGAGGACGAGCCGGCTATCCAGGAACTGATTGCGGTAAACCTGTCTTTTGCCGGTCACAAGGTGCTGCGCGCCTTTGACGCCGAGCAGGCCCAGACATTGATCCGCGCCGAGCTGCCCGACCTTATCGTCCTGGACTGGATGTTGCCCGGTGCTTCGGGCATCACGCTGGCCAGGCAATTGCGCTCCGACGAGCGCACCCGCCAGGTTCCGGTGATCATGCTCACCGCCAAGGGCGCCGAGCACGATAAGATCGAAGGGCTTGAAGCCGGTGCCGACGATTACATCACCAAGCCGTTTTCTCCCAAAGAGTTGATGGCCCGCATCAAGGCGGTATTGCGCCGGCGCGCTCCGCAACTGACAGACGACCTGATCCAGATCGGCACCCTGTTCCTGGATCCGGCCACCCACCGTGTCAGAGGCGGGGAAGTCTCATTGACCGTCGGTCCCACCGAGTTCCGCCTGCTACACTTTTTCATGACGCATACCGAACGCGTATTCTCGCGGGCGCAGTTGCTGGACCAGGTGTGGGGCGATCATGTCTTCGTCGAAGAACGCACGGTAGACGTGCATATCCGGCGTCTGCGCAAAGCCCTGGAACCGAGTCAGCACGAGAACCATATCGAAACCGTACGCGGCGCGGGTTACCGGTTCACCGCCCAGCCGCCCAAGTTCGCGTAGCCATCCCTAGCCCACGAACCCACCACGATCGCCCTTGAAACGTTGCATAAATGACTAAGACATTGATAACCATAGGTTTATGGGCGGTATTGGGATGGTTGACCGGAGCCTGGCTGGGCGTCAGTACCGGGTGGGGCGTATTCGCCTTCGGGCTGCTCATCATGATTCTGGTCAGCGGCCTTCAGCTTTCGCGCATCTCGAAGTGGGTCAGGAATATAGAAGCGCCGCCTCCGCCGTCCGTCGGGCCCTGGGACGAAGTGCTGGCGCCCATATACCGCAAGCTGCGCCAGGACAAGGTGGAAATCGAACTGCTGACCCGGCAGGTCGATGTCATTATGCTGGCCGCCGAGGCCCTGCCGGACGGAGCGATCACCCTGGACGAGTCCATGCTGCTGACCTGGTGCAATCAGACAGCCTGCGAGCATATCGGGCTCAATCTGGAAATGGATCGCAACCACAGCATTTTCAATATTCTGCGCGCTCCCGAGTTCAACCGCTACGCGCGGCAGAACAGTTGGCCCGGCCCGGTATTGCTGCATCTGCAGAAAGACGGACAGGAAAAGTCTTTGCTGGTGCAACTGGCTCCATATGGCGTGGGCAAGTTCCTGATCGTCACCCGCGATGTCACCCAGGTCGAAAAACTCGAAACGACGCGCAAGGATTTCGTGGCCAATGTGTCGCATGAACTGCGTACGCCGCTTACTGTGTTGTCCGGCTTCCTGGAAACGATGCGCGACATGCCCGCCGAGTCGCTGAGCGCCGAACAGAAAGAGCGCTATCAGAACATGATGCTGGAACAGGCCCAGCGCATGCAGGCCATCGTTGCCGACCTGCTTACATTGTCCACGCTGGAGTCCTCGCCCACCGCCAGCGGCGAGCCGGTGCGCATGAGCACCGTCATTCACGAGGCCCTGCTGCAAGCGCAGATACTGTCCAAGGGCCAGCATGTCTTTGTCGAGAACATTGCCGACGACTTGTGCATCAACGGCATGGAAACCGAACTGGCTTCAGCCATATCCAACTTGCTCACGAATGCCATCCGCTATACCCCGAAGGATGGCACGATCACAGTCAGTTGGTACCGTACTGAAAGCGGCCACGCCTGCTACTCGGTGCAGGACACCGGAATAGGGATCGCATCGCAAGACATTCCGCGCCTGACCGAGCGCTTCTACCGGGTCGATCGCGGCCGCTCGCGAGCCACCGGCGGAACCGGCCTGGGACTGGCCATTACCAAGCACGTGGCCATGCGCCACAACGCCGAATTGACCATACACAGCCGCCTGGGCGCAGGCAGCATTTTCTCCCTGGCCTTCCCTCCAAACCGCGTCAGTATCGAGGAGTCGTAAGCCGTCCTGTCATTTGCAGCAATATTCAGGGAAATAACATTAAAATGGCCGCTGACCCCATACGGAGCCTCTGATGTCGCAAACTACGATACCCCCATTCCACCTTGCATTTCCCGTGCGCGACCTGGCTGAGGCGCGCGCATTTTATGGCGAGCTGCTCGGCTGTCCTGAAGGCCGTTCATCCAATGAATGGGTGGACTTCAATTTCTTCGGCCACCAAATCGTCACGCACCTGTCGCCCGATGAATGCGGCAGCACGGTCACGAACAACGTCGATGACCACAACGTTCCCGTACGCCACTTCGGCGCCGTGCTCGACATGGGCGTCTGGGAGGCACTGGCCGAAAAGCTGAAGGCCGCCGGCACCAAATTCATCATCGAGCCCTATGTGCGCTTCAAGGGCGAAGTCGGCGAGCAGGCAACCATGTTCTTCCTGGACCCATCGGGCAATGCGCTTGAATTCAAGTCGTTCAAGAATATTGAATCCCTGTTCGCCAAATAGAGGCAGACGAGCGCATGGCCGGCCTCTCCCCTGAAGGCGCCAGCGCCTGGAAGATCGTGCCGCAAGGCGATCGCAGCCTGCTGCTGGTCTTCGGGGATCAGGTCAACACGCAGATCGGGCTTCGGTGCGCCACGGCGGCAGCCGCGCTGCGCGCCGCCCGCCTCGAGGGAATCAGCGACATCATTCCCACGTTCAACTCAGTCGCACTGCATTATCAGCCGCGTCCCCGCGGCGCCAGTACAGGCTTCGAGGACTTGGCCGGCGAAATCGAGCAAGTCCTCGAACAGGTGTTCGCCCAGGATGCCGGGTCCGTCACGCCGCGGCAGATCGACATTCCTGTGTGCTACGGAGGCACCCGTGGGCCTGATCTTGCCCATGTGGCGCAGCACTGCCATATCTCCGAAGAAGAAGTAATACGCCTGCACAGCGCGACCCCGGCCTACGTTTTCATGCTGGGTTTTGCACCGGGCGCACCTTATATCGGCATGCACGACCCAAAACTCGCGATCGGCCGGCGCAGCACGCCGCGCACCGATGTACCCGCCGGTTCGGTGGCCATTGCCAACCTGCAAACCATGATCTACCCCAACCTGTCGCCGGGCGGCTGGCACATCATCGGCGCCACGCCCCTGGTGCTGTTCGATCCGCTGGAGAATCCGGCGACCCTGCTTGCGCCCGGCGACACGGTCAGGTTCATTCCCATCAGTGCCGAAGATTTCCTTGCCGCCCGGCACGATCGCACATGAGCATCACCGTCATCAAGCCCGGCCTGCTGTCAAGCTTCCAGGACTTGGGCCGCCACGGCCACCAGCACCTGGGCGTCCCGGTAGGCGGCGCGATGGACAGCAGGGCTCACCGGCTGGCCAACCTGCTGGCGGGCAACCCCGAAAACGAAGCCACCCTGGAAGTCACGCTGGTCGGACCGGTCTTGCGCTTCGACGCGCCGGGATGCATCGCCATCAGCGGCGCGCACCTCAGCCCCACGCTGAATAAAGAGCCAATCCCCAACAATCGCCCGCTTATTGTGCGCGCCGGCGACACCCTCGCCTTCGGTGCCCGGACAGCCGGCTTGCGCGCCTATATCGCCTGGAATGGCGGCATCGCCCTGCCTTCGGTGCTGGGCAGCCGCAGCACTTACCTGCGCGGCGGCTTCGGCGGCTATCACGGCCGCGCCCTCCAGAAAGGCGATGTGCTCAACATGCTGGGCGCGCTGGACAAGCGCGCGCTCAACGACCTGGAGCAGGAACTCTGGAAAATCAAAGTGTATTTGCCGGCGGTCCTGGGACTGGTTCCCAGGGCGGCAATACGCGTCATGCGCGGCGCGCATACCGGCTTGTTCACCGATGCGTCGATTGCCGATTTCTTTGCCGGCGACTACCGCGTCAGTCCGCTCTCCGAACGCATGGGCTATCGGCTGCAAGGCCCGCAACTATCGCTGAAGAGCAGCACCCAGCTGCTGTCGGAAGCCACCAGTTTTGGCAGCATACAGGTGCCGCCTGACGGCAATCCCATTATCCTGATGGCCGACCGCCAGACGACAGGCGGCTATGCGAAGATCGGGCATGTGGCCACGGTGGACCTGTCCCTTATTGCGCAAGCCATGCCAGGAGAAACCTTGCGCTTTACGGAAATTTCGCTGGCTCAGGCACAACAGCTGGATGGCCAGCGTGAAGATGCTTTCGGGCGCCTGCACCAGGCGCTGGCCCCCTTGCGCGCCTTATTCCAGCGCTAGCGCCGTGGCACGGCTGTCCACCACAGTAAGTATGGACAAGAAGCCGCTGATGTCGAATACTTCGTGCACATGAGGCTGCATGCCGCACAACACCAGCCGTCCCGAACCCTGCTTCAAGCGCTTGGCAAGCAAAAGCATTACCCGCAAACCGGCGCTGGAAATATAGTCGAGACGACTCATATCGAGAACCCACCGGTGCTCGCCTTGTTCGACCAGGGCAAGCAGTTCGGCCTCCAGCGCTGCGGCATTGGCGCTGTTGATCTGGCCGGCCGTGGACACGACCAGTACTTCTCCGATTTTTTCGCTAGTAAGGCTCATGGGACTACCGTAGTAATGTAAGGGAATGGTTCGAGA
>JAKFDW010000371.1:0-29786 GCA_036675955.1 Orrella sp. | reverse complement strand
AGCGAGACGCTTGGGCACCTTCATGCGATGCGGAGATAAGATTTGCTCATGCCCGATTATACGGGAGGAGGGCTTGCAGAAACGCGTGGGCCGACACTATAGGGCCGAATTCCCGTTCAGCGGCACAGGGCCCCATTTCCGTTCAGCGGCCGCCGATATTTCCCAGCTGACGCGGCCCACCCGGCGTCTGGATATGCGCGATCAAGTACGGCTGCGTGCCTGCCGGAACAGCATGTGCCGAAAAACTTCCTTCAAAACCGATACGACGCAACATGCCGTCGATGGCCGGAGCCTCGGGGTGATGAGATTCCAGGCCGATCAAGGCACAGCCCATATCCCGCATCGATGCGGCCGGATGCTGGGAGGCGCTCCATTGAATGAATGCGGGCACGGCGCCTTGCATGGGCAGGCTGCCATCTTCGGTGATCGTTATCAGCCACTCCAGTTCACCGCGCGTCATGGCATGGATTTCGCCGTTCGGGTTGCGGGCTGCGGCTTGCGCCGCGCGGATATCGCTGGTGCGCACCACCCAGGTTGCCAACCGCGGACGATCATTCCAGAGGGTATCGTCCAGCTGGAACCAGCGCGGCCGGGCAGGCGCAGCCGCATCCGGAGCGGAGGCGATCACTTCCGCATACAGATCCGGCCCCAGCCTTAGGACGCAGTTGTGCGTACCCATGCGCGGGTGGGCGCCGCCCATTTGCGGACTGACGCCCAGGGCCTGGGAGAGATACTGCGTACCTTGCGCCAGCGTGGGCGCGGTGATGACCAGATGATCGATGCGGGAAGCGAGCATGGGCAGATTTCCTGATTTATGGGTGGGGGCTTGTTGAAGAGTATCGCGAAATCATGAAGAACAGGGCCGACGGGCGGAGGCCGACCGGCCAGTAGCCTGCGCGGCGGTTCGAATCCATAGTTGGCCGATGTAACCATGTTTCAGATCTTCAAGGACGCGTCATGGTAAATACTATGGTCGGCACACAAGCGCTTTTCGGTAAAGTCGCCCTGGTCACTGGAAAAGCGCGCAGTCGCGGCGCCAGCGTCGTAACAAGGCTGGCCGCCAACGGCGCCGCGGTCGCGCTCACGTATGGCGGTCCATGTGAACGTCCGGCCGGCGAAGTCCAGGCCATTGTGGGTGCAGGAGGCACTGCGCTGGCGATCCAGGCCGATCCGTCGGATGTCGCCGCGATGGAGTCGGCGGTGGAACAGGCGGTTCGCGAGCTTGGCCGTCTGGACATCCTGGTAAATCACATCGGGATGACGGTGGCTCGGCCCACTGGAACCGCGATGCCAAAGAATCTACATCATGCGGTCGCAGTCGGCGCCAGGGAACTCTCCATCGCCCTGCAAGTATCGCTGCCATATCTGAAAGAGGGCGGCCGAATCATCAACATCTGCAGCATCGAAAACGGGTTCTCCTCTTCCGGCGCCGCGGTGACATACTCGCTTGCCAGGGCCGCGGTGGCCGGCCTGTCCCAGTCGCTGGCCCGCGATCTGTGCACCAGCGGAATCACCATCAACACCATCATGCCCAGCCATGGCTGCCGCGACACCTATGCCAAAAGCCGTGATCTGCTGCTCAACACGGATGCCAAAAGCGGTGATCTACTGCGCAACACACGCAAGCGTATCGTCCGGCAGCACCACGCCGGCACAGAAGACATCGGGCAGCACCATGCCGGCACAGACGACATCGCGCATCTTGTCGCGTTTCTGGCGATGCCCGGAACCCGCTTTTTTACCGAACGTAGTGGACCCTAGCCCCCAACATTCCGCGCGTCCGCTCCGCTGCGGAAGCCGCCTATAAACCAACGACATCCCAAGCGTCCATTCCCCAGCGGGACAGGACCTCATAGGACCTGACACGCGCGGCAAGAATGATCACAAGCCAAAACAGCGCCAACAGCGCCACCCACCGTCAAGCAACACCAAAAAGCCCGCCTTGTACAATCCTCCCTGAGTCATCGATCAGGAAAGCCAGGCTTCACCATGAACAGATACGCGGTACAACTCGCCTTCGCCTATATGGGCGTCATCATCGGAGGCGGATTCGCTTCCGGCCAGGAAATCCTTCAATTCTTTACCGGCTACGGCGTCGCCAGCATAGCCGGCACCGTGCTCGCCGGCCTGCTTTTCGCCTTTCTGGGCATGCAGATAGCCCGCATCAGCACGACGCTGCAGGCACAATCGCACAAAGACGTATTGCGCCTATTGTTCGGCCATCGTGCCGGGGCCGTCATGGACATCTTGCTCACCTTCTTCCTGTTTGGCGTTGGTGTCGCCATGCTCGCGGGAACCGGCGCGCTCTTCAAGCAGCAGTTCGGCTTGTCGCCCGTGGTCGGCGGCGTTTTCATGACAGTTCTGGTCGTACTGACCCTGTGCCTTAACGTCAAACGGATCATCGACCTGGTGAGTCTCGCCACGCCCTTGCTCATCGCGCTGGTACTGGTCATTACCACCTATGCCCTGTTTACCAGCGATGCCAATTTCGATGAGCTGCTGGCATTCAGCAAGACCCAGGAAACCGTAGCGCCACATTGGGCCTTGGGCGCGGCACTTTATGCATCCTTCAATATTGCCGTTGGCTTTCCCATGCTGGCGGTGATTTCGGGACGCACCCGCGATATCAAGACCACCTCGCGGGGAGGGATGCTGGGCGGAGTGGGCCTGGGCCTGCTGATCCTGTTGCTCAACGTCAGCCTGTTCTCCAACCTGAACCAATTGCAGGGCGCCGAATTGCCCACGCTCATGCTGGCATCGCGGCTCTCGCCCATTGTCGGCATACTGATGACAGTGTCCATAACCTGCATGATTTATAGCACCGCCGTGGGCATGTTCTTCGCTTTCAGTGCGCGCTTCTCCCGGCCCGAGACGAACCGTTTTCGCGTCCTCAGCCTGCTGTCCTGCGCCATCGGCCTGGCGCTGAGCTTCGTTGGCTTTACGACGCTGATCGGCACCGTTTATCCCTTGCTGGGATACCTGGGCCTGCTGTTGATCGGTGCCATTTTCGTCAACTGGTTTCGCGGCCGCGGCAAGCCGGTCGGCGTCGTAAGCGACGCCGCCTGAGGTCGGAACGTGATCATGTCCCGGCCCGGCGTTCGCCTTATCGAAACCATAAGAATAGAACCTGGGCGGCATGCGCCCTTGCTGGCTGGCCACTGGCGGCGCTTGCAAGACTCTTGCGAGGCGCTGGGTTACGTCTGGCCCGCCGATGTGTTGTTGCGCGACGTGCACGAACACATCGGTAAACTGGACGCCGGCAGCAGCCACCGCCTGCGCTTGTTGCTGGATCGGGACGGCCGCTATTCGCTGGAATCCGATCCTTTGCCTCCAACGCCCCAGCCTGTACGCCTGACAATCAGCGAGACACTGCTGCAAGGCGATAGGCTGTGGCTGCGGCACAAGACCACCCATAGGCCATGGTATGAGGCAGCCCAGGCCTGGCTCGCGCGTAACCCTGCCTTTTTCGACGTGGTTTTTTGCAACGAACGAGACGAGGTGTGCGAAGGGAGCCGTAGCAATATCTACATCCTGGATGCCGCCAGCAATACGTGGCTTACGCCGCCGCTGGACTGCGGCCTGTTGCCGGGCGTCCAGCGTCGCGACTTGCTGGACAGCGGGCAGGTTCAGGAGGCCCGCATCACGCGTGAACAGTTTCTGGCGTCGCCCTCCATCCGGGTATCCAATGCATTGCGCGGCTGGCTGGCCGCCACGCTATGACCCAGGGTGGCAGAACGTTAGGGAAAATTGCCAAGCTGCAATAGCCGGGCTTTCCACTGGCATTCCTGCCACTCCAGCTCCCCATCCGAGTCGTACACAATCCCGCCTCCTACGCCGAAAATACCTGAACCGTCTTGCCGCATGGAAACCGTCCGTATTGCTACATTCAGGGAGCAGTCGCCATCCGGAGCCAGCCAGCCCACACTGCCGCAGTAAATGCCGCGAGGGTGCGCTTCCAGTTCGCGGATTTTTTTCATGGCGGCGACTTTCGGCGCGCCGGTGATCGAGCCGCAAGGGAAAAGCGCCCGCAGCAATTCCTCCAGGCTTTTATCCGGCGCTTGCGCGCTGATGGTGGAAGTGAGCGTCCAGACGGATGGATAGCGTTCCAGGGAAAAAAGAGCGTCGACCTTGACTGAACCCGGCATAGCCAGCCGTCCCAAGTCGTTGCGCAACAAGTCCACTATCATCAGGTTCTCGGCACGGTTCTTTTCGCTGTGCAAGAGTTCTTGTGCCGCTAGCTTGTCCAGTACGGGGTCGGCATGGCGCGGCGCCGTTCCCTTCATGGGACGTACGGTCAGCGTCGCGCCCTTGCGGGCAAAGAACAGCTCGGGGGAAAACGACAATATCGTGCGCGAACCGTCCTCAATATAGGCCGCATGGCCGGCGGGGTGCCGTGCTGCGATGGCCCGGTATAGGTTCCGGTACGGCGTGGCCGTGGCGATCCTTATCGGAAACGTATAGTTGGCCTGATAGAGCTCGCCGCGGCCTATGCTCGCCCGTATGTCTTCTACCTGCCGCAGGTACTGATTCTTTTCGATCAGGGGATGGGCATCCAGGTCCACAGCGCTGCCGGCGGCCGGATCGCTCCATACCGGTACATGCGCCGCCTGTTTATAAACCAGCGCGGTAAGGCGCGGTTCATCGGCAGGTCCCGGGGACAGCGCCCCGGCTCTTGCCCGTGCCGGGGCCGCGTCTGATCCCGTGTCGGAGCTCATTACGGCAGGCTCCAGCCATTCGCCCAGCTCGTAGTCCAGCAGCAGGGCTACCCAGCATCCCCGCTGCCGGGCCGCCTCGATGTCCGCAAACGCGGCCGGCAGCTGGGCTGCACTGCATGCATGAATACGGTGGCTGAAATCGAGCAGCTCCAGTGCCTGCCCCGACAGGCGGTCCTCGAAACGACAAAGCATCAGGGCCTGCTAACACTACTAAGGGAGTGCGCGTTGGCGCCGGAACCGGCTGCCTGCAGGAAGGGACCCAGCACCGCCCCGGTATGGGATTGCTTCTTCAGGCTGACGATATGCTCGGGCGTTCCTTCGGCGACCAGGCGTCCGCCGCCGTTGCCGCCTTCCGGTCCCAGGTCCAGTATCCAGTCGGCTTCGGCGATCACGTCCAGATTATGTTCTATGACCACGACGGTATTGCCCGCTTCCACCAGACGATGCAGCACATGAATGAGTTTTTCGACATCGGCCATGGAAAGGCCTACCGTAGGCTCGTCAAGCACATACAGGGTATGCGGAATACGCGAAGCCCGGCCGGTCTTGATCACGCCATCGGTTAGCCTGGCCTTGGTCAGTTCCGTAACCAGCTTGATGCGTTGCGCTTCGCCGCCAGACAGCGTGGGCGAGGGCTGGCCCAGGGTCAGATAGCCCAGGCCCACGTCCTGCATCAACTGCAAGGGGCGGGAAATTTTCGAATGGGCCGCAAAATAGCTGATGGCTTCGTCGACTTCCATTTTCAGGACTTCGCCGGCGCTCTTGTCACGCCAAGTCACATTGAGCGTGTCGCGGTTGAAACGTTCGCCGCCGCAAGCGTCGCAAAGCACCTTGACGTCGGGCAGGAAGCTCATTTCGATCGTGCGCAGACCCTGGCCTTCGCACACAGGGCAGCGCCCTTCGCCCGTATTGAACGAGAAGCGCGCCGCGCTCCAGCCTCGTATGCGGGCATCGCGGGTCTCTGCAAAAAGCTTGCGCACATCGTCCCAGAAGCCGATATACGTTGCCGGGCAGGAGCGCGGCGTTTTTCCTATAGGCGTCTGGTCGACTTCCAGTACTCGGTCGATCTGTTCCCATCCTGTGATCTCTACGCAGCCGTGCCACGCCGGAGCTTGGCGCTTCGATACGGCCTGAGCGATGTTGTCCAGCAACACGTCGCGGGCCAGAGTGGATTTGCCCGAGCCGGAAACGCCGGTGACCACGCTGAGGCGGCCGACGGGCAGGCGTGCTGTCACGTTGTGCAGGTTATGCAGATGCGCCTTGCTGACCTGGATCATGGGTGTGTCCTTATCCACAGGGCGGCGTGCCTGCAGGGGATGGCGCAAGGGCGTTTTCAGGTAACGCCCGGTAATCGAGGCAGGATTGTCGATGAGGTCCTGGGCGCTGCCTTGCGCCACGACCATGCCGCCGCGCACGCCCGCGCCGGGACCTATGTCGATAATGTGCGAAGCGCGCCGTATGGTGTCTTCGTCATGTTCCACGACGACCAGCGTATTGCCATTGCCTTCCAGGGCCGCAAGCGCGTTCAGCAGAATCCGGTTGTCGCGCGGGTGCAGGCCTATGGTCGGCTCGTCCAGTACATAGCATACGCCTTGCAGATTCGAGCCAAGCTGGGCGGCAAGCCGTATGCGTTGTGCCTCGCCGCCCGACAAGGTCGGTGCGGCGCGGTCCAGGGCCAGATAGCTCAAGCCCACTTCGTGCATGAAGTTCAGGCGGCCCTGGATTTCCGTCAGGATATCGCGTGCGATTTCGACCTCGCGGCCCTGACTGATCAGGCCCGTGAAGAAGGCTTGCGCATCGGATACGGGCAGCGCCGCCAGTTCGGCGATAGAGCGCCCGCGCCACCGGAAGGCCCGCGACACGGGATTGAGCCGCTCGCCGTGACAGCTGCTGCACGTTTCCGTATTGCCTTCATACCAGGCGTTCCAGGCGGTTTCTTCACCTGTCTGCTCGGCATCAAAGCCTGAAAGCTGCAGCCCCGTGCCAAAACAGGCGGTGCACCAGCCATGCTTGGAGTTGTACGAGAACATGCGTGGGTCGGGTTCGGGAAAGCTGGTGCCGCAGCAAGGGCAGGCGCGCTTGACAGAGAAATGGCGCTGCTGCGATGCGTGGCTGAGCCCGACCAGGCGGCGTTCGTCCACGGTGGGAGCGTCGCCATCGGTCAGGCCGACCAATACGCTCAAGCTACCCTGGCCGTGTTCCAGCGCGCTGCGGATGGCTTCCCGCAACGCAGGCTCATGCTTGGGATCGACCAGCAGGTCGGCGATGGGCAGCTCTATGGTGTGTTCCTTGTAGCGATCCAGCCGGGGCCACGGCGTTACGGGAATGAACTCGCCGTCCACTCGCAAGTGTGAATAGCCTTTGGTAGCGGCCCATTTCGCCAGATCGGTGTAATAGCCTTTGCGCGCGGTGACCAGCGGCGACAGCACGCCTATGTGCTGCCCCTTGTAGTCGCGCAGCAGCTGGGCAACGATCTGTTCGGCTTTCTGCGGCTCGACGGCGACATTGCACGTCGGACACATTTGCGTGCCCAGCTTCACATAAAGCAGGCGCAGGAAATGATGGATTTCCGTCATGGTGGCCACGGTGGATTTCCTGCCCCCCCGGCTTGTGCGTTGCTCGATCGCCACCGTGGGCGGGATGCCGTAGATGGCGTCCACATCAGGCTTGCCGGCCGGCTGGACGATGGCGCGCGCGTAGGCGTTTAGCGACTCCAGGTAGCGGCGCTGTCCTTCATTGAACAGGATGTCGAAGGCCAGCGTCGATTTGCCGGACCCCGAAACCCCCGTTATCACGGTGAAAGTGTCGTGCGGAATGCTGACATTGATGCCCTTGAGGTTGTGTTCGCGGGCGTTGATGATATCGATGCTTTGCGCCTGGCCCCGCTTCTGTTTGACGAGTGTTTGCAGGGGTGTGCCGCTTTCGCCGGCATAGTGCGCTGCCGGTTCGGCCAGCAAGCGGGCTTTCTGGGACTTGTCCTCGTAGACAATCGCACTGGTGTAGTCGACCAGCGCCTCGCCTGTATGGGAAGCCTTGTTTTGCATCAGGTCTTCCGGCGTGCCCACGCCCACCACCATGCCGCCGGCGTCGCCGCCTTCCGGGCCCAGGTCGATCAGCCAGTCCGCGGCCCTGATGACGTCGAGATTGTGTTCGATGACAAGCAGCGAGTGGCCCGCGCCAAGCAGCTTGCGGAACGCCCGCATCAGCCGCGCCACGTCGTCGAAGTGCAGGCCCGTCGTCGGTTCGTCGAACAGGAAAAGGCTGCCTTTCTTTGCGACCTTGGCCGAGGAAATGCCGCTGCGCGTCGCCGCGGCCAGGTGACCGGCCAGTTTCAGCCGCTGGGCTTCGCCGCCCGACAGCGTGGGTACCGGCTGGCCGAGTTGTACGTATTCCAGCCCCACATCGGCGAGCGGCGCCAGTCCCCACTGAACATCGCGCAGTCCGCTGAAGAACGTCAGCGCTTCATTGACTGTCATTGCCAGGACCTGGTCGATGGATGCGCTGCGTCCCAGGTGTTCTACTTTCACCTCCAAGATTTCCGGGCGGAAGCGCTTGCCGTCGCAATCCGGACAGCGCAGGTATACGTCCGAGAGGAATTGCATTTCGACGTGTTCGAATCCGGTGCCGCCGCAGGTGGGGCAGCGGCCGTCGCCCGTGTTGAAACTGAACGTGCCCGCCGTATAACCGCGTTCCCTGGACAAGCTTGCCTGAGCGAACAGCTTGCGTATGGCGTCAAAGGCGCCGACGTAACTTGCCGGATTCGAGCGCGCCGTTTTGCCGATGGGCGTCTGATCCACCATGACCACGTCGGCCAGTTGCTCCACGCCAAGCAGGTGCTGATGTTCCCCGGGTGCTTCGGTGGGCCGGCCTTTCTGTTTGAGGATGGCCGGGTACAGCACATCCTGTATCAGGGTGGACTTGCCCGATCCGGATACGCCGGTTATGCACACCAGCCGGCCCAGCGGAATCGAAACCGACACGTTCTTGAGATTGTTGGCCTTGACGCCTTCGAGCACCAGGCGGGGCGTGCTTACTGCCACCGGCATGGGCCGTGGCGCTTCCACCCGCAGGCGCCCGCCCAGATAACGCCCGGTCAGCGTGTCGGCACTGCGCAATTCCTGGGGCGAGCCGTCGAAAACGATCTGCCCGCCACGCTCTCCCGGTCCCGGACCGATATCCATGATGCGGTCGGCCGCTATCATTACTTGGGGATCATGCTCGACCACGACCAGCGTGTTGCCGTTGGCGCGCAGCCTGTGCATTACCTCCACGACACGATGCATATCGCGCGGATGCAAGCCGATGGATGGCTCATCGAGTACAAAAAGGGTATTGACCAGCGAAGTGCCCAGCGCCGTGGTGAGGTTGATGCGTTGTACTTCGCCGCCCGACAGTGTCCGGCTTTGACGGTCCAGCGACAAGTATCCCAGACCGACGTCGCACAGGAACTTGAGGCGGGTGCGCACTTCATCGAGCAGGAGATCGATGGCGGCGTCGATGTTGGTCCCGAAACTGATATCAAAAAAGTGATCGCGGACGCGCTCGATGGGCAGACGCATCAGATCGTGCAGACCCAGGCCCGGCAAGCTGTTGAGTGTTTCGCGGCTCCAGCTGGCATGCACCGGCATGAAGCGCGGGTAGCCCGCGTCGTCGTCGTGTGCGGTGTCATTGCCCAGGCGCCAGAGTGTGGCATCGGGTTTCAGCCGCGCGCCGCCGCAGGACGGGCAGGGCGTATAGCTGCGGTATTTGGACAGCAGCACGCGCACATGCATCTTGTAGGCCCGTGATTCGAGCCAGTCGAAAAAGCGTTGCGCGCCATACCATTGCGTTTTCCAGGCATTCTGGCCGCCGCGCCAGTCGGGTGTCCCGTCTATGACCCAGCGCCTTTCATGTTCATCCAGCGCTTCCCACGGCACATCCAGCCGGACGCCCGCCGCGGGCGCGTACTGTTCCATTTCGGTCTGGCATTCTTTGTAGCTGGCAGTCTGCCATGGCTTGATCGCTCCGCCGCGCAAGGTTTTCTTTTGATCGGGTACGACCAGCCCGTAGTCTATGCCCATCACACGGCCGAAGCCGCGGCACGATTCGCAGGCGCCCAGGGGGGAGTTGAATGAAAAAGTGCTGGGCAGGGGTGTGCTGTATTCAATGTCGCAGTGGGCGCAATGCAGTCGGCTGCTGAAGCGCCAGGCGGTTTCCTCTGCGGACGATTCTTCCATCGCGTAAACGGTGATGTGGCCATCGCCCTGTTTCAGCGCGGCGTCCAGCGCCTCCATGACCCGCTGGGGCTCGGCGGTGCCGAAGCGGAAACGGTCCTGGACGACATACAGCACCCTGAGCTTCTCCGCCTTGGGCACACGCTTGCCTTTTTCCTTGGCCTTCTTGACGGGAGGCGCCTGCAGGCGTGTTTCCTCGTGGTGGACACGGGTGTAGCCCTGCTGGTCAAGAAATCCGCGCACTTCTTCTTCAGTGAAGTTTGCCGGCACGACGATGGGGAAAGTGATGATCAGGCGCGGGTCGGTGCCTTGCGTGCGTACGGCCAGCTGCCGCTGGATGGACTCGGGATTGTCGCGCAAGACCTGCGTACCGCAGCACTGGCAGTACAGCCGGCCCAGGCGCGCATATAACAGCTTGAGGTGATCGTTGAGCTCGGTCATGGTGCCCACGGTGCTGCGCGAATTACGTACCGGGTTGACCTGGTCGATGGCGATAGCGGGCAGTATGCCTTCGATGCGGTCCACTTGCGGCTTATCCATGCGGTCCAGGAACTGCCGGGCATACGGCGAGAACGTTTCCACATAGCGCCGCTGTCCCTCGGCATACAGCGTGTCGAAAGCCAGGGAGCTTTTTCCCGACCCCGATACGCCGGTCAGCACCAGCAGTTCGCCCGTGTTGATGGAAACGTCAAGATTCTTGAGGTTGTTCTGGCGCGCGCCGAAGATGCGTATATTTGAGCTCATGCCGTTATGATAATCGTTCTTTTCAGGGGAAGGCTGAGGGCTGGTTTTTGTGTATGAACCGGTTTTTAAGGTAGAATGGCGAGTTAACCAAATTCAGGGCCCGCGTCTTTGCGCGCCTATGCATGTAAAGATCGGAGATCATCATGGCAGAAATCAAACGTACGCGTCGCAATACTCTTGAGCGCCGTTGCTTGGGCAAGGCCTTCAAGCGCCTTTTCATCCGCGCGCCCAAAGGCGTGTTCAAGATGCTTGAGAAGGTCAAGCGCGCCTAAGCCACAAGCGCAGGCCGGCATCGGGGTAGCTTGCACTTATAGGTTTTTGTTGCGAAAGCCGTATTTGTTGCACAATCCATGACCGGATGTAAGTAAGGCAAGGAAACCGCAGATTCAATATCTGCGGTTTTTTTTTCGCCTATCATCATTTCAATCACAAAATAGATAGAACGAGACATGCAAACCTGGCGTCACCTGTTCACGGTAATTACGCCCACTTATAACCGGGCTCATACGCTGGAAAGAGTGTATCTTTCCCTGCGCGAGCAGTCGTTCCAGGATTTCGAATGGGTGATCGTCGATGACGGTTCCACCGACAACACGCGTACGATGGTGATGGGCTGGCAACAGGAAGCCAGCTTTCCCATTCACTATGTATGGCAGAAGAACCAGCACAAGAAGACGGCCTTCAACCGCGGCGTGAAAAAGGCGAATGGCGAACTGGTGGTGGCCGTGGACAGCGACGACAGCCTCGACACGAATGCGCTGTATGCCATGGCGGGCGCGTGGGCGGGCATACCGCCCGCTGAAAGGTCCAAATTCGTCGCCATTACCGGCCTGTGCGCGCGTCCGGACGGGCATGTCGTTGGCGATATGTTTCCCAGCGATATATTCGACGCCACCGCGCTCGATATGACGTTCAAATATCATATAAAAGGCGAGAAATTCGGCTGCTTGCGCACCGATGTGCTTCTACAGTTTCCTTTTCCGGAAGAAATTGCCGGCTTTGTGCCCGAAAGCCTGGTGTGGCGCGCCATTGCCCGCGCCGGCTACCTGACGCGGTTCGTGAACCAGGTATTCAGGGTGTACCACGACAGTACGGATTCGCTGTCCAGGCAGAGCAGGGAAGGCCAGCAGCACGCGCTTGGCCTATGGCTGCTGGCGCACGATACTGTCGTGGAGTGCCTGCCGTGGTTTCGTTACCAGCCGCAGACCTTTCTGATGGCTGCCGCGCGGTATACGCGCTTTGCGCTGCATTTAAAGCATATCGACCAGCCGCTGCCGGGCGACCGGACCTTGCGGGGCATGGGCTCGCGCGTGCTGGTGGGCCTGATGTGGCCGGTAGGCGCCTTGCTGTATATGCGGGACCGCGCCCGCGCATGATTGATTGGGCTGCCAGATATTAGTGCAGCGTGCGCGGCGTTCCGGTGTCGTGGGGATCGAACATATCGTCATCGTCGTCCGGTTTGTCGTCTTCAAGGTCGTCGATGTCGTCGCTGACGGCTTCGTCGGCCATGACGAACGGCAGGACGTCGCGCAGGCTCTCGGACCAGGCGATTTCCTCGCCTTCCTGGTCGACCTTGATGAATCGCACGCCTTCCAGGTCAGACAGTTGAATGGCCCACAGGTATTCGCAATCGAATACGTCGCCGTCGGCGATGACCAGTCCGCCCTGATTGCCGATAATTCTGGAGTCGGGGCCGCCGACCTGCACAATGACGAGATCGTCGGCCTTGTCTTCGACGTCGAGCGGCACGGCGAAGAGGACCCATTCGAATCCGGTTTCGTCGGCGTCGACGACCTCAGCCAGGACCGGCTTGCCCATATAGGCGCTCAGCGCGTCGGCAGTGCGGCCGATGAGATCGAGTTCGTCGGCCGTAAAGACCAGCGGCGATTCTTGATTGGTAGGCATGATGCTCGGGGATCCAGGATGAATCACTTATTTTAAAGCATGCATGGGGAATATGGAGGAGGCCTTCTGCCGCGATGCCGACACTTTATTTTCCCCGGCGGCCTACAATCGATGTTTTCACATTTCTTGGCTTTATAGGTTATGGCTCAATACGTATACACGATGAACCGGGTCGGCAAGATCGTGCCGCCGAAACGACAGATTCTGCGCGACATTTCCTTGTCGTTCTTTCCAGGCGCGAAAATAGGCGTGCTGGGCCTGAACGGCTCGGGCAAATCCACTTTGCTCAAGATCATGGCGGGCCTGGATCGCGAAATCGAGGGCGAGGCCATTCCCATGCCTGGCATCAAGATCGGCTATTTGCCCCAGGAACCGATGCTGAACGCGGAACACACCGTGCGTGAATCGGTCGAAGAGGGCCTGGGCGAGCTCTTTACGGCAAGAAAACGCCTCGAGGAAGTCTACGCAGCCTATTCCGAGCCGGACGCCGATTTCGACCAACTGGCCAACGAGCAGGCCGAACTGGAAGCCATCATATCCGCGGCGGCTTCCAGCGGCGCCGACGACATCGAACTCCAGATGGAAATTGCGGCAGATGCCTTGCGTCTGGCTCCATGGGATGCCGTGATCGGCAAGCTCTCCGGCGGTGAAAAGCGCCGTGTGGCGTTGTGCCGCCTGCTGCTGTCCAAGCCCGACATGTTGCTGCTGGACGAGCCCACCAACCACCTGGACGCGGAAAGCGTGGAGTGGCTGGAACAGTTTTTGCGCAAGTTCCCGGGCACGGTCGTGGGCGTAACGCATGATCGCTACTTCCTGGACAACGCCGCTGAGTGGATACTGGAACTTGATCGGGGTTACGGCATCCCATGGAAAGGCAACTACAGTTCCTGGCTCGAGCAAAAAGATGATCGCCTGAAACAGGAGGAATCGTCGGAGTCGGCGCGCCAACGCACCATCAAGAAAGAGCTGGAATGGGTCAGGCAGAATCCCAAAGGACGGCAGGCGAAGGCCAAGGCTCGGCTGGCGCGCTTCGAAGAGTTGTCTTCGCACGAATATCAAAGGCGTAACGAAACCCAGGAAATTTTCATTCCCGTGGCCGAACGCCTGGGTAACGAGGTCATCGAGTTCGAGAATGTCAGCAAGGCATTCGGAGATCGCCTGCTCATTGACAACCTCAGCTTCAAGATGCCGGCGGGCGCGATCGTGGGCGTCATAGGCCCCAATGGCGCGGGTAAGTCGACTCTTTTCCGCATGATAGCCGGGCAGGACCAGCCTGACTCCGGTTCCGTCAATGTCGGCAAGACCGTCAGGCTGGCCTTCGTTGATCAGTCCCGCGAATCACTGCCCGACGACAAGACGGTGTTCGATGCCGTATCCGATGGCGCCGACATTCTTACGGTGGGCCGGTTCGAGATGGCGTCGCGCGCCTATCTGGGGCGCTTCAATTTCAAGGGCGGCGACCAGAACAAGCTGGTCGGCAAGCTGTCCGGCGGCGAGCGCGGTCGCCTGCATCTGGCCAAGACATTGATCGCGGGCGGAAACGTCCTTTTGCTGGATGAGCCGTCCAACGACCTCGACGTGGAAACCTTGCGCGCGCTGGAAGATGCATTGCTGGAGTTTCCGGGCAGCGTGATGGTCATCAGCCACGATCGCTGGTTTCTCGACCGTATTGCCACCCACATTCTTTCATTCGAAGGCGATTCCGAGGTGGTATTCTTTGACGGCAACTATCAGGAATACGAGGCCGACAAGAAACGCCGCCTGGGTGAGGAAGGCGCCAAGCCCAAGCGCTTGCGCTATAAGGCACTCAAATAGGCTAGCACGGAGACGCCATGCCCACGCTGAGCACCCACGATTCGATGATCCTGTTGGTCGACATGCAGTCGGCCTTGTTACCGGCCATTCACGATAGCGAGCGGGTGCTTGCCTGCGCCGAGCGCCTGGTGCGCGCGGCGCAGTTGCTGGGTGTTCCTGTCGTTGCCACCGAGCATTGCGCCGGCAAGATAGGCGCGACAGATCCCGCGCTGCGGCGCTGGGTCGATCATGTCATTCACAAGACACATTTCGATGCCACCCGTGAGTCGCATTTTCGTCCCGACCTCCCTACGAGCCGGACCAATGTGTTGTTAATTGGCACCGAAGCGCATGTATGCGTGTTACAAACTGGATTGGGGCTGGCCGGTATCGGATTGAACCCGATTCTGGTCACCGATTGCGTGGGGTCGCGCCGTTTAGGCGACCAGCATGCGGCAAGCCTGCGCTGGTCGCATTATGGATTGGAGCAGGTCACGTCCGAAATGGCGATGTTCGAATGGCTGGAAACTCCGGCTCATCCGCAGTTCAAAGAAGTGCTTGCCCTCATTAAGGGCGACTGAATCGATACTGATACAACTGTTTCTCCTGTTAACCACGCACTTTTTTCAAAGCCTCCTGTCCAATAAGAACTGGAGTAACGTAAAGCATTGCTTGTAATGTCTGGAGATTAAAATATGAAATTCACTACCTTCACAAAACTGGGCGCGGTAGGCGTGCTGGCACTCACCATGGCAGGCTGTTCCACATGGGACAACATGAGCAGCCGTGAAAAAAGCGCCGCGACTGGCGCCGGTGTCGGAGCCGTAGGCGGTGCAGTCGTTACTGGTGGTGGCGTGTTGGGCACGGTGGGCGGCGCTGCCATCGGCGGCGTCATAGGCGACCAGATCGGCAAGAACCGATAAACCCCCCCCCTCATGTGAAAAGCCGGTTCGTAGCGAACCGGCTTTTTTTTACCTTACGCTTTTCTGCTTAGCGCGTTTCGGGCTGGGGCATCTCGATTTTGACTTCGAGGATTTCAAGCGAATCCTGACGATCAAGGTTTACCTTGATGTCTTCCGGGTTGATCTTGACATAGCGCGAGATGACCTCGACCAGTTCTTTTTGCAAACGGGGAAGGTAGTCGGGAGTGATGCCGTCGCCACGTTCGTTAATGAGAATAAGCTGCAAGCGGTCTTTGGCGACGCTGGCAGAAGTCTTTTTTTCACCGAGCAGGAAAGACAGAAAGGACATATTATTTTCCCCCGAAGAGGCGCTTGAACAGGCCTGGCTTTTCATAGTCGACGAAACGCAAAGGCTTCTCTTCGCCCAGATAACGCGCCA
This sequence comes from Orrella sp., assembly GCA_036675955.1. GTDB lineage: Bacteria > Pseudomonadota > Gammaproteobacteria > Burkholderiales > Burkholderiaceae_B > Pollutimonas. Next base: position 14,074 of record JAKFDW010000371.1, on the reverse strand, counting down.
CGATGTCTTGGTACGCAGCCGATACGTCGCTGTCGCGTATATGAATGGCCGGAACGCCTTGGTTGGATGCCTGCAGCACGGACTCGGATTCGGGCACTACGCCCAGGAGCTTGATGCGCAGGATGTCTTCGATGTCTTTGAGCGACAGCATTTCGCCGTCTGCGACACGCTTGGGACTGTATCGAGTGAGCAGCAGGTACTCCTTGATGGGGTCCTCGCCTTTTTCGGCACGGCGCGACTTGGAGGACAGTATCCCGAGAATGCGGTCGGAATCACGTACCGAGGAAACTTCGGGGTTGGTGACTACCAAAGCGTCGTCGGCAAAATACGATGCCATCAAGGCACCGGTTTCGATACCGGCGGGCGAGTCGCATATGATGTATTCGAAGCCCATCCCGGCAAGATCTTTGAGCGCCTTTTCCACCCCTTCCTTGGTCAGGGCGTCTTTGTCGCGCGTTTGGGATGCAGGCAGGATGAACAGGTTTTCCAGTTGCTTGTCGCGGATAAGAGCCTGATTCAGCGTGGCTTCGCCCTGGATGACATTGACGAAATCGTAAACGACCCGGCGCTCGCAACCCATGATGAGATCGAGATTGCGCAAGCCCACGTCGAAGTCGATAACTACTGTTTTATGGCCCCGCATCGCCAATCCGGAAGAAAAGCTGGCGCTGGTGGTCGTTTTGCCCACCCCGCCTTTGCCGGAGGTCACCACAACAATTCGTGCCATGACGATTGAATTCCTTTAGTTTGGTAAATCACGTAATCGTATAGCAAAACCGCAGCATAGTGCCCGATCTTGCTTCTATTTGTACTTAGCTTGGCAACAAAAAATGTCTTACTTGCCCAGCGCCGTAATTTTCAGTTGATCGTCGTCCAGATGCACGATCGTGGGCTGATTGAGCAGGCTGGGGTCAAGCCGGGTCTCGATAACCCGGTAGACGCCCGCAATTGCCAATAGCTCGGGGTCGAGTTGCGTCGTGAATATCCGCGCACTGGCGTCGCCCCGGGCGCCTGCCATGGCCTTGCCTCGCAAAGGGCCATAAACGTGGATATTGCCGTCGGCGATAATTTCGGCGCCCTGGCTTACAACACCAATGATGATCAAGTCGGTATTGCGCGCATAAATTCGTTGGCCGGACCGAAGCTGCCGGTTGATGACCATGGCGGCTGGAGCCACTTCGGGTATTGCCGGTTCGGTCGGCAGGTTGGCCGGCACCTCATCGGCAACCGGGGGCGCCACAACGGGGACGTCTTTATCGGCTACCGGGGCGCTGGTCGGGCGCGGCGCCGGATTGGCCAGGTCGACCGTCACCAGGCCGCAGCGGCGGGCTGCCTCGAGATTCGACCCTTGCGCGACCACGCCGACCGGGTGCAGGCTGTGTTCGCTTAGTGCCTGAATCAGGGCGGTCCAGTCTATGGGTTCGGCGATCTGGTTGGCGTCGATGACTACCGGTTCGTTCTCGAAGAACGATCCGGCGTCGCGCATGCGCTGTGCGAGCGCGCCGACAAGTTCAGTCGTATCGTGGCTGTGCAGCACCACGCGCACGGCGTAGAGCGTGGCGCTTTTGAAGTCCAGCGCCAACTGGCTCTTGCGGTTTGAAGTTGAGTCGCTCACGGGTCGAGTTTCACAAATGAGAAGTTGGGCATGATGTTATTCAATCTTTTTGTACCCAGGAATCCCTGAGTGTGACGGCACGATTGATGACGGGTTTTTCCGGTGTGGATTCGTGGCGGTCTGCCACGAAGTAGCCCAGCCGTTCGAACTGCCAGGTGGTGCCTGGCGCCGCCTGCGTGCCCGGTTCCAGCCAGCCTTGTACGATCTGGCAGGAATCGGGGTTCAGCGCGGCAAGAAAGTCTTTGTCGCCCGCATCGGGATGCGGATCGCTGAACAGGCGGTCGTACATGCGGATTTCTGCCGGAATGGCGTGGGTCGCGCTGACCCACGTGATATTGCCCTTGACCTTGACCGAGTCCGAGCCCGGCGTACCGCTTTTGGTTTCAGGGAGATACTCGGCATGGACTTCGATTACGCGTCCCGTGTCGTCTTTGACGCAGCCCGTGCATTTGACGATGTAGCCGTACTTCAAGCGCACTGTATTGCCGGGAAACAGGCGGAAGTACTTTTTGGGCGGGTTTTCGTTGAAGTCATCGCGTTCTATCCACAGTTCCCGGGTCAAGGGGAATTCGCGGGAACCCGCTACGGCGTCGTGCGGGTTACGGGGCGCATGGCATAGCTCGGTCTGGCCTTCCGGGTAGTTGGTGATGACCAGCTTGACGGGGTCGATGACGGCGACCGTGCGCATGGCCTTGGGATCGAGATCGTCGCGCAGGGCTTGTTCCAGGACGCTGTAGTCGATGCGCGAATCGGCCTTGGAAACGCCCAGCCGGTCGCAAAAAAGCCGTATGGATTCAGGTGTGTAGCCGCGGCGACGCAAACCGGCCAGTGTAGGCATGCGCGGATCGTCCCACCCGTTTACCTGCCCTTCGCGCACCAGCTGCAGCAGCTTGCGCTTGCTGGTTACGACATAGCTGAGGTTCAGGCGCGCGAATTCGTACTGTCGCGGCAGCGGCAGCGCGAGCTGGCCCAGTTCGGCAAGATGGTTGAGTATCCAGTCGTAGAATGGCCGCTGGTCTTCGAATTCCAGCGTGCAGATGCTGTGCGTAATGCCTTCCAACGCGTCCTCGACGGGATGCGCCCAGGCGTACATGGGATAAATGCACCATTCGTTGCCGCTGCGATGATGGGCCGTATGCCTGATGCGATACATCACCGGGTCGCGCATGTTGATATTGGGCGAACTCATGTCGATCTTGGCGCGCAGCGCCAGGCTGCCGTCAGGGTGCTTGCCCTGGCGCATTTCCTCGAGAAGCGCAAGCGATTCCTCGGCCGGGCGGTCGCGCCATGGCGAATCTTTGCCTTTTTCGGTAAGCGTGCCCCGCATCGCGCGTATTTGCTCGGCGTTCTGTTCGTCGACATAGGCATGGCCGGCGCGCACCAGGTCTTGCGCAAACTGATACATATATCCAAAGTAATCGCTGGCGAAATAGCAGTTGGATTCAGTACCGTAAGTCCAGTCGAAGCCCAGCCATTGCACCATGTCGATAATGGCGTTGACGTATTCGTCTTCTTCTTTTTCGGGATTGGTGTCGTCGAAGCGCAAATGGCAGGCGCCATGGTAGTCGCGGGCCAGGCCGAAATTCAGGCAAATCGCCTTGGCGTGTCCGATGTGCAGATAACCGTTGGGTTCCGGCGGAAAACGCGTGCGGATCTGGGCGGTGTCGACGTTGCCTTGTTGTTGCACGGACGCCGGTCCGGGCTTGCCCGCCCAGCGCTTGCCCGCATAACGGCCTTTTGCAAGGTCGTTATCGATAATGGTGCGCAGAAAGTTTGAGATGGGAGCGGGGCTGGGTACAGAAGTCATACGGGATAAGCAATGAAATAGCGGGCGAAGTAAGCATTTTGCCACGTTCGCGCCTAATTGCCTGTCTGTCGCGGCAGAAATCGCGAACTGGCTCTAAACTAGCGCACATTATGACGTACTCGACCTTGTGGTTATCGCAGATCCAGTTCTTTTCGAGCCTGGGCTTTATGTTGCTGTTCCTGGTCATAGAACTGGGACTGGCGTGGGTGCTGCTGTACTTCAAAGTACGCTCGCTCGGCGCGGACAATGCTCCATGGACCGAGGCCTATCGTTTCTGGGTGCGTGTGTTCGCGCTGGCATTCGTCCTGAGCCTGGCTTCGGGCATGCCCGTGCTGATCCAGTTCGGAAGTCTCTGGCCGGCACTCATGGACAAAATAGGAAACGTGGCGGGCCCATTGCTGGCCGCCGCGATCTTGTCGACTTTCATATTCAAATCCTGCTTCCTGGGCGCCATGCTTTTCGGGCAGCGCTACGTTTCAGACAAGGTGCATGCCCTGTTGGTCCTGATGGTTGCCATGGGGGTGCTGATTTCATGCTTCTGGTTGCTGGTATTGGTGTCGTGGATGCACACACCCGCGGGGGTAAGCTGGACGGAAGGGCAATATCACGTGCTTGATTGGTGGACGGTGCTGTTCAACCCCTCCTTGCCCTGGTATGCCGCTATTTTCATTCTTTCCAGCGCTCTGACTGTCGGCTTTCTCATGCTTGGCGTGGGCGCGGCGCAGGCCCTGCGCCGGCCCGTCAACGAAAGCGAACGCCTGGTTTTCAGGACTGCCGTGTACATCGCATGTGTGGCTACCGTGCTTCAAGGGTTGGCAGTTGCCGGGTCGGGGCAGATGACGGCGCAGTACCAGCCGGCCAAGGCGGCCGCCACAGCCGCCTACTGGCGCAGCGGCCCCCAGGCGGATCTGGTCCTTTTTGCGGTGCCCGACGAGCAGGCGGGCGCCAATCGCCTGGCCTGGACGTGGCGTAACGCCGGCAGTTACTGGCTGCAGCGCGATGACAGCGGCAATCTGCGGGGACTGGACCGGTACGCCGGGATGGCGCCGCCGGTAGGCCTGACTTTCTGGTCATTCCGGCTGGCGGTGCTGGTAGGACTGGCCATGGCGCTGGTTGCCCTGGTCACGCTGCGACGCACCCGCCGCGCTCACTATGACCCGGGCGCCCTGTCGCGCGGATGGCGGCATGTGCTTGCCTGGATGACGTTTTCCGGCTGGGTATTATTGTTGGCCGGCCTTGCCTACATGTTTTTCGGATCTTTTCCTTATGCCGTCACCGGTACTGTCACTGTAAGCGAGATCGTGGGCGATATCCATTTCGATGCATTGCTGGGCGGGTATATCGCCTATCTGGCGCTTTATGGCGTGCTGCTGCTCGGCTTCTTCCAACTGCTGCGGCATATTGCGCGATACGGCGTGGTTCCCATAGCCCGGCGCAGGGGGCGCGCATGATCACCGAACTTGCCACGGCGCTTGGCGTAAATGCCCATGATCCGGCCTTCTGGATGCCCTTGGTATTCATGGCCTTGTTGTTTGCCATCATCGTGGCTGGAACCGTGCTGGATGGGTTCGATATCGGCGTGGGGTGCCTGGCTTTGTTCGCCCCCGCCGACCTGCGTCCACGGATGCTTTCCTTGCTCAGTCCCTGGCGCGATGCGAATGAGTTCTGGCTGTTCCTGGGAATGGGGCTTTTCGTCAGTGCATTTCCCAACGCCTGGGGCAGTGTCATGGGCGAGCTTTATCTGCCCCTGTGCCTGCTGGCATTGGGTGTCCTGTTGCGCTCCGTGTCTTTCGAATTGCGTTTACGGTCGCCGCAGGAGCTGCAGTCGCGCTGGCTGTTCGGCTTTGCGCTGGGTTCGCTTATTACCGCGCTGGCGCATGGCTTCTTGCTGGCTCAGGTCGTCGTCACCTATCAGGACGACGCCGGTTATGTTTGGTTTTCCGTGTTCGGAGGATTGTCGGCCTTGGCCGCATATTGCCTGCTGGGGTCGGCGTGGCTGATCATGCGGGTTGCGGGAGAGTTGCGCGCCCGTGCCGTGATGTGGGGACGGCGTGCCGTCCGTTGGGCGGCTGCGGGAGCGGTTGGCGTTTCAGTGGTGCTGGCTTTCTCGAACGCCGGGATCTTCCTGAAATGGAGCGACGGGCCTCACTGGCCCATCGCGGTGACACTGTGGGCCTGCTTGCTGGCTTGCTTCGTATCCATCGAAATGTGCCTGCAGCGTATGATCAACAGCAGTTACCGTACGACGGCTCTGCCGTTCGTCATGACCTTGCTGGTATTTCTCATTACGTTGTGCGGTTTGGGCTACAGCTTCTTCCCTTACCTGGTTTTGGACGACATAACCATTTGGGATGCCGCAGCGTCCGTCGATTCCCTACGCCTGGTGCTAGCCGCCGCGGTGGTGGCCCTGCCCGTCGCGTTGATATTCAATATCTGGGTTTACTGGCGCATGTTCGGCTTGTCCATAGCGCCCACGCCTCCGGAATTCAAGGAGCAGGTCCCGAGCGAGAGCGGCACCGTTGCCTGATGCGTCAGGAGCGTGAGCGGGGCAGGGTAATAGTGACTTGCAGTCCACCCCAGGGAGCCTGGCCCAAGGCCAGGCTGCCGTGATGCGCCTTGACGATGGCATCGGCCAGCGCCAGCCCCAGTCCTACCGAGCCGGTCAGGGTACGGGCTTCATCCAGCCGCGAGAACGGGCGCAAGGCTTCTTCACGGCGCTCGGAGGAAATTCCGGCGCCGTGGTCGGCGACGGTAATGACGGCATGGTCTTCCGTGGCGTCCAGAGTAATTTCGACCGGCGGCTTCCCATGGTTCAGCGCATTGGTGATCAGATTATCGAGCAGGCGGCCCATCGCCAGGCGGTCGGCTTCCAGCGTTACGGGTTCCGCGCACAGGCGGATCAGCTTCACGGGACTGCCTGTGCTTTCCCATGCCGCAACCTGCTCTTCCAGCCATTTATTCAGCGCCAGGGGGGTGAACTGGTAAGAGCCCGGGTCGGAGCCGCGCACGAAGCCGATGAACTGGTTGACCATGCGTTGCATGTCTTGTACATCCTTGAGCATGCCGTCCTTGAAGGTGGGATCCTCGACCATTTCGATGCGTAGCCACATGCGCGACAGCGGTCCTTTCAGGTCGTGGGGCAAGCCCGCGAGCAAGGTGCGCTGTACCGCGGCGGATTGCTCGAGAGTGTCGAGCATGGCGTTGAACCGCTCGCCCAGAATGCGCGTTTCACTGGGCCCGGATGGCGTTACGCGTTGTGGCTGTCCCGCCGCCAGTTGGTCGGCCGCCTTGGCCAGCCGGGTGAGGGGGCGCGTAATGTGCCAGGAAAACGCGGCCGCCAGCAGCAGGAATAATCCCATGCCTGTCAGCCATACGGCGATCAGCGGTGTCGCCACCGGCGGGGCAATCCGGTCTAGCGGGATCACCATCCATTCCCGGTTGTGGCGGGACTCGTCCAGATCCGGATCCGGCAGCATTGATATGTAGAGGCGCGGTTCAGGTCCGCGCGAAAGAGCGACCCGTGTGTCGTCACTGAGCCGCTTGTTCAATGCCTGGACAAATGTGCGCAGGTTGTTGCGAACGTCGTTTGGAGGAGGGCGGTGGTCATGGCGCTTTTCCCTGACAGGGCGCCGCTCTTCAAGGCTGGCGTCGGAAGGCAGGCTGCGCGACCACAGATGCCATTGATTCTGTGAGGCGCTGCGTACGAAGCCCGGGCGCTGCTCGGCCGGGATCTCTGCCAGCGCGGCGCGCAAGGTCCGGATGGTGGTTGCCGTGAGCTCCACGGCAATCCCTTCGGTGAATTGCTTGCGATAGTGCGAAACCGTGGCGAAGGTGGCCGCCTGGACCAGCAATATCGTTCCCAGGATAAGCAACACCATGCGTGCGCGCAGGGATCGGGGTAATAAAGAGCGCAGTGTCATGTTGCGGTTCACGGCGAGAAGCGGTAGCCGACCCCCCAGACAGTCTGTATCCAGCGCGGCTGTTTGGGATCGTCTTCGATGGCGCGACGCAGGCGCAGCACGGCGATGTCGATGGCACGGTCGTTGCGTTCACCTTCGTCATCGTCACGAGCCAGGGCCAGCAGGCGATCCCGCGACAAGGGCTTGCCAGGATTGTTGATCAAGGCCTCCAGCAAGTTGACTTCGCCGCCGGTCAGTTTGATCACTGCTTTTTCCTTGCTGAGCTGCCGTGTCGAGGGATCGAAGACGAAAGGCCCGAACACCACGGGCTGGTCCTTGGTAAGCGCCGATGCGCCTTTCTTGCGGCGCAATACCGCTTCGATGCGCGCAAGAAGCTCGCGGGGATCAAAGGGCTTGCCCAGGTAATCGTCGGCTCCCGCTTCCAGGCCGATGACGCGGTCTACGGTCTCATCGCGTCCGGTGAGTAAAATAACGGGGATGTCCTCGCCTTGCTGGCGCAGACGGCGGCAGGCTTCCGCGCCATCGCCGTCCGGCATCATGCGATCGAGCACGATCAGGTCGGGCGAATAGCGCTGAATCCGTGCCGCCAGATCGCTGGCGTCAGGCGCAAGCAGCGTGTCGTAGTTATGACGGTTAAGATAGTCGGCAAGCAACTGCCGCAAGGCCGGGTCATCATCAACGACCAATACTTTGACTAGGGGATTTTCCATAGGCCAAAGTGTGCCCCTTGGCCCCGCGTCTGGCAAGCGGTGGAAATGGACTGAAATAGGTGTCGGCGCAAGCGGGGTATAGTCGCGATGCTTTAGATCTACTTACACAGGAACCAAATGACAGGGCAACGCATACAGTCCATCCGCAAGCGCCTCGCCGGCTATTCCTGGTTATCCGATCTTCCCGCGATGCTGTGCTGGGCCGCCTTGACCGGTGTGCTGGGAGCCTTCAGCACCATCCTGTTCCACGAAGGCATGCACCTCATACAGAATCTGGTCGCCGGCCACAGCGGGTCGATTGTGGGCGTTACGCAGGGTTTGCCGTGGTATGGACGCTTGCTGTTTCCCACATTGGGCGGACTGGCGGCGGGTACGCTGTTGTGGCTTGCTTCCCGGACCAGTGCAGGGGCCAACTCCGACTACATGGAGGCGGTGGCTATCGGGGACGGCCGGCTGTCCTTGCGGCAAGGCCTGTTGCGGTCGCTTTCGTCGCTATTCACGGTCGCGTCGGGCGGGTCCATTGGACGGGAAGGGGCCATGGTGCATATGGCCGCGCTGAGCGCGTCGGCAATAGGCCGCTTCACGTCTTTCGGCACGTCGCGGCTGCGCCTGTTGGTGGCATGCGGCGCAGCCGCGGGGGTGGCATCGGCCTATGGCGCTCCCATCGCCGGCGCGCTGTTTGTGGCCGAAATCGTGCTGGGCACCATGACCATGCAGAGTTTTGGCCCGCTGATTGTCGCGGCGGCATCGGCGAATATCGTCATGCGCATGACGGGCCACTACCAGACTACTTACGCCATGGCGGATATGCCCGAGATCCCGGGCGTGGAAGTGCTTCCCTTCGTGTTGCTGGGCGTGGTGACCGGCTTGGCCGCGCCCATGTTTCTGAAATTCCTGGATTTCTCGCGCAACCGGTTCAAAAGGACCGGCCTGCCTCTTCCCCTGCGCCTGGCCCTGGGCGGGGCCTTGCTCGGTCTGTTGCTGATGGCCATCCCGGAAGTAGCGGGCAATGGCTATAGCGTGGTGTCTTCGTTGCTGCATACGTCCTGGACTTGGTACGCCGTTGTATTGATTTTGGTCTGCAAGGTTCTTGCCACGGCGTTGACGGTGGGTTCGGGGGCGATAGGAGGGGTGTTCACGCCGGCGCTTTTCGTGGGCGGGGCCGTCGGGACCCTGTTCGGTCAGGTAATGGGACTGGTCCTGCCCGGAATGACGACGGAAATCTACATGTATACATTGGTCGGCATGGGAAGCTTGCTCGGGGCGGCGACAAGCGCTCCGCTCATGGCAATATTGATGATATTCGAGATGACCCTGAGCTACCAATTGGTCTTGCCCTTGATGCTGGCCTGCGTGATCGCCTATTTCGTGTCGCGTGCAGTGGCTGAAGTGGCCATGTATGATGTGACAGTAGTGCGCGAGCGCGATGCCTTGCTGCGCCAGCAACTGCGCAGCACCATGCTCGACGAATTGCTGCGCCCGGCCGAGACCGTAGTCACGACGACCTCTCCGATCAGCGAGGCTTTGCAGATGTTTCTCGACTATCCGGTCAAGTATCTGTACGTGGTCGACGAGCAGAATATTTTCCAGGGCGTCATTGCCCAGCAGGATTTGACCAGCTTATTGCTGGGTCAGACCGACATACAGGAAAAGCGGGCAGGAGACGTGTTGCGACGCGATTTCGTCAAGACGCTGTCTCCCGGCATGACACTGGACGAGGCGCAGGATCTCTTCGTACATTTCCAGGGCGAGCGCCTGCCTGTAGTAAGCCGCGGCGAACAGCCCCGCTTGCTTGGTGTGGTTTACAAGTCATCGGTGCTGGAAAAATACAGCGCCATCAAGCGGTCGCTGGACGCCAGCGGCGAAGCAATGCTGGCTTTCGGCCCAATGCGGCGGCGCCCACGCAATTGAGGTTCTCGCCAATTTACCGATAAAACGATTTTCCTGGTTTCAATGACGTTTTTTCCAACGATACAACGACAAGTCTGCATAGCTGCGTGGTGCATGCTGTCGGCGTCCGCCTGGATCGATACCGCCTCGGCGCGCAGCGCCCCGTCACTGCGCGACCTGGCGCCCATACAGTTGTATGCCGTGCCCGAAATTTCTGTGGAGGCTCCGCGGCCGCTGCCCGATCCGTCCGATCCTGATTCCATGCCGGACGATTCCATGCCGGGCGCAGCGGCTCCGTCCGATGCGCTTGCCGTCCCGGATATTCCTTACGACTATTTCTGGGGTGAGACCGATTTCAAGAAATGGCATCAGACCAAGGTTTCCCGGACGTCGCCGGGTCTGCTCGGATCACGAGGGTGGCGACGCACCCCCCGGCTGGGGGCCAGATGGCTTTCGACACCGTCCCTGGATCCATGGACGTTCGGGGCCAGCAACTGGCGCTACACCGGGGAGCAGGGCTTGGGGGTCAGTCTGGGCAATAACGAGATCGAGGTGCCGGCGTGGGGCAACACGGCGCGGCTGGGCGGTATCAGCGTGTCGCAATCATCCCGGGCCGGTTCCGATAGCGAGCAGTGGCAATACGCCATGTCCGTGGGGGCGCTGGACTACTCCAGCCAGCCTCAAGGCGATCTGAACTACGGTCCCACCGCAAGCAATACGGTCTTGCGTTACAAGGTCAATCCACAGGTCACGCTCGAGTCGCAGCTGGAGACGGCGCCCGATTTGATCACCACAGGCGTAGGCGGGCGCTATGCAACGCAAGACTGGGGCGCCTGGAGCGCAGGAATCGCCAAAGCCAGCTACGGCATGCATCAGGGCTGGCGGTATCAGGCCGCCTACGAGGTCGATGTGCTCGAGACCCTGCAGCTTTCGTGGCTGAGCGAGCGCCACACCACCGGCTTCGCCGACCTTAGCCGCTACGCGGACGGAGTATCGGTTGGCGGCATCCGGCAACAGGTATCGGCCAGCGTGCCTTTGGGACGGTGGGGCGACGTGGCGGGGATGTACGAAAGTTCCCATTCTTCCGTGGGAGATACGCAACGCAGTTTCGGACTTACGCAACAGTTCTGGTACAGCCCCAATCTTCGTATCGGCCTGAAGGCAGAGCGCGAGCTCGTCACTGGCGACTATGATGTAGGCATTCGTTTTTCGGTTCCCATTAACTAGCACATGACTATCTCGTCCCTCGAAACGCTGCAGCAAGTCTTTGGTTACGATTCCTTTCGTGGCGACCAGCAGGCCATTATCGACCATGTGGTGCAGGGCGGCGACGCCTTGGTCCTCATGCCCACGGGCGGCGGAAAATCACTTTGCTATCAAATACCCGCGCTGGTCCGTCTCGGAACCGGCGTGGTGATTTCGCCGCTGATTGCACTCATGCAGGACCAGGTGGACGCTTTGCTCGAGCTGGGCGTCAAGGCGGCCTTCCTTAATTCCTCGCAGGATTGGCGTACCTCGCGCGACGTGGAACAGGCCTTCCTGGCGGGCGAACTCGACTTGTTGTACGTGGCGCCGGAAAGGCTGCTGACGGAACGCTGCCTCGACCTCCTGTCCAAGGGGAAGATATCGCTTTTCGCCATCGACGAAGCGCATTGTGTGTCGCAGTGGGGGCATGATTTCCGGCCGGAATATCTGGGCCTGTCGCTCCTGCACGAGCGGTGGCCCAGTGTGCCGCGCCTGGCCCTGACGGCAACCGCGACAGCCGTTACGCGTCGCGAAATCGCCGAGCGCCTGGCTTTGGACGATGCGCCGCATTTCGTGGCAAGCTTCGATCGGCCCAATATCCGTTACCGCATCATCGAAAAGAACGAAGTCAGGCGGCAATTGCTGGCCTTCGTCCAGGCCGAACACAAGGGCGACTGCGGCATTGTGTATTGCCTTTCCCGTGCTCGCGTCGAAGAGACCGCCGAGTTCCTGTGTCAGAACGGCATCGATGCGCTTCCTTACCATGCGGGATTGAGTCCTGCCGTGCGTGCTGCCAACCAGGCGCGTTTCCTGCGCGAAGAAGGCATGGTCATGGTAGCCACCATTGCATTCGGCATGGGCGTGAACAAGCCCGATGTACGATTCGTCGCGCATATCGACCTGCCCAAATCGGTAGAGGGCTATTACCAGGAAACGGGGCGAGCCGGGCGTGATGGCCTGCCGGCCACCGCGTGGCTGGCTTATGGCCTGCAGGATGTGGTGCAGCAGCGCCGCATGATCAATGAATCCGCCGGCGACGACGCGTTCAGGCGCCGCCTGGGCGCTCAGCTTGATGCCATGCTGGGCTTGTGTGAAACCGTAACGTGCCGACGCCAGCGCCTGCTGGCCTATTTCGAGCAAACCATTGAACCTTGCGGCAATTGCGATACCTGCCTGGAGCCGCCCCAGGCGTGGGACGGTACGATTGCGGCACAGAAGATTTTGTCGGCGGTCTATCGGTTATGGCGTGAACGGGGACAGCGCTTTGGCGCCGGCCATCTGATCGACATTTTGCGCGGCAAGTCCACCGACAGGATTCAGCAATATCAGCATGAAACGATGACTGTGTTCGGCATAGGCGCCGACTTGTCGGAACAGGCATGGCGCGGCGTATTGCGCCAATTGCTGGCCCAAAGCCTTCTTGCTGTCGACCACGAGGGATACGGCACCCTGGCGCTGACGGATTCCAGCCGGGCCGTACTCAAGGGCGAACGCACCCTGATGTTTCGTCGCGAGCCTGAAAAAAAGGCGCGCGGTTCGCGCGCCGCGGGCACATCCAAAAGCAAGGAAGCCATTGTTTTGCCCGGCGAAGCCCAGCAGCGCTTCGAGGATCTGCGGACGTGGCGTTCGGAAGTGGCGCGCAGCCATGGCGTGCCCGCATACGTCATCTTTCATGACGCCACCTTGCGCGAGATTGCATTGACCTGTCCACAGACGCTGGACGACCTGGGCGGCATCAGCGGCGTGGGCGTGCGCAAGCGCGATGCCTATGGCGAAGAGTTGTTGCGCTGCGTGCGCGGCTAGGCATTTACCGATGCTTCTGACGTCTGCAAGTGCTTCTTCTGACGTTTTTCGGTGCTTATGACTTCTGCCGGTGCTTATGACGTGCGTCAGGGCGTGAGGTGAAGCTTTTCGCTCAACGTGACCGGTTCGGCGCCTGCGCGCCGAACACCGCTCGCCTCGCTTGTATGGTATAGGTGCGTCGCTTGAAGTCGTGAGTGGCGCTGGGGTAAGGGACATGGCAATACATATCCCGATGCCTGGATGGCCCGGCTGTCGGGCCATCCAGGGCGAGCGCAATAGATCTTCCATGTCGAAGTTAGTCTCTCACAAGAATGCCAAGCACTAGCCCGGTCCCAAAACCCGTGGCGTAAACCCATTGCAGCTGTCGGGGTGGCGGTGGGGTGGCCGGGACGTTCGGGGCCCTCCAGCGAGCCGGATGCGAAGGCAGCCCGCATGGGCGGACGAGCGAGCGACGCTGGTTCGGCGCGCAAGGCGCCGAATCGGGCCACGCGTCCCGGTCGCCCCACCGCCACACCGGCGGCGTCTAAGAAATACAGCAGCGTCTAAGAAATACAGCAGCGTCTAAGAAATACAGCAGCGTCTAAGAAATACAGCGGCGTCTAAGAAATACAGCGGCAACACCCAGGAACGACAGGAGCGTCTAAGAAACCAAAAATGCTTTAGTCGCCGACGAATACAGAATCAGGAAAACAAGTCGGGTGTTCCGGCAGGTTTGGGCGGTGCAAGTCCAAGGTGCTTCCAGGTGCTTTGTGTAGCCATGCGGCCCCTGGGCGTGCGTTGCAGGTAGCCGTGCTGTATCAGGAAAGGTTCGATCACGTCTTCGATGGTGTCGCGTTCTTCGCCGATCGCGGCGGCCAGGCTGTCGACGCCGACCGGCCCGCCGTCAAACTTGTGAACTATGGCTTCCAGCAACTTGCGATCCATGAGGTCCAGGCCTTGCGGATCGACTTCCAGCATGGCAAGCGCCGCCCCGGCCACGGCCACATCGATGCGGCCATCGGCCTTGACCTCGGCATAATCGCGCACGCGGCGCAGCAGCCGGTTGGCTATGCGCGGCGTGCCGCGTGCCCGGCGCGCTATTTCG
>JAKFDW010000370.1:0-7483 GCA_036675955.1 Orrella sp. | reverse complement strand
GTTCACCCCCGGAAACACGGTATTGCTGTCAAACGCCAGTACGCTATAGACCAGTAACAGCAGACCGGTGGCCAAAAGGCCTTCCTGCACTCTGTTTGCCGGCATGATACGGCGCTCCAGCCACGGCAGCAAACCGCCCGCGGCAAACTCGAACATCCGGAACGGCATAAGAAAATAATTCGCCGACGGATCGAGCACCGTAAACCATTGGGATGCGGCAAGGGAGACGACGCCCGTCAGCAGTATGGCCCGGGGCAGCCATGCTGATCGCCATCGCCAAACCCCATAGATAATCAGCGGCCACACCAGATAAAACTGCTGTTCGACGCCTAACGACCATGTGTGGAGCAGCGGATTCAATTCCGACGACGTATCGAAATAGCCGGCCACCTGCCAAAAAACCACATTGGAAGCCGAAAAGAAGGCGGCAACGGTGGAGGCAGCCAGCGTCCGGTACTGGGTCGTATCGAAAAACACAAAACCCGCAACCATGACCAGCAACAAGGTCGCGATAAGCGCCGGATACAAGCGCGCCACACGCCTGGCCATGAACGGCAGCAGGTGGAAGGTTCCACGCTTGCAATCCGAATGGATGATCTGCGTAATGAGATAGCCGGAGATCACGAAGAAAACGTCCACCCCGACAAAGCCTCCCCCGAATGGGGCAAAACCCGCATGGAAAAGTAGCACGCTTACGACAGCGAAAGAACGAAGGCCGTCGACTTCGGGACGATAGGATTTGGACATTGCCGTCGCCACGGCGGAGGGAGGACTACCAGACATGAAACCGTTATGTTCTTACAAGGAGGTGGCGAAGTGTAGCAAGCACCGCTCCGGCGCTTCAGTACGACCGCCCTTTTGTATCCGCGATCCACAAGTTTTTGTTGGACGTCAGCCTTCTGCAAGACTAAAATAGCACGCCGTTACCAAACAACACATGTAGTGCCTTAAGTTTACATACAGGCAAGCGCACAGCGGCGCAAAGCCGCATCGGAGCACGAACCCAGGGTCCCGAGCAGATCCCAGAATCGTTAAGGAGATATCTTTGCTCGTCAGCAGTTACAACGGTTTCCTCGTACTGGGTTCATTGGCGGTCGCCATCCTGGCATGTTATACGGCATTAGACATGGCGGGCCGCATCTCGGCTGCGCAGGGCCGGGCCGCCCACTGGTGGCTCGCCGGCGGCGCCTTCGCCATGGGAACCGGCATCTGGTCTATGCACTTCATTGGAATGCTGGCCTTCGACCTGCCCATTCAACTGGGCTACGACCCAACGATCACACTGCTGTCGCTGCTTATCGCCCTGCCCTCATCCGCGCTCGTACTCTGGCTCGTCAGCCAAAAGACATTGCCGCTCAAGCACCTGGTTCTGGGGGCGACGGTCATCGGCCTGGGCATTTCGGGCATGCATTACACCGGTATGGCGGGCATGCGCATGAACCCCGCCATACAATACATTCCCTCGCTGCTCGTTCTGTCCATTCTTATCGCCATCATCGCTTCGGGAGCCGCACTGTGGATTGTCCACCACCTGCGCCAGAACTCGCGCAGGACCAGGCTGTTGCGGGTCGGCGCCGCCATCGTCATGGGCGGCGCCATCGTCAGCATGCACTACACCGGCATGGCCGCTGCCGAATTCCCCATTGGAAGCATTTGCGGCGCCGCTCGCGAGGGCTTCAGCACGGGATGGCTTTCGCTCATCATCCTTGTCATTACGCTTTCGGTGCTGGCCATTGCACTGATTACCTCCGTACTCGACATGCGCATGGAGGCACGCACCTCGACGCTCGCCTCATCGCTGAGCAAGGCCAACGATGAGCTGACCTACCTGGCCCTGCACGACAATCTCACCAAGCTGCCCAACCGCGTGTTGCTGGACGACCGGCTTAATCAAGCCATCCAGAACGCTGCCCGGGAAAAAAGCTTCTTCGCCCTGATGTTCATAGACCTGGATGGCTTCAAGGCAGTCAACGACGCCTATGGCCATCACGTCGGCGACCTGCTGCTGTTTGACGTCGCCCGGCGCCTGGAAGAAAACACCCGCGTGCCCGACACGATCGCACGCATGGGCGGCGATGAGTTTGTGCTGCTGGCCAAAGTAGACGAACCCGCCGACGCCGCCACCGCCGCCGACAAGCTGTTATCAGCGATTCGCGAACCGTTCCGGGTCGCCGGCCACGAGCTGCGCGTATCGGGCAGCATCGGAATCGCCATATACCCCGGCGATGGCGATCGCGCCGAGCCCCTGCTCACCAACGCCGACGCCGCCATGTATCACTCGAAGAATCTGGGACGCAATGTATATTCTTTCTTCGAAGCTTCAATGAATGCCAATGTCCATGAACAGCAATTACTGTTGCAAGATCTTCGGTCGGCCATTGAAAAGCAAGAACTCGTTTTGCATTACCAGCCTAAACTGGACTCGTTCAGCGGGCAGGTAAGCGGCGTTGAAGCCCTGGTGCGCTGGGCCCATCCAACGCGGGGGCTCATTTCACCCGACCAGTTCATTCCACTGGCGGAAAAATCCGGGCTTATCGTTCCCATCGGTAAATGGGTGCTCGACACAGCCTGCGAGCAGGTGAAAAAATGGCATGACGGCGGCCATCCCGACTGGACCATCGCGGTCAATCTCTCCGCCCTGCAATTCACCAACACCAGCCTGATTCCAAGCGTGTGCGAAACGCTCAGCCGCCATGCCCTCAAACCAAGCTGCCTGACACTGGAAATTACCGAAACGACGGCCATGCGCGACGTCGAGGCCAGCCTTGCCATCTTGTTGCAACTGCACGAAATGGGCGTACGCATATCCATTGACGACTTCGGCAGCGGTTATTCCAGCCTGCTCTATCTGAAGCGGCTGCCCGCCAGCGAACTGAAGATCGATCGAGGCTTCGTCCGGGACCTGGCCGGCGACACGGAAGATGCGGCCATTGTCTCGGCCATCGTGGCATTGGGCCATACGCTGAATATGAGCGTGGTCGCCGAAGGCGTGGAAACGATCGCGCAGCAGGAGTTTCTGGCGCGCCTTGGTTGCGACTCAATGCAAGGGTATTTGCTCGGTCGCCCCATGCCGGCGGATCTGATCAACGCCATGATGCAAAAAATAAAGGCGCTGGCCGAACCTGCGGGCATTCCGGCTTGCGTGTAAGGCGTCCCTATTGAAGCTGCCTGCGTTGCTCCAGGAGCAGATCGTAGAAGGCTTGTGCGGCGCTCGAAAGCGTTTTTTCCTTGCGTCGTATTAAAAACAGCGAACGTTTCACCGCATTTTTGGACGACAGGGGCACGATACTGAGCTGGGGATGTTGGAAATGGAATAGCGTCATGGCAGGCACCAGGCTCACACCTAATCCCGCCACGACCAGGCCCGTGACCGTCGCCAGATGATCCACCTCCAGAAGCGATTCAAAGCTTGCGGAAATCGCATTGCCGGCCAGGCTTTGCCTGATACTGCTGCCTTTGCCCAGTTGAATGATGGAACGGTTCTTGAGCTCCGCCAGCTCGATGGATGCTCTGTCCGCCCAGGCGTCGTCGCGCCGGCACACCACATAAAAATAGTCTTCGCACAGGGGCTGCGCCAGGAGTCCAGTCATATCCTGTCCCTTCGCCGCTACCGCAATATCGGCGGAGCCCCGCCGGACCAGATCCAGACAGGGCTCGAGCAGTGCATCGTGAAGTTGCAGATGAATGCCGGGAAACTGCGCGTGGAATTGGGCATAGATAGCGGGGAGCCAGCCCGCCGCCAATGACGGCAGCGCCGCGACCGAAACCCGTCCGCGGCGTTTGGCCACATGGTCTTTCAGGTCGCCCATGACGGATTCCATATCGTTCAACAATCGCAGGGCCGACACATTGAACAAGCGCCCTTCCGGCGTAAGCTCAACGCGGCGCGTCGTACGGTCGAATAATCGGACACCCATCGATTCCTCGAGCGATTTGATCAGTGCACTGAACGCCGGCTGCGTCTGATGACAGCGTTCAGCGGCCTTGGTGAAGTGCCGCTCCTGGACCAGGGCGACAAATGCACGCAACTGCCGCGATGAAAGATTCATGGGAATATGCGATTAGTGGATAACATATTTCTATTTTACTTATAAATACGGCGGCCCTATAGTCGATATTCACATTCCACACATGGGCGGGCGCATGGGGCCGGACACATTGAATATTGGATGCGCAACCGGTTTCTCCGGCGACCGTACCGACGGGGTCCTGCCGGTCGTGAACACGCTTATCCAGAGCGGTGGCCAGGCGCTCATTTTCGAGACTTTGGCCGAACGCACGCTTGCATTGTCCCAGCTCGCGAAAAACCGCGATCCCGAACTTGGCTACGAACCCTTGCTCGTCGATTTGCTCGAACCCGCCTTAGGCCTCTGCCTGCAGCATGAAATCAAGATCGTCAGTAATTTCGGCGCCGCAAATCCTCCGGCCGCCGGCCGGCGTATTAAAGCCCTCGCGCAGGAACAGGGTCTGCGGGCGCCGCGTGTCGCCGTCCTGGCAGGCGATCAGTTGAACGACAGGGCTCAGCTGGATTTCCTGCGCGAGCGCATGGGTCCAGATTTTGACCATTTGGCCATCGTAAGCATCAATGCCTATCAGGGTGCGGCTGAAATCGCCGAAGCCCTGCTTGCAGGCGCGGACGTGGTGGTGGCCGGACGCGTCGCCGACCCGTCCCTGGTGGTTGGGCCGGCGCTCGCGCATTTCGGCTGGCGGCACGACGATTGGCACCGGCTGGGCTGCGCCACCATGGCAGGCCATCTGCTCGAGTGCGGTACTCAGGTCACCGGCGGCTATTTCGCGATACCCGGCCTCAAGGACGTTCCGGGCATGGAAAATCTAGGTTTTCCCATCGCCAGTATCGAGGCTTCAGGTGATTTTTCAATTAGCAAGGCAGCGCTGACGGGCGGTTTGGTTAACGAACAAACCGTCAAGGAACAATTGCTTTACGAAGTGCACGACCCGGCGGCCTATCTCACACCCGACGTTACGGCCGACATCAGAAACGTGACTGTCGCCTCGACCGCCGCGGACGTGGTACGTGTTGAACGGGTTACCGGGCATGCAAGGCCGGATACGCTCAAGGTCAATATTTGTTATCACGGAGGCTGGCTGGCCGAGGCGGAAATTTCCTATGCGGGTATACAGGCGGAAGCGCGCGCGAGGCTTGCCGCGGAAACGGTGCAGAAACGCCTCGGCGCGCAAATAAAGCTGCGCGTGGATCTGATCGGAACAAGCAGTATTTTTGGCGACGACGGCGGCGAATACTTGCGTATGCGGCCGCCCGGAAGCTCCAGGGACGTGCGCTTGCGCATAGCCGGAGCACATTCCCAAAAGGAGATCGCGGAAAAGGTCCTGCGGGAAGTCACTGCGCTTTATACCTGCGGACCGGCCGGTGGCGGCGGTGTACGCACATCATTGCGGCCGCGGTTGAACAGCCTGTCCAGCTTTGTGCCACGCGACGTGGCTCCCGCAAGCTGGCAATTCGTCGAGTAAGGCAACCATGACCGACCTGTCCGCCTGCACTACAGTCCCTTTATACCGTCTAGCGCACAGCCGCACGGGCGACAAGGGAAATATCTCGAATATCAGCGTCATCGCCTGGTCGCCCGGCTACGTCGCAATACTGGAAGAGCAACTTACCGAGGCGGCGGTGCTGGAGTGGTTTGCGTTTCGGCGCCCTGCTTCGGTCAAGCGTTATATGGTCAGATCCATCGCCGCCATGAACTTTGTGCTGGAGGGCGTGCTCGATGGCGGAGTCAACGATGCACTGAACCTTGATACGCACGGCAAAGCCTTGTCCTTCTATTTGCTGGATTTCCCTATTCGTGTAAGCACGGAGCTTGCCAATACCCTGCCTGACATACAAGGCTAAAACAACTCAAATCTTAGGAGACTCACCATGTTTCACGCAAAAATCAGGAACACAGTGCTGGCAACGGCGATGAGCCTGTGCTTGCCCTGGGCTGCGCAGGCCCAGGACACGTTTCCCAGCCGCCCCATCACCTTCGTAGTCCCATTTGGCGCCGGCAGCGCCACCGATCAATTGGCACGGGCCATCGGTCAAGGCGTTACCGAACAAAGCGGCCAGACAGTCGTTATCGAAAACAAGCCCGGCGCAAGCGCCATGATCGGAGCCAGCGACGTCGCCCGTGCAACACCGGATGGCTACCGCGTGCTGATTACCACCAACACCTCGCAATCTGCCAATCCGCATCTCTACAAAAAGCTGAGCTACGACCCCGTGAAGGATTTCGCGCCAGTCACGCTCCTGGGAACCGGTGGACAAATCATGGTCGTCAACCCGTCATCCCCCGCGAAGACAGTCGGCGACTTTATAAAGATCGCCAAACAAAGTCCCGGCAAACTCACTTTCGGCAGCGGAAGCTCCAGCAGCCGGGTGGCCGGAGAGCTGTTCCAGCAAATGGCCGACGTACAGCTATTGCACGTTCCCTACAAGAGCAACCCGCTGGTGATTACCGACTTGTTGGGCGGGCAGATCGACATGATGATGGCGGATATGGCCACCGGCCTGCCGCAGGTCAAGGCGGAAAAACTGCGCGCGCTGGGCGTGACAACCGTCGAACCATCACCGTTGGCGCCGAACGTGCCCACCATTGCTTCCGCAGGAGTTCCCGGCTATGAAATGGGATACTGGTTCGCTGCATATGTGCCTGCCAAGACACCGGACGCCGTCGTGGCCCGGCTGAACGAGTTGCTTATCGGAGCAAGCACACGAGCCGCCGCAACACAGTTCTATGCCTCGACCGGCACCAAGCCGGCGACTTCGACGCCGGCCGAACTGGCAGACTTCCAGAAGAAAGAAACCGAGAAGTGGGGAGCGATCATTAAAAAGGCCGGTATAGAACCGGCCTGATCCGACACTTATTTTTACTGGCGTTCTCCCCGCTCGCCGCTCGTATCGGCTGAAACTCCTAATACAATAACGTTGCCCAGCACAAAAACGGAGACTGTATGGCTGTTTCACCCTTCGATTACGAAGCGGCGCTTCTTGCATGCGCGCAAGGCGATCAAGATGCACTTCACGATTTGTACCAGCACGAGTCGCCCCGCATGCTGGCCTTGTGCCTCAAAATGCTCGCCCAGCGCACCATCGCTGAAGACCTGATGCGTGACACTTTCGTATCGATCTGGAAACATGCGGGCAGTTACGACCCCCAACTGGGCGCTGCCCGCGCCTGGATATACAGCATCATGCGATACAGGGCGCTTCATCGGCTACGGCAGTCGCGTCCCGCTCAATCGCTCGATATGGGCTGGACCGACAAGCTGCCCGCGACAGCCAGCAGCCATGAACCATCCTCCAGCATTGTCGAGACCATTGCGGCCCTCGACGAAGGACAGCGGCGTCCCCTGTTGATGGCCTTCTATAATGGCTATACGTATGAACAAATTGCCGCGCGCCTCCAGGCGCCGGCTGTGCAGATCAAGGCATGTGTCCAGGCAGGCTTGAACCGCATCCGGGAGC
>JAKFDW010000369.1:0-6252 GCA_036675955.1 Orrella sp. | reverse complement strand
GCCATAATCGGTGACGAGGCAGGCCTTGTCGGGCAGCAACTGCGCGCCCACGCGCCGCGCAAGAGCATGGCCGAGCAGGAAGTCGCGATTGCCGCGCCCCAGCCACAGCGGCAGTGATGCCGATACGCCGACCAGCTTGTCCAGCGTATGCGCCAGCCATTCAGGGGGAGCCGCCAGCGCAAAGTCGTCGCCTATCCATGCGTCGAAGATGTCGCCGCATAAAATCAAGGCATCCGCCTGGGCGCATGCCTTGTCCAGAAAAAGATGGAAAGCGCGGGCTGTGTTGGGTGTGTCGGGCCCCAGATGAATATCCGAGGCGACCCATACAGTGCCCGCCAGCGGTATTTTATTCAACAACCGTCGCTTTCTCGATGATAACGTCTTCAATAGGGACGTCTTGGTGGAAGCCCTTGTTGCCGGTCTTTACGCCCTTGAGCTTGTCGACCACCTCGGTGCCTTCGATGACCTTGCCGAAAACGGTATAGCCCCAGCCGTTGGGCGTGGGCGAAGTGAAATTGAGGAAGTCGTTATCGGCCACATTGATGAAAAACTGAGCCGTTGCCGAATGTGGGTCGGAGGTGCGTGCCATGGCCAACGTGTAGCGGTCGTTCTTCAAGCCATTGTTGGCTTCGTTTTCCACGGGCGCGTGCGTCTGTTTTTGCTTCATGTCGGCATCGAAACCGCCGCCCTGGACCATGAAGTTGTTGATGATGCGGTGGAAAATCGTGCCATCGTAAAAGCCTTCGTTGACGTAGGTCAGAAAACTTTCAACCGTTTTTGGCGCTTTTTCGGCGTTCAGTTCGATAAGCAGGTCGCCGTGGTTGGTTTGAAGCTTGACGCGTGGAGTTGTGGTTGTGCTCATGGGCTTACCTTGATTGGAAGTTGAAGAGGCTGCTTGCGCGATACTACCCATGCACAGGGCGAGCGATGTTGCGCAAGCAAGGCTGACGGCACGCAGCGTCGGACGCGACATGCCAGTAAGAAACGAAAGAGAAAGCATCATGTGCGGAGTAAATCCCTTGAAGGTTATTTTTTCAGGAGTTCGGCCGTAGCCTGGGCTTTGCCCCTTGCGCTGCCGACACCCAGCTGGGCGGCGCCCTGAAACGACTGGCGCGCAAGCATGAGTTGCACTTCGCCCATATTGGCCCGGGCATTTCCATAATTCGGATTGGCCGACAACGACATGGTCAGCGCATCTTGCGCCATTTCAAGCTTGCCCTGTTTAACATATTCGGCGGCCAGATTGTTCCACGGCTCGGGAAGCTCGGGATACAGGGTGGTCATCTTCAGATAGAGGTCGATGGCTTCGCCTTGGCGGCCGAGTTCGGCCAGCGCGCGCGCGCGCAGAAACATGAGTTGAACATCGGTTCCCAGGCCGCCCTGGGCGTCGAGCTGGGCCTGGCGCTTGTCGATGACATTAAGGGCCGCCTGCGTGTCGCCCTGGTCTATCATGGACGAGATGCGCGAGGTGATTTCCGCGGAGGTGAGTGGAATCTCGGTGTCGACACTGGGTGTGAGGGCTTCGAGCAGCCGGGCCAGGCCTTTCCAGCCGCCTTCTTCCGGGGGCGCATCGTTGAAAAGCTTATCATTGGCGCTTACGGGCTGGCGCCCCATCTCCACCCTGATGCCGCTCGATGCCGGATCGAAAGCGGGGGCGTCTGGACCCGGGTTCAGCGTGGCGTTAAGATCGACATGTGGCTCGATGCCGGGCACGGGCGTCTGGGCACCGGCTGTTTGTACCGACAGCCCGCCCGTAAACAGGGCGATCGCTAATACAGAACCAGAAATTCGAAACACAGGTTATGCACCTATACGTTAGGGTGGGAGGGTGGTATAGCGTCAACGCTTGCTATACTTATCGACCGCCATTTTAGCCATGCTTTGCGCGTAGCACCCAGTTTACTGCAAGCTGATCTGCATTGAACGGGCCCGCAACCGTATTTATTTATAGACAAAACCGTACATGCTGCACATTTATAACACCCTTTCCCGGGGCAAAGAGCCACTGAAAACTGTAGAGCCAGGCGAGGTTCGCATGTATGTTTGCGGTATGACGGTGTACGATTTCTGCCATCTGGGGCATGCACGCATGCTGGTCAGTTTTGACGTTGTACAGCGCTGGTTGCGCGAAAGCGGTTACAAGGTCAAGTATGTTCGCAACATTACCGACATCGACGACAAGATCATTCGCCGGGCCGTGCAAAGCGGCCGCCGCATGAGCGAAGTCACGTCGTTCTATATCGATGCCATGCACGCCGACGAGCGCGCCCTGGGTGTGGCCGCGCCCGACTTCGAACCCCGTGCCACCGACCATGTTGGCGACATGCTGGGCATCATCAAGCAACTTGAAGACAAGGGACTGGCCTATCAGTCGGAAGACGGCGACGTCAATTACGCAGTACGCGATTTCCCTGGCTACGGCAAACTCTCGGGCAAGTCGCTCGACGACCTGCGGGCCGGCGAACGGGTCGCGGTATCGTCCGGCAAGCGCGATCCGCTGGACTTCGTGCTATGGAAGGCGGCCAAGGCCGACGAACCGTCCGAATCCCAGTGGGAATCGCCGTATGGCATGGGCCGCCCGGGCTGGCATATAGAATGTTCAGCCATGAGTAAATCTTTGCTGGGCTTGCCGCTGGACATACATGGCGGCGGCCCTGATCTTAAATTCCCCCATCACGAAAACGAAATTGCCCAGACCGAGGGCGCCTTCGGCGGCACGCTGGCTTCTATCTGGATGCATTGCGGTCCGCTCATGGTCGACGCCGACAAAATGTCCAAGTCCTTGGGCAATTTCCGCACAATACGCGCCACGATCGCGGCGGATGCTGCGCTGGCGGAAGATCAGGCCAGCTATCAGTCCAATCTCCGCGAAGCCGAAATGCTGCGTTTCTTCATTGTCCGCAATCACTACCGCAGCCCCCAGAACTATGCGCCCGACAACTTGCTGGATGCGCAGAACGCGCTCGACAGGTTGTATCAAACCTTGCATAACGTGCCGCCCGCAGCCATGGATATCGACTGGGCTCATCCCGGTGCGCAGGCATTCCGCGCGGCCATGGATGACGATTTCAATACATCGGGCGCCATAGCCGCCCTGTTTGAACTGTCGTCCGAAGCAAATCGCAGCAACTCGGGCGAGGTGTCGGGCCTGATGCGCAAGCTGGGGGGCTTGCTGGGCATTCTCCAGGCTGATCCGGCCCAATACCTGCAATCTCCCAGCCGCTATCAGCGCGGCAGCGCCAAACAGGGCGGCGGCGCCTTGTCCAGCGAGCAAATCGAGGCGCTGATCGCAGCCAGGACCGCGGCAAAGCGCGAGCGCGATTTTGCCGAGGCGGACCGCTTGCGCAACGAGCTTCAGGACGGCGGGATTGAGCTTGAAGACAAGGCTGGCGGCGTGACCCAATGGCGTCGCGCCTAGGAAATGCCATGCCAGAAAGCACGATAATCATCAAAGACAAGCCTGAGTTCTGGGATGAAGCGTCCACCCACCTTATGGGACGCGACCGGATTCTGAAAAAGTTGATACCCCGGCACAGGTCCGAATGGCTGGCGCCTTCGGCCACCCCTTTTGTCACGCTGGCCCGGGCCATCATTGGGCATCAGCTGTCCGTTGCCGCGGCCGATGCCATGTGGCAGCGTTTCACCGACGCTTGCGGGCGCCAGCCTACGCCGCGCTCGGTGCTCAAGGTGGCTGAAACCGATAGCGGCCTGGCCGGCTTGTCCAAACGAAAGTCTGTATACATACTCGACCTTGCCACGCATTTTGCCGAAAAAAAGGTCAAACCCGCTACATGGGGCTCGATGGACGATGAAGCTGTCATCGCCGATCTGTGCGCCATCAGGGGAATTGGGCGCTGGACGGCCGAGATGTTTCTTATCTTCAACCTGCAGCGCCCGGACATTCTTCCTTTGGACGATTCCAGCCTGCTCAAGGCAATTTCGCTACACTACTTTAGTGGCGAACCTGTTTCACGTTTCGAAGCCCGGGAAGTCGCCCAGGCTTGGGCGCCGTGGCGCACGGTAGCTACCTGGTACTTGTGGCGCAGCCTCGACCCGGCCGCCATACAGTACTAACAAAAGCGAATGCTCTAATCTGGATACCAAGCTCTTATGCGTAATACTTTCCTGGAATTCGAACAGCCTCTGGCCGAACTCGAAAACAAAATCGAGCAATTGCGTTTTGTTCAAACCGATTCCGCCGTCGATATATCGGAGGAAGTCGGCCGGTTGCAACAAAAGAACCAGACGCTCGCCAAAAGTATTTATTCCAAACTCACGCCATGGCAGACGGCGCTGGTGGCCCGTCATCCGCAGCGGCCCTACACCATGGACTACGTGCGCGAGATCTTCACCGACTTCCACGAATTGCATGGCGATCGCATGTATGCCGACGACCAGGCCATAATCGGCGGGCTGGCCCGTTTCAACGGTACGCCCTGCATGGTGATCGGCCATCAGAAAGGACGCGATACCAAAGAGCGCGCCATGCGCAATTTCGGTATGCCGCGCCCCGAAGGCTACAGGAAGGCACTGCGCCTGATGCGCGTGGCCGAGAAATTCCGGCTGCCTATTTTCACTTTCGTCGATACCCCCGGCGCTTATCCCGGTATCGGTGCCGAAGAGCGCGGCCAGTCCGAGGCCATAGGCCACAATCTGTACGCGATGGCCGAGCTCAAAGTGCCTATCATCGCCACCATCATCGGTGAAGGCGGTTCGGGCGGCGCCCTGGCCATCGCCATCGGCAACGTCGTCATGATGTTGCAATACGCCACTTATGCCGTTATTTCCCCGGAAGGCTGCGCATCCATCCTCTGGCGCAGCGCCGACAAGGCGTCCACTGCCGCCGAAGCCCTGGCCATCACCGCGCCACGGCTTAAAGACCTGGGCTTGATCGATCGCGTTGTCAACGAGCCGGTAGGCGGCGCCCATCGCGATCCCGTCGTCATGGCCCGCCAGCTTAGCCGGGCGTTGTCCGACTCACTGCGCCAGTTGTCGGGCATGACCCCCGATCAACTGATCGAACACCGCCTGCAGCGCTTGATGTCTTACGGCCGATTCCAGGAAACCGCCTGACGCTCGCCATGCCCACCGATGACTTCTGGATGGGCTTCGGTTCGGCTGGCCTGCTGCAAGCCATAGGCGATGCGTTGGCTTCCTTGCCCCAGCCGCCCGATCGTATTGCCGTGGCGCTTAGCGGCGGTGCCGATTCGGCAATGCTGGCCGTCCATGCAGCCATTTTTGCCCGTCGCAACAAGCTGGCGTTGCATTTTTTTCATGTGCACCACGGACTGCAAGAGGCTGCCGCGCAATGGCAGGCCCACGTCCACGATCTGGCGCACTGGCTGGGCGTGCCGTGCCACAGCCTGATGGTAAACGTAGACATATCCGGCGGCGCGGGCATGGAGTCGGCAGCCCGCGATGCCCGTTACGAGGCCTTGCGTTCGATGGCGACCCAGACCGGCGTCGCACACATATTGCTGGCGCATCATCGCAACGACCAGGCAGAAACCGTAGTGCTTCGCCTGCTGCGCGGGTCGGGGCCGGCCGGCCTGGCTGCCATGGCGCCCACCATGGAACGGCAGGGCCTGACCTATCTGCGTCCCTGGCTGGATGTCGATCGGGCCGTCATACTCGAGCAAGCGCATCAGTTCTTCAAAGTCGGCGGCTGGGCGCCGGTGGACGATCCCAGCAACGCCGACGACAAGTACACGCGCGCAGCCGTGCGCGAACGGCTCGTGCCGGCATTGAACGAGCGCTGGCCCGGCTGGCAGGGTATCCTTGTGCGCCATGCTCGCCAAAGCGCCGAAATGCAGGAAGTGCTGGACGAGGTGGCTGCCCAG
The DNA here is from genome assembly GCA_036675955.1 of Orrella sp. Taxonomy (GTDB): domain Bacteria; phylum Pseudomonadota; class Gammaproteobacteria; order Burkholderiales; family Burkholderiaceae_B; genus Pollutimonas. Next base: position 412 of record JAKFDW010000369.1, on the reverse strand, counting down.
GACTTTGCCGGCTTGTCGCCTGCCGACGATGCCGCCAGTTTTTCGCTGGCATCATGGCGCGGATTGACGATCGCCCGCCAGGCGCTGGTGTTGCGCTACTGGCTGACGCGGCATGGCGTGCGCATGCCTACCGATGCGCGATTGCAAGATATCATGCGCCAATTGCGCGGGCTGCACGCCATGGGGCACGACAGGCAGATGCAGGTAAAGCACGGTTCCGTGTGGATACGCTGCATCAAGGGCAGGGTGCTGCTCGATGCGGCCGCCGGCCCGGCGCCTCGTCCCGAAGAAAACAGCGTTGCTGAAAAACGTTAAACTAATCAACTTTGTCTATCTGACAGTATCTCCTTAATGCAGAGTAGAAGATGTCCCTGATTGTTCACAAATACGGCGGCACGTCCATGGGCTCGGT
>JAKFDW010000368.1:0-11010 GCA_036675955.1 Orrella sp. | reverse complement strand
ATGGGCGAGAAGCGATAGCTGCCTTGCTGGATCTTGGCGGGCGATTGCTCCTTGGTGAAGGCGACGTGCTTGACGTACTTCACGTTATTGACGCCCGCATAGCCCGGCACAATAACGCGCAGCGGACCACCGTGGGCCAATGGCAGTGGCTCGCCATTGACCTCCCATGCAAGAATCGCGTCTTCGATGCCGGAAACCGGCACCGAGCGCTCGACCATGATGGTATTGGGATCAAGCCCAGGTGGAATTTCTTCACCGCCGGTGCTGGTCATATAAGCCATGCCGTCGGCCATGCCGCCGGTGGCCTCGAGTACCGCCTTGACCGGAACACCAGTAAAAATGACGCAGCCCGCCGCGCCTACTGTCCATTGCGTACCGCTGGGCTTGTGCTCCGAAAAGCCCCTGCCGTTGCCGGAACACTGCAACACCACGGCGACCGAAGCCAAGCCCAGCGACTTGAGCTCAGCCACAGTAAAGCTGCGCGGCGACTTGACGCCGCTGACCTCGACCTTCCAAGCATCCGGCTCCTTCATGATGTCTTCGGACGGCGGCGAAATATTGTTCCGTATGTAGAGCCTGTCCAGCGGTGTAATGCCGCTGGATCCGAAAGCGTTGCGCCGCGTCTCGATAGTGTTGGCGCTGTGGACTATCATGCTGTCCGCATCTTTCCACTTGGCGTAGGGAGGCAAGGGCTTGGCATCGGATACGGGACCGGGCGAGGACTTGGCTGCCGGTTCGTTGGAATCGGCCAGTGCCAAGCCGCCGCCCAGGCCGGCCCAGGCTACTGCGCCGCTCGCGGTGATAAGCATGCGCCGACGCGTGATGTCCGTGGTGTTGTGCATAATGGATCTCCTGTTTTGGCGGAAAGGAATAAGTAGTTTTTATTGTTTTAAGCTATGAACTTATAACCTATAACCATAACGACAGCAAGGCTTTAGCCCAAAGAGCCCAGTTGGGCCGGCTGCGTCGAGGCACAACTTGACCCGACGAGTCACCACTGGCCGAAGAACACGCCCGCCTTCTTGTAGGCGTTGGTCCCCCGCTCGACTTCATCCAGACTTACTGTCGTGCGCCGTTTCAAGCCAGCGAACCACGCCAGCAGCCGTTCGCGGCACTCCGCCCGCACCTGGGCGTAGGCAGGATCGCCCCCCAAGTCGTGAAGCTGATCCGGATCCGCGTGCAGGTCGTACAACTGTTCCGGCTCATCCATCCAGTACACATAACGCCACCGGTCGGTACGGACGGACCAGCCGCGCGCATTCTGCGGCGTCTTCCCGACCAGCAGCCGCGAGAGCCGATAGCTGTAGTCCAGTTCCGAGAACACGCAGTCCCGCCACGCCACTGGCTGCCCATGCAGCAGTGGCAGCAAACTGCGCCCCTCCAGGCGATGCATAGGCAAGGGAAGTCCCAACCAATCGAGAATCGTCGGCAGCACATCCACGGACTCAACCATTCTTGATTCGACACGGCCCCGGGTCGCGTCCGCCGTCGGCGAAGGATCGACCACGATGAACGGTACGCGCTGCACGGTGTCGTAGAACAGCTCTTTCTCGCCCAACCAGTGATCGCCCAGGAGATCCCCGTGGTCGGCCGTAAAGACGATCAAGGTATTGTCCATGAGGCCAGCCTGCTGCATGTAATCGAACAGCCTGCCCAGGTGGTCATCCAGCTGAGTGATCAAACCCTGGTACGCCGGCCGCACGGTGCGTATGCACTCGTCCATCGAGAAGCTGACGCTTTCCTCTTGCTGCCGGTAGGCCGCGACCACGGGATGGGCGTTGCTCCGCTCGTCCTCGCTGCGTACCACCGGCAGGCACTCGTCAGGAGAGTACATCGCATGATAGGGGGCGGGCGCAATATAGGGCCAGTGCGGCTTCACGTAGCTCAAGTGCATGACCCACGGCTCATCGCCCTGCTGCTTCATGAAGCCTAGCGCCTGGTCTGTCATATAGGCGGTTTCGGAGTGCTCATCCTTCACCAATGACGGATAGCCTGCGTTGCGCATATTCCAGCCGCTGACGGTCTTGCCATCGGGACCCTGTGCCGAGATGACGAAGTCTGTCCACGGGTCCTTCGACACATAACCCTGGCGACGCAGGTAAGCCGGATAGCCGCTTTCATCACCCGGCTCATGATGGCCATCGTAGCGATCTATTTCCTCGAAGCCGCCGCTGCTGAGCAGGCGCCCCAGTTCGCTGCCGCCGTCCAGCGCAAGGCGCTCCAGCCCGGCATGATCCACCATGACGTGCGTCTTGCCGGCAAGCACAAGCTTGCGGCCACTTTCACGCAAATATTCTCCCATCGTCACTTCGCCCACCGATAAAGGCACCCGGTTCCAGGTTGCTCCATGTGTGGAAGGATAGCGACCGGTGTAGTAGCTCATGCGCGAAGGTCCGCACACGCCGGAATTCACAAAGGCGCGGTCAAACTGCACGCCCCGTTTGGCAAGCGCATCGATATTGGGCGTGCGCATGAAGGGATGGCCATAGCACCCCAGATGGTCGGCTCGCAGTTGGTCCGCCATGATGAAAAGAACGTTTTTGGCTAGTCTCATCAATATTGTCCGCTATCTCGCTATTTGGTGACGACGAAACCCGACTCCTTCACCACCGGAGCCCACTGGGCGCGGAATGCATCCACCAGCTTGCCGGTTTCCTGCGCATTGGCGGACACCGGAATCAAGTCATTCTGCAGCAGTGTCTTGCGTACTTCGGGATCGGCGGTTACCGATTTGAGCGTTTCACCCAACATGCCCGCTTTGGCCTTGGGCATTGCGGAAGAAGCAAAAAAGGTATTCCAGCCTGCCGCTTGCAGATCGACGCCGGCCTGTGTGAAAGTAGGCACGTCCGGCAGCGCCGCTTCGCGCTCTTGCCCTGAAGAGGCCAGGATACGAATGCGCTTGCCCTCATGTTGGCGTGTCAGGACGTCGAGCGTGTCGATGGCAACCGGAATGGCGCCACCGATCAGATCGGTAATGACCGGTGCGGAACCGCGATAGCCGATGATCTGCCCTTCGGCCCCGATTTGCTCGGACAGCATCAAACCAAAGAAATGCGGAAGGCTGCCAGTTGCCGGAACACCAATATTGAACTTATCCGGATTGGACTTGGCCCAGCTCACCAGCCCTTGCATGTCCTTGATCTGGCTGTCCGCCGAAACGGCGACACCGAAACCGTATTCCGTCACCATGGAAACGGGCTGGAAGTCTTTCACGGCATCGTAGGCCAGGCTTTCGAATACGAGCGGGGCCACCACCATCACGGCAGGATTGCCGAGCAGCAGCATATTTTCATCCGGGCCGGCATTCTTGACATGCTGCGCGGCGATACGGCCGCCCGCACCTGTTTTATTTTCCACCACAACCGACACGCCCAGCTTGTCCTGCAGGCTGGTGGCCACGATGCGCGCGGCGCGATCGGTCGCGCCGCCGGGTGCATAGCCTACGACTATCGTCACCGGCGTGGACAGCTTAGGGGCCTTGTCCTGTACAGCGCCGGCGGTACAGGCTGCAAACAGCATGCACGGCAACAAGGCGGCCCGGAAAGCGTTCTTGATCATGGCTCGTCTCCTCAGACTTAATTTATCTTAATATTGAAGGCAGCTTACCAAGCAGATCAATACTTGTTCTAATCAATTATCCGACTGTCAGGGAAAGCCCCGTCCCATGAATATGAAGAAGACTGACTTCCCGCAACCGTCGGACCGCGACCAGGACTTGGCCGAACACCTTCCCCCGCTGGACGACATGATGATGTTCAGGCTCTACCGTGCATGGTCAGCCGGAAATCCCATCTTCACGCGCTTGTGCGAAGGGCGCTTTAATATCACCCGCCGCGAATGGCGTTTGCTGGCGGTCGGGGTCCAGCACGACAGGCTGACATCGACCCAATTGGCTCGGGCAGTTGGTCTTGATGCTCCCCGCACGTCGCGCGCCATTGGCACCTTGTGCAGTAAAGGGCTGCTGATGCGCAGTCGCGACCCGGACGACGCAAGAACAGTGCATATATCGGTCACGCCTCACGGTTTGCATCTGTATCGCCAGATCATGCCGGTGGTTGCGTCGTTGAATAAGGAGATCTTTCAGGACCTGGATACGGACGAACTACGGGCGCTCGGATCCATGCTGGAGCGCGTCGTACGCCGGGCCGGCCAAGTGATGGAAGATGACCTGATCAAGGAAAGGCCGCACAGGAGCCGCCCCGGCAACGCCGCTGGCGGATGGAGCGGACCGGCGCATCGCCGCGCACCATAGCCAGTCGGTGTTGATGTCGGAGCATGCGGCACGATGCCTCTAGTCCAACAGCTAGACCAAGGCACCCGCCGGCCTTACGAAAGCAGCGGACTTCTTACGCGTGCATGCCCGCTGGCACGATCGTAGGCATGGCCGATCTGCAGCACGGCCAGGTCGGCCTGCGCCGGGCCAATGATTTGCAGCCCTGCCGGGAGTCCGTCTGCGCCAAAGCCGGCCGGAGCGCACAGGGCCGGCAAACCGGCCATCGTTGCCGGCAGCATCGCCTCCATCCACCGATGGTAAGTGTCCATCTCGCGACCAGCGATAGTGGCGGGCCAGTCAAGCGCGGCGTCGAAAGGAAACACCTGGCTTGCCGGAAGCACCAGAAAATCGTAGCGCCCGAACAATTCTCGCAAGGTCTGGTACCAAGCGCTGCGGTCGCGTGTGGCTCTATATACATCGGAGCCGCTGAGTTTCCGGCCGCGCTCGATTTCCCAGATGGCCTCGGGCTTTAGCAGTACGCGCCGGGCCGGGTCGGCATACAGGCTCTCGTTGCTGCCCGCCACACTGAAGCTGCGCAGGTCGATCCATGCACGCCATAGTCGCTCCAGATCAAAGTCCGGCAGCACCGGTTCAACCCGGCAACCGACGTCCTCGAAGGCTTTCAGTGCTTTTTCGGACAACGCCATGAGATCGGGCTCAATGGGAAGATGGCCGCCGAGATCTCCCAGCCAGCCTATGCGCGTGCCCTGAAAGCTGCGCGCCATCGGCTCTCTAAAAACGCTTGAGTCCAATTGACGGGACATCGGAAGGCGCGGGTCGAATCCGGCCTGTACCGAGAGCAACAATGCCAGGTCGGGAATGTTGCGCGCCATGGGCCCCGCCACAGTGAACTGCTGGAAGAACACGTCGTCGGCGGGACCGTGCGGCACGCATCCCAGCGAGGTGCGCAGCCCATAGACGTTGTTGAACGCGGCCGGTGTGCGCAAGGAACCCATCATGTCGGAACCGTCGGCTACGGGCAGCATGCGCAGCGCCACCGCCACAGCGGCGCCGCCGCTGCTGCCGCCAGCCGACTTATGGGGATCGAAGGCATTGCGCGTGGTGCCATAAACCTTGTTGTAGGTGTGCCCGCCCAGGCCAAATTCCGGCGTATTGCTTCGGCCGATGAAAATTGCGCCGCCGCGTCGCATGCGCTCGAACGCTACCGCGTCGGCAGTCGATACTTGATCCTTGAAGATCAGCGAGCCCTTGGTGGTCACCATGCCCGCCACCGGCATGATGTCCTTGGGGGCCTGGGGAAGGCCGTGCAAAGGCCCCAACCATTCTCCGCGGGCGAGTTGCGCGTCAAGCTCAAGGGCCTGGCGACGCAAAGCGTTCGGATCCTGCAAGGCGACGAGCGCATTGACGCTGGGATTCAGCCGGTCGACTTGTGCCAGAAACGCATCCAGCGTTTCTACGCAGGACACCTGCTTATTGCGGATGGCTTGCGACAGAGCCACGGCGTCCAGCTCGATGATGTCGCCGGCAGATGGGCTATGAGATGTTTTTTCGTTCATGCGGACAATAATAGAGTAAGGAATGCAATGCGACACGGATCGGCGGGAACGCGCGCGACGACGGCGTCATCTAATGCGGTGAAGTCTGACGATGTTCGTCGGCATCCTCCAGGAGATCACCATGTTCAAGATGTTGTTGTGCGCAGCCGCATCGGCTGCTTTTGCCTTCAGTCCCATGGGTGCCAGTGCGCACGACACAGCTGCCGGCGCCATGGCCAAGGCGCCGCCCGCGGCGCCCTACAAGCCGGTGAGCTCCCTGGTCAAACTGCCCGACTTCCTACCGGGCATGGGCCAGCTCCACGTTGACCCCAGCACGCTTCCGGCCGGCCCGTTCCTGGCCTATGACCACGACGGAAAACTGGTGAGCACCATCTACATGATCCCGCTGTCTTCGATGAAACCAGAGATGAAGCTCGACAACCTGAACGCTGCCGGTGAAAAGGTAGACCATGTCGATGTGGTCTATAACGCCGGCCACCCCGGGGTGGAAGAGCCGCACGTTCACGTGGTGCTGTGGCATGTGCCGGCCGACCAGGAAGCACGGGTAGCCAAATGAAAGCCGTGCCCGACGAAGGCCGCCGCCGGTTCCTGCAGGCCAGTGGCGGCCTGCTGCTGTTCGCCATGGCATGCCCACGCCCAGCCGGGGCCAATGAGGTCATCGACGTTACCCTGATGGGCTCGGGAAATGGCGCCCACGTATGGTTCCGTCCGCGCGGCCTTCTTATAAAGCGTGGCCAGACCATACGCTGGATCAATCGGGAGGCCGGCAATGTGCACACATCGACGGCCTATCATCCAGACTGCCACGGCAAGCCCTTGCGGATTCCGCAGGGAGGGCAACCATGGGACTCCGGCTACCTGTTGCCGGGCGAGTCGTTCTCGATCACCTTCGACACGCCAGGCGTATACGATTACTTTTGCGTGCCGCACGAACACGCCGGCATGGTCGGGCGCATTATCGTCGACGCCCCGGACGCGGACGCGCAGGCACAGCGACAAGCCTCGGACGCCAAGCTGCCTCGCGCCGCCCGGGACGGCTTCGTATCTGTCGAGCAGATCATGAAAGCGCGGGACGTGGACTAGCGGCATGCGCCACGCTGAGGCACGCGCATTACTTCGCCTGCAGCAATTTGTCGAAGTCCACATCGAGTTGCCCTAGCGCTGTGGTGATTTTATTGCGCTGGTCGTTGATCCAATTTTGTTGGGCGACAAGATCCTCATTGGCCGCTGCAATCATGCGCTGCATTTCGGCTGGCTGTGGGCCACCGCTGGTTTTGCGGTTTTTGACTATCATCACCGGATCCAGGTTTTCCTTGAATTGCGCTTCGCTCATTGGAAGCGTTTGAGGATAGTCTGTGCCCTTCACTGTTTCGGCATAAATGCGTTGCGCCTCGGCATAGGGAAACTCAAGCGGCTTGATGTTATTCTTTTTGGCATGGCCTACGACATCCGACGCAAAATGATGCCCGACCCGGAAAGGCAGCCCATGGTTGCGCATCAACGCGTCAGCCAATTCCTGGGATGCGGTCCAGTCGCTATTGAGTTCTTCCAGCGCCCGATCCGGGCTCACCACCAGCGCCTTGAGCACACGGTCCCAGTTCGACAGCGCCTTTATGGCGCTCTGGACCATCGCGCTATTGGTCTTTGCGCTTTTGGGATCGGACATGCCCGGCGTGATGTTGTGCGCCTGGATCACCGGACCGAATGCCAGCGTAAGGGCCGTGGAGGCGCTGCTGCGGGTATTGTTGAGCAGCCCGGGATTGCGCTTTTGCGGCATGGCGCTGGATACGTAAGTGTTCTCGCCGCCCTCTTCCAGCAAGATCCATGGCCGAGGCTGTGCATACTGCGTCATCAGGTCCTCGACGAAGTGCCCTGTGTGCAACGCGATACTGGTTACCACCGCCCCGACCTCGACGGGATGTTCCATCGAAGAAATCTGTGACGCGTCATAGGCGTTTTCGACGATGCCGGAAAAGCCAAGGTAGTTCGCCATGCGCTCACGATTCAGCGGCCAACTGGTGCCGTTCAGCACGGTTGTGCCCATGGCCGAGCGATTGATGCGCGCGTACGTTTCGTGTATGCGCTGGGCGTCGCGCTGCAGGCCCGCCGCATGGCCGAGCAGATAATGGCCGTAGCTGTTGGGCTGCGCCGCCACCCCATTCGTGTAGTTGGGAACAATGGTGTCTTTGTGGCGTTCGGACAGGGCCACCAACGTAGCGCTGGTCTTGTGCAGCTGCTGGGCAAGCTTGAGCAGATCATCGCGCAATATGGCCGCGCGGTAAGTGGCATGCATGTCCTGGCTGGAGCGGCCCGCATGCAATAGCGTAATCTCGGGGCCCGCGGCCTTTATCATCAGCGGTTCAAAGGTAATTACCGTAGAGGGCCTCTTGGCGCCTTCCTGGTTGCCGGCGGTGATGACTTTTTCGATACCTTCCGCAAAAATCGGCGCTGCCGTTTTCTCTATCAAGCCTTCATCGGTATTGATAACCAGTGAGGCCTTGTTCATTTCGCCCAGCCAAAAGAACTCATCCCTTTGGGGATCGCCGGCGTAAGCGCTTGCGCAATAAGCAAGCAAGGAAAAGCTCAGTGCCGGTAGCGCGAGTGATTTCATGGTTTTGTCTCCGATCGAGTGTGGTTTCTTGTCATTATTTCACTGCAGACCATAGCACAACTGCGCTGCCCGCCTACTGCGTTCTCGGGCCCACGACTTGCTGTATGTCCCGACCCGACATTTCGTCTCCTGGCCGTCAAGCAATACGTCGCACCGGCCACGAGCATCCACATCAGCCACAGGAGATAAGCATGCCCAAGTCGCCCCCCACAGGCAAAGACAATAGCCCCGGCCAAAAATCCGCCGACAGTGCCTTCAAGAATACGGACAGCGGCCCGGCCCTGCCACCGGATCCAGCCAACCCTGATCCGGCGGTGCAGAAAGCCGGCAATACCGCGCGCATGGCGCAAGACATGCCTTACAACCCGACCAAAGCCAAGGAGCATGGCCGCGAGAATGCGACGTCTCCAGTGCCGGGCGCTGTTTCGCCGTCGGCCACCCGCGACGCACTGGCCAGCACCCCTTCCGAGGAAAATCACACGGCCAAGTATGGCGACGCAGCCGAATCGGGGGTGAACGCCGCCGGCGGCTCGCTGAACCGCGTTCGCGCCGACTCGTCAGGACAGATGCTCACGACCAACCAGGGTGTAACGGTATCCGACAACCAGAATTCATTGAAGGCGGGACTGCGCGGCCCTGCGCTTTTGAAAGACTTTATTCTGCGTGAAAAAATTACGCATTTCGACCACGAACGCATCCCGGAGCGCGTCGTGCATGCGCGCGGCTCCGGCGCCCATGGGTATTTCGAATGCTACGAACCCCTTACGCAGTACACGCGCGCATCAATCTTTGCAGAAAAGGGAAAAATCACCCCCCTGTTTACGCGCTTTTCGACGGTGGCCGGTGAACGGGGGTCCAAAGATACGGCCCGCGATGTACGGGGCTTTGCGGTCAAGTTTTATACAGACGAAGGCAACTGGGACCTGGTCGGCAACAATATGCCGGTGTTCTTCATACAAGATGCGATGAAGTTTCCCGACCTGGTGCATGCGGTGAAACCGGAGCCCCATCATGCCATGCCGCAGGCGGCGTCTGCGCACGATACGTACTGGGATTTTGTATCCCTCATGCCGGAATCGACGCACATGCTCATGTGGCAGATGTCTGACCGGGCAATACCACGCAGCTTTCGCATGATGCAAGGCTTCGGGGTGCATACGTTTCGCCTCGTCAATGAAGCGGGCCAGTCCGTATTTGTAAAATTTCACTGGGATCCGAAGCTGGGCACGCATTCGCTGGTGTGGGACGAGGCCGTGAAAATCTCCGGCGCCGATCCCGACTACAACCGGCGCGATCTCTGGGAAGCCATCGACGCAGGAGATTACCCAGAATGGGAGCTGGGCGTACAAATCTTTACTGAGGAAGACGCGGAAAAATACAGCTTCGACGTGCTGGACGCGACAAAAATTGTTCCGGAGGAACTTGTGCCAGTACAGCCCGTCGGACGCATGGTGCTCAACCGTAATCCAGACAATTTCTTTGCGGAAACAGAACAGGTTGCCTTCTGTGCCGCACACGTGGTGCCAGGGATCGATTTCACCAACGATCCGCTATTGGCAGGCCGCATACACTCGTACGTAGACACGCAGATTTCACGGCTGGGCGGACCGAACTTCCACGAACTGCCCATCAACGCACCGCTTAAGCCTGTACACAACAATCAGCGCGACGGTATGCACAGGCAGGCGATACACCGGGGACGCGCCTCCTACGAGCCCAATTCATTGGGCGGAGGCTGCCCTTTCCAGGCCGGCACGGCCGGCTTCGTTTCGTTTCCCGAACCGGTGGAGCATGACGAAGTACGCGGCAAGCCCGAAAAATTCGCCGAGCACTACAACCAGGCCAGGCTGTTTTATGAAAGCCAGGCGCCCTTCGAGCAACAGCATATTGCCGACGCCTTTCGTTTCGAACTGAGCAAGGTCACCGTCGCCGCGGTACGCGAGCGCGTTGTGTCGATGCTGCGCAATGCATCGGAAGATCTAGCCGGCAAAGTGGCCGAAGGCCTTGGAATGCCGCTGCCTGACGCCATGCCCAAGGCACTGGAGCAGTCGCCCGAGCCCGAAATAGAGCAGTCACCGCGGCTATCTCTGACTGCCCGCCCCGGGGATGGCAGCATACGCACGCGCAAAGTCGCCATCATGATTGCGCCCGGCACCGATGGCGCCTCCGCATGGACCATCGCCAACACACTCCAGGCAGAGGGTGCCATCGTCCGCTTTATCGGGCCCCGCATCGGTCCGATCGCCACGTCGGATGGCGAACAAATTGATGCAGATGCGTCGCTGGAGAACCAGCCGGCCGTTCTTTTCGATGGTGTGGTAGTACCTGATGGCGCAGAAGCAATCGGCACATTGGTCGCCGACGGACGCGCGCGCGAGTTCATCCAGGATCAATACCGGCATTGCAAAACAATACTTGCGCTCGGCAACGCCGCTACCTTGCTGAGCCAGTCGGGTGTCGATGTGGACGCCAAGCAGGACCCGGGTTTACTCGTTTCTTCCGGCGATGCGAAGGGAGCGACCCAGAAGTTTATCCAGGCGCTTGCCAAGCATCGACACTTCGAACGGGAGACCCAGCCGCCCAAGGTGTAATTAAGCTCCCGTCTGGAC
>JAKFDW010000367.1:0-7010 GCA_036675955.1 Orrella sp. | reverse complement strand
GCACCGGCGTCGACCAGTGTTTTGATAGCCGTCGGCACCAGGTCGAATACGACCAGATCATGGCCCGCCTTGACCAGATTCAAGGCCATCGGGCCGCCCATATGCCCCAGCCCGATAAAAGCGATACGACTCATTGCTGTCTCCTGTTTCTTTTGATTGATAATAGTCTGTGTACTGTTCAGCGGTGCAGGACTGCCTGGTCGGTCAGCTGGGTGCCCAGGTCGGCCAGGGGGTGGTCCACGGAGTCGGGCCATGGCGCCTGGAAAAAGCGCTGGACCCATGCATCAGTGGCTTGCGCCAACGTGGCCGGGCTCCATTTTGGCTGCTTGTCCTTGTCGATGAGCAGCGCGCGGATACCTTCCTGGAAATCACCCTGGACGCCGCAATGCAGGGACACGATATATTCTTCGCGGAATACGTCGGCCAGCGAGAGCAGCCGCACGCGGTCCAGCAATGCAAAACACAGGCGGGCCGATCCAGGCGATCCGGTCAAGAATGTGCTTGCCGCACGCTTCAGCCATGGATCGTCGTTGTCGATCCATGAAGCAATGCTGGAGCAGATCGCATCGAAGTCCTCGCCATCGCAGGCCTGCCTGATGAGACCGTAATGTTTTTCCAGCGGCCCTTGCGCTGGATCGGGCGTGGCTTGCATACGGCGCAGCAGGCGCCCCAGCCGGACATCGTTTTCGCTGCGTGCACCGGACCAGCTTGCAGCCTGGATTTGCTGCACAAGGTCGTCCCACTGGCCAGCGGCTAGGGTATAGTCGGCCAGGCCCAGGTAGCGGCAATCGCTGTGGCCCAGTTGTGCACCGGTCAGCGCCAGGAACAGGCCGGTGCCGCCGGGAAGCCGCGCAAGCATCCAGGAGCCGCCAACGTCGGGAAATAACCCTATGGTTATTTCCGGCATGGCAAAGCGAGTGGTTTCCGTTACCACCCGATGGCTCGCACCCATCATCAGGCCCACGCCGCCTCCCATGACGATGCCGCTGCCCCAGCACAGTACTGGCTTGGGATAGGTGTGAATCTGATAGTCGAGGCGGTATTCGGTGTCGAAAAAGTTTCGTGCGTACACGTTGTCCCAGGCCTGCCCACCCGAGTTCTGCTGCATGGATTTATAGAGACCGTGCAAGTCTCCGCCCGCGCAGAAAGCCCGTTCTCCGGCTCCCCTCAGGATTACCATTGCAACCGAGTCGTCTTCCTGCCAGCTGCCGAGCTGCTTTTCCAGCAGTTCGCACATTTCCAGCGACAGACCGTTCAATGTTTGCGGGCTATTGAGGGTAGCCACGCCCACCTTCATATTGTCGGCCGTATCGAGGACCTGGAACAGCACGGGGGAATTCATCGGATGTCGGCTCCTTTTTCGAGTAGCTGGCGCGCAATGATTACGCGCATGATTTCGTTGGTTCCCTCGAGTATCTGGTGAACGCGGGTGTCGCGTACCAGTCGCTCCAGGGGGTAATCCTTCAGGTAGCCATAGCCGCCGTGAATCTGTTGGGCGTCCAGGCAGACCTGGAAGCACAGATCGGTGGCCAGGCGCTTTGCCATGGCGCAGTAGGTAGAAGCCTGCGCGTCGCCCTCGTCCAGCTTCGCAGCGGCCAGGCGCACCATCTGCCTGGAAGCGACAATGCTGGTGAGCATATCGGCGAGCTTGAACTGCAGGGCCTGAAAATCGGCCAGCTGCCGCCCGAATTGCTTTCGTTCGCCCATATAGCGCCGAGCTGCTTCGTAAGCCCCTTGAGCCGCGCCCACGGAGCACGCCGCGATGTTGATGCGCCCGCCGTCCAGCCCTTTCATGGCGAACTTGAAGCCTTCTCCTTCTTGGCCCAGCAAATTTTCGGCCGGGACCTCGGCGTTGTCAAAGACTACCGGTCGGGTCGACTGGCTGTTCCAGCCCATTTTGTCTTCTTTGCGGCCGTATGTGACACCCGGGGTGTCGGCCGGGACCACGAAAGCGGAAATGCCTTTTGCGCCTGCTGCGCCGGTGCGGGCCATGACGACCAGCACGTCGGTATCGCCGGCGCCTGAGATGAACGCCTTGGCCCCGTTAAGTACATATGAGCTGCCGCGTTTCTCCGCCCTTGTGGACAGCGAGCCGGCGTCGGATCCGGCTCCGGGCTCGGTGAGACAATAGGATCCGAGCTTCTGCCCCGCCGCCAGCGCAGGCCCCCAGGCCTCGCGTACCGCGTCGGTAGCCCAGGACCCTATCATCCATGTCGCCATATTGTGGATGGTCAGGAACGCGGTGGTGGACGGATCGTAGGCAGCCATCTCTTCAAACACCAGCGAAGCATCCAGACGGGGCAATCCCAGTCCGCCTATCGATTCGGGCGCATAGATGCCGCAGAATCCCATTGCACCCGCGCTTTCGAACGTTGTGCGGGGAAAGATGCCCTCGGCATCCCAGCGCGCCGCGTGGGGTTCGAGCTCGCCGAGGGCAAAGTCCCGTGCCGCCTGGGCAAACGCCTGTTGTTCGTCGCTTAGCCGAAATTCCATATTGCATGTCTCCTGAAGGGCGGCTGTTTTACCTTGCGCGCCCGCTTGTTTTATTATGCTGCCCACCATAGCGCCTAACCGGGCTTTTTTTTGTCATATGCACGACAATTTGTGGTTTCAAGGGTCCGGTACACCCGCCGCGATTTTTGCTTTGCGCCGTTTGGGACGGTGCCGTGATTTGATCATGAAGGCCTTGCGATGCAATGCCCGTCGTTGCCGCGACTCCATGGGATCAAAAATAAGCGGCCGGTAGATTTCAATGCGGTCCCCATCGGCCAGGATGCGTTCTGGCGAACACAATTGACCATATACGCCCACCACCACCGCATCGCCAGGATAGTTGGGAAAATTATTGGCAAAACGGCTGGCTTCAAGCGCCTGCGCGACCGTCGCCCCAGGCGGCAGGTGGATAGTCATCTGCCAAACTGAATGCGCTTGGGCATATACGACCTGGACCAAGAGGTTGTTGGAGGCGGCCATCATTCGCCATAGACCGCCTGCGCGCGCTGCGTGAACGAATCGATGAAGCTGCTGGCGATCCGGTTGAAAATGGGACCGACCACCGCTTCAAGCGTACGGCTGGAAAACGCATACTCCATTACATACACCACTTTGCAGGCTTTTTCATCCAGTTCCTGGAATTCCCAGTTGCCGGTCAATGCGGAGAACGGGCCATTTACCAGGTGAAAGGTAATGAGGCGCGGATATTCGTGCTCGTTGCGCGTCGTGAATGTTTGCTTGATGCCCGCGATGCTGATGGTAATGGAGGCTTCCATTTCCTTTTCAGTGTCACTGTGCACAACGGCGCCGCCACACCATGGCATGAATTCCGGGTACTTCGCCACATCGGCAACGAGGTCGAACATTTGCGAGCGGCTGTACGGGACGAGGACGGAACGCTGGACTGTATGCATTGAAAGTAGTTAATGGATAGAATGTATTGATTTTACAGCCTATAACTAAATTGATTCATGAGCATTGTCGACAACCGCAAAGCAACGCACGATTACTTTATTGAAGACCGCTACGAGGCGGGTCTCGTGCTTGAAGGCTGGGAGGTAAAAGCCATACGCGCGGGCCATGTACAGCTCAAGGAAAGCTACGTCATCGTGCGCGACGGAGCACTATGGATCATCGGGATGCATATAAGCCCATTGCCCACTGCATCCAACCACATCCACCCCAATTCGACGCGCACGCGCAAGTTATTGTTGCATGCTGAAGAAATCAGCAAGCTTATTGGCAAGGTGGAGCAGCGCGGGTTCACCTTGATACCGCTGAACCTGCACTACAAAAACGGCCGGATCAAGTTGGATTTCGGCCTGGGCCGCGGCAAGAAGCTGCACGATAAACGCGATGTCGCGCGCGACAAAGACTGGGAACGCGAAAAACAGCGCATCATGAAGCACGACACCCGCAACTAGCGGCTGGAAAAGGGCCGCCCGCTCAGCCCAGCGTAAAGCCTTCCAGTTGCAGCAGCGAGACTTTGCGCGCCAGCCCGCCGGTATAACCGGTAAGCGTGCCGCCACCGCCCAGGACGCGATGGCACGGGATAATGATGGATATGGGGTTACGCCCCACTGCCGTGCCTACCGGTCGGCCGTGTTGCGGCCCGAGGCCTGCTGAACTCGCCACGTCGCCATATGACGCCGACTCTCCGTATGGAATATCCAGCAAGGCGCGCCATACTTTCTTTTGGAATTCGGTGCCTTCGACATGCAACGGCACGGTGAACGATTTAAGTTCGCAACGGAAATAGGCATCGATTTCATGCCGTGCCTGTTGGAATAGTGCTTTGACACAGTCGGGTGTGTCGGCTTGCAGCACCCGGAAGGGATCTTGCAAGCTTTCGTCCGGGGCGCCCTGGCGTACGCCGCCCGATCCCGGCACGGCGATACCGGATTTTTCAGGAGCCGGCGGTGCTGACGCGAACAGATCGCCTTGCGCGACCCGATGCGCCTTGAATTTTTTAATGGGCAGCCCTTCCATCAGGCCTGCGGAAGGACCTTCACGTCGGGATGGCGGCAAGGCCGCAGCGTTAGGCAGCGGGCAGTCACTCTGATCGATAAAGTAGAGGCCGCTGAGGTGGCTACCGTTGGAGCACAGCAGCATTGTGCCCAGGTCTGATGGCATCTGCGCGTAAAACGTCATGGCCTTCCCTTCTCAGTGCAGCTTGACGCGCGGTGTCCCGCGTTTCATGAGCAACCGTCCGAGGGCCAGCGAAGCCGTGCGGACAAAACCAAGAATCGCCAGGTGATGCATCAGGTGCAAGCTCATGTACATGATCCTGGCCAACAGCCCCTGCACGAACCAGTTCTTTCCCGTCAATACGCCCATGAGGCTGCCCACGCCTCGGCTATGGCCAACGGAAACCAGGGAGCCATAGTCGCGGAAACGGAACTGGCGCGGCTGGACCTCTTTGCCTCGTATGCGTTCGGCCATGACAGGCAGCAAAAAGACAGCCTGCTGGTGAGCCACCTGCGCCTTGGCCGGAAGGAATTTTCCTGGGCCGTCCCAGGGCGCCTGGGCGCAATCGCCCATGGCGAAAATAGCAGGATCGCTGCTTCGCAAGCCGCCATCCACGACCAGCTGATTGATGCGATTGGTCTCCAGGCCCAGGTGCTTGAGGAACCCGGGAGCCTCGATACCTGCTGCCCATACGCATAGGTCGACCGGGTATCGGGCGCCATCGGCGTCGTACAAGGCATCCGCCTCGACCCTGGCTACGCGCACGGAAGTTTTCACCGTAATGCCGCGATCGATCAGTAGCTGCTGGGCCGCACTGGACATTTTGGGCGAAAGTGCGGAAAGGATGCGATCGGAGCCCTCGAGCAGGGTTATCTGTATGTCTTTCCGGGGATCGAGGCTGTTGAGTCCATAGAACACGGCGTCTGCACAGGCCTCGCGCAGCTCCGCCGCAAGCTCGACTCCAGTGGCTCCGCCGCCCACTATCCCTATGTTCAAGGCGTAGCTGGCGTGATCGGATTTTTTCTGATTTGCAGTGACCAGCTCGTGCAGCAGGCGAAGCCGGAATCGTTCGGCCTCTTCGGTGGAATCGAGCGCTATCGCGAACTCGGCCGCACCGGGGGTTCCGAAAAAGTTCGACTTGCTGCCGACCGCGAGAACCAGGGTATCGTAAGGCAGCTTGCGGGGCGGAAATACTTCAATCTGCTGATCGGAAAACACCGGTTCGAGCTGTATCTGCCTGGCCTCGCGATCGATATGCGCAAGCTCGCCGAATATGAATGTAAAGCCTTTGTCTTTGGCCAGCATGAAATACGACAGCCCTTCGCGGTGTATATCGAGCGTGCCGGCGGCGACTTCATGCAAGGAAGGTTTCCAGATGTGGTCGCCGGCCTTGTCGACCAGGAATACATGCTCGGGGCCAAACTGTTGGCCGAGTTTGGCCGCCAGCTCAAGCCCTCCGGCCCCGCCGCCGACAATCACAACCCGGTGTGCTTCTTTGTGCGTCATTCTTTTCCTTTGCCCACGATACGCTGGAACAGCATACTAAGGAACAGCCGCATTCGGTAGCGGATTCCAGCCCCCTCCCAGCGCCTTGTAAAGCGTAACGCGGTTGTTGTTCGCAGTCAGGCGCAAACTTATCAGGTCTTGCTGTGCGGCGTAAAGACTGCGCTGCGCATCGAGCACATTCAGATAGCTGTCCACGCCGCTGTTAAAACGCGCGTTCGACAAGACATGGTAGTCGGCCGACGCATCGACCAGGGCCGTTTGCGCACTCAACTGTTCATCTAAAGTACCACGTTGAGCCAGTCCGTCGGCCACTTCCCTGAATGCCGCCTGTATCGATTTTTCGTACGCGGCAAGCGCAATGTCGCGATCCACCTCGGACACCCTCAGGTTGGCTCGGTTTCGTCCACCCTCGAAAATCGGGATATCGATCTGCGGCATGAAGCGCCAGAACCCTGAACCGCCATCGAACAGGCCGGATAGCGCGCTGCTGGTGGTTCCCGCCGATGCGGTCAGGCTGATTCTGGGAAAGAACGCGGCCCGTGCCGCGCCGATATTGGCATTGGCCGCCTGCAGCAGGCGCTCTGCCTCGACGACGTCAGGGCGCTGTTGCAGCACTTGGGAAGGAACACCCGCATTCAACCGCGCCAGGGTCACCTTGTCGTCCTGTTGCGACGTAGGCAGCAATTCGTCGGGAATAATCCCGCCCACCAGCAGAACCAATGCGTTCTTGTCCTGCGCGATCTGGCTGGTAAAGCGTGCCACGTCCACCCTGGCCGATTCCACCACGGTTTGCGCCTGCCGGAGGTCCAGCATCGAGGCAACGCCCAACTCATGGCTGCGACGGATCAAGTCGTAAGATTCTTTCTGATTGATCAGGGTATGCCGGGCAAGCTGCAGGCGTTCATGGTCGGCACCCAGCGTGAGATAGGCATTGGCCAATTCCGCCACGAGCGACAGCTGCACGGCATTGCGCGCCTCTTGCGTGGCAAGGTAGCGCTGCAAGGCCTCATCCTTCAGGCTGCGCACGCGACCAAACAGGTCCA
>JAKFDW010000366.1:0-26472 GCA_036675955.1 Orrella sp. | reverse complement strand
CCGTGCCGTGGTGCCGCATATGCGGGAAAAAGGGTATGGACGCATCGTCAATATAGCGTCCATTGCCGGCAAAGAAGGCAACCCGAACGCCTCGGCCTATAGCGCCTCCAAGGCGGGCGTTATAGCGCTCACCAAATCCCTGGCAAAAGAACTGGCCCAGGCGGGCATCAGTGTCAATTGCGTTACACCGGCCGCGGTACGCACCGGTATTTTTGCGCAGATGACGCAACAGCATATTGATTTCATGCTTTCCAAGATTCCAATGAATCGATTCGGCACGCCAGATGAGATCGCTTCTGTCGTGGCCTGGCTGTGCTCGGAAGAATGTTCGTTTTCGACGGGCGCTGTCTTTGATATTTCCGGCGGAAGGGCGACATACTGATGACTGCACATCGATATTCAGCACCTGCCCTGGTTCGTTACGCCACCGACCTGCTTGGCGCCGCCGGCATGGACGCGGCACTCGCCACGGTTGTGGCCGAAACCTTGGTGGAAGGCGATCTATTGGGCCATGACACGCATGGGCTGGCCTTGCTGGCGCCGTATATAAAAGAGATACAGAGCGGCGCCATGACGCTCGCGGGTTCGGCCGATGTGGTGTCCGACCGGGGAGCTTCGCTATTGTGGGATGGTCGCCGCCTGCCCGGACCATGGCTGGTGCGACAGGGACTGGACACACTGGTGCCGCGCGCCCGGCAATACGGCAGTGCAACGCTGGTAATACGTCGCAGCCATCATATTGCCTGCCTGGCCGCCTATCTTTTGCGTGCCACCGAGCAAGGGATGATGCTGTTGCTGGCCAGTTCCGATCCGGCCGTCGCCAGCGTCGCTCCCTTCGGGGGGAGAAGGGCCGTGTTCACCCCCGACCCCATTGCGGCAGGCATTCCCACCTCCGGCACACCGTTCCTTGTCGATATTTCCTCATCCATCGTAACCAACGGCATGAGCGCGCGTTTGCAGAAGGCCGGCCAGCAGTTCAGCCACGATTGCATGCTGGACGCCCAGGGTGTGCCCAGCCGTGATCCGGCCGTTCTGAATACCGATCCACCGGGTACCATCATGCCGCTGGGCGGCCAGGAATCCGGCCATAAAGGTTTTGGGCTGGCGCTGATCGTCGAGGCATTGACCGGCGGTTTGGCCGGACATGGCCGCGCCGATCCGCCCGCGGGATGGGGCGCTACGGTATTCATGACGCTTTACGATCCGACCGCGTTCGCCGGCTCCGAAGCCTTCACACGTCAAACTGACTGGATTGCCGAATCTTGCCGCAGCAATCCTCCTGTACCGGATGTGGAGGCCGTGCGCCTGCCGGGGGATCGGGGTATGGCAAGCCGTGCCGTGCAGATGCGCGACGGGGTCGCGCTGCACGCTACCATAGCGCCCATGCTGGTCGAATACTCGGAGCGCTATGGCATACCCTTTCCATCCGCGATCAATGGTTAAATGTACGCCCTTATAGCAATATCATTGCGGTGAATCCCCATCATGCCTATCAAGGTTATCGAACCTCAGCGCCTTTATCGGCAGATCAGCGATCAGTTGCGTACGCTAATCATCGCTGGGGAATTCCCCGTTGGTTCGCGGCTCCCGTCCGAGCGCGACCTGGCGGTGCAGCTGGGGGTCAGTCGTCCATCGTTGCGCGAAGCGCTCATAGCCCTTGAGGTCCAGGGCTATATCGAGGTGCGGATGGGATCGGGGATCTATATTTGCGAGCCGCCATCGCCCTCCAGGGCTCGTCCGGATATTTCGGGCGAGGAGGGGCCGCTGGAAGTGATACAGGCTCGCACTTTGCTGGAAGGCGAAGTTGCCGCTATTGCCGCCAAGGCCGGACGCAAACCGCAGTACGATGCCATCGAAGAAGCCATCGACATGATGGAAGCCGATGCGCGGGCAGGCATAAAGCCGGTCGAGGCCGACCGGCTGTTTCACGTGCGCATCGCCGAGGCTACCGGCAACAGCGTGCTGGTCGACGTGGTGAAGCGCATGTTCGATTTTCGCATGGGTCCGCTGTTTGACCAGCTCGACAGCCACTTCGAGACGAACAGCGTGTGGCAGGACGCCATACGCGAACATCGGGAAATACTGAAGGCGCTACGAAGCAAGAAGCCCGAGGCGGCCCGGTCGGCAATGCAGCACCACATGGGTATTGCCTTCAAGCGCCTGACTTCCAGTCTGGTGGACGGCAGGAAGCCGGGTAGCCGACGCCCGCGTGCCGCCGCAGATGCCGGGGCGGCGACGCCCCGCGTCGCCGCATCTCCGCGCAAGGGCGGCAAATAGGCCGACGCCTTCCCTCGATGGCGTTACAGGATCTGATGTAAGTTGTACTCTCTTAAGTACATCTATACAATGGATGCTCTTCCCCTATCTCTTTGCGCCCGAGGAATTCGATGCCATCGCAAACTCTTGCCCAAAAGCTGATTGCCCGAGCATGCAACAGGGCGGCGGTTCAGGTCGGCGACATAGTCACCTGCAATATAGACTTGGCCATGTTTCATGACTCCAGCGGTCCGCGCCGCCTGAAGCCCATGCTCGAAAAGCTGGGAGCCAGCATTTGGGATAAGTCCAAAGTAGTGCTTGTGATGGATCATTTTGTGCCGGAAGAGGACGATGATTCGCGGGCAATACTGAAGATCACCCGGGACTGGGCGGCGGATCAACGACTGCCCCACGTCTATGACTCTATCGGCATCTGCCACGTCGTGTTGCCGCAGAAAGGGCACATACGGCCGGGCATGTTCTGTATTGGGGGCGATTCCCATTCTCCCACCGGCGGCGCATTCGGTTCTTACATGTTTGGTGTGGGAAGCACCGATATGCTGGGCGCGGTGGTCACTGGAAATATCTGGGTCAGTGTGCCCGAGTCCATCATCATGCGATGGTCGGGCGAACTCCAACCGGGGGTTACGGCCAAAGACATGATGCTGCACATGATAGGCCTGTATGGCACCAATGGCGCCAATTACAGCGCCGTGGAATTTGCCGGCAGCACCATCGAAGCAATGTCCATGCAGGATCGCATGACCTTGTCGAATATGAGCGCCGAGTTGGGGGCCCAGGCGGGGCTGATCGCACCCGATCAAACTACTGTGGATTACCTGCGGCTGGCCGGCGTAAAAGAACCGATAGACGTCGATGGATGGCACACCGACGCCGATGCGCAATTTCAAGCGCGCGATTTTGATGCGTCGGCATTGCACCCAACCATCGCGGCACCGCACAGCCCCAGCAACACGCATCCTGTTCAGGATATGGCGGGCACGCCCGTTCAGATCGCGTATATCGGCGCCTGCACAGGCGCCAAGCTCGACGATTTGCGGGCGGCGGCCAGTGTGTTGAGAAATCGAAGAATAGATCCGGCCGTGAGGCTGCTGGTGGCGCCGGCTTCGCGGCAAGATCAACGCGATGCCGAGGCAGAGGGAATCATGGATATCCTCGTCGCCGCGGGAGCCCAGGTATTTGCTACTTCTTGCGGCGCATGCTCGGGTTACGGGAATGCCTTGGCCGGCAATTTCAACGTTATTTCTAGTACTGCGCGCAATTTCAAAGGCCGGATGGGATCGGCCGAGACGAATGTATACCTTGCCTCACCTTATACCGTAGCGGCATCGGCTCTGACGGGGCGCATTACCGATCCGCGCATCATTCTGGCGGAGAACTGCTGATGCAATCTTTACTTCAACGCCACAGAGTATGGCGCGTAGGCTCGAACATAGACACCGATGCTTTGGCTCCCGGGGCTTACATGAAATTGGAGCTCAAGGATATGGCGCAGCATTGTCTCGAGAACAGCTTTCCGGGTCTGGCGCAATCGCTTGGCGAAGGCGATGTGCTGGTGGCGGGGCCCAATTTCGGCATAGGGTCTTCACGCGAACAAGCGGTAGGGGTGCTGGTGGAACTGGGCGTGAAGGCAGTGATTGCCCCCTCTTTCAGCGGGCTGTATTTCCGCAATGCCTTCAATCTTGGGCTGCTCGCGGTGGTGTGCCCCGATGCCGGGAAAATTCCCGCAGACAGTCTGGTTGAAATCGATACGGAGAATGCGGTCATTCGTGTGATCGGGACGTCTGCCGCCGCGCAGGCAAGCCCTGGTTCAGGCCGGCACGGGGGCGGCGGCGACACCGACATGTTGCTGCCATGTCAGAGGATTCCCCGATTCCTGATCGACATGGTTTCGGTGGGCGGCTTGCAAAATCAACTGGAACAGACTTACTCGGCGAAACGAACATGAAGACCATCAAGACTTTGCTGCAAGATTCATCGTGTCTTCTTGCTCCCGGCGTGTACGATAGTTTCTCGGCATTGATTGCGGCGCAGGCCGGGTTTGCCGCGGCTTATTTGTCCGGCGCATCGATAGCCTATACGCGGCTTGGCCGATCGGATGTGGGCTTGACCACTTACACTGAAGTCGAGCAGACGCTGTCACGCATTACCGATCGGGTGGCGCTGCCCATTATTGTCGATGCGGACACGGGCTTCGGCAATGCGTTGAACGTGATCCGGACGGTGAAGGGCTTTGAAAAAGCCGGCGCGGCCATGATACAGATAGAGGACCAGACGTTTCCCAAGCGTTGTGGCCACCTTGCGGGAAAGTCGGTAGTGCCTGTTGAAGAGATGTGCGGCAAGCTCAACGCAGCGCTGGATGCCAGACGAAGCGACGAGACACTGATACTGGCGCGAACGGATGCGTTGGCCGTCGAGGGCCTGGACGCGGCCCTGGACAGGGCCGAAGCATATCTTGAATGCGGGGCGGATGTATTGTTTATTGAAGCCCTGCGGACTGCGGCCGACATGGCGCACGCCTGTGCCCGCTTCAAGGGCCGCGCTCCGCTGCTTGCAAACATGGTCGAGGGCGGCATGACGCCTGTAAAGTCCGCCATGGCACTCGGCGAGATAGGCTTCAAGATGGTGATTTTTCCAGGCGGAGCCGCTCGTGCCGTCGGCCACTGCCTGCAAAGCTACTACGGCTTGCTGCATGATAACGGCACCACAGCGGGATCGGCTGATGCCATGCTGGATTTCGATCAGCTTAACGAGTTGATCGAAACGCCGGCTCTGATGGCATTGGGCCGCCAGTATGAAAACCCCGGTCGTTAATGGCCAGGCTAATGGCTTTCGTCCATTACCCAGACGTCTTCGCCATTCGACTGTTTGGCGGACATAGTCATCCGGTACTCGAACCGGCTTGGGTTATAGGAGGCGATTAAATATTCGACGGGAGTGTTGGCGGTGTCCCTGACAACACGCTTGATGCACAGCAAAGGGGCGCCTACGTCGATATCGAGCGCCTCGGCATGGTGTGCGTCGGCCAGGGTCGCAGTAAAGGATTGCTCGGCGGAAGCCATGCATATGCCCAGTTTCCTGAAAATTCCCTGTATAGGCTGGGCCGCCAATTCCTGCTCGGTATAGCGCTTGCCGATGTGTTCGGGTACGTAAGTGACGAGGTAGGAAAAGGGGGCTTTGTCGTGGTAGCGTACGCGCGTTGCTTTTTGCACTCTGGTGTTGGCTGTCAGTTCCAGCCGGTTCCGGACATCCGCAGAGGGCTTCTCGTATTCGAATCCCAGCAACACCGCCCTGGTGTTGCTTCCGAGCTTGTCCAGGTGGGCAAGCAATTTCTTGATGTCGACAGGCAAGGCCTGAACATTGACTTTGCTTGCCGTCGGGTAGGTGCCCGACCCCTGGCGCCGCTCGATCAGGCCTTCCTGCTGCAACAGATCGAGCGATCGACGGATCGTCAGCCGGGACACCCCATACTTCTCCGCCAGGGCGTTTTCCCCTGGCAGAGGTTCGTTACTGTCGAATTCACGGTTTTCGAGAGTCTGCTTCAGCAGGCGGTAGATTTTATAGTAACGAGGTGTGGGGTTGGCTATCATCAATGGTGTCAGTCTACGGAGGCTCCCGTGAATTCTACGACTTTTGCATAGCGTTTTATGTCTTGGCTGACAAAATCCGCAAGTTCCTGGGGCGTGCTTGTAACCACCGTGCCGCCTTCAGGCGTAAAAAGCCTGGTGAATGCTTCCTGCTTGGCGCCTCGCACCGCAGCCTTGTTCAATTGTTCGACTCGCTCGGGCGGAATGCCGGCAGGACCGAACATGGCGAACCATGCCTTGGACGAGAACCCGTTCAGAGTGGCTGAAATAGGTGGAACGCCGGGAAATTGTTCCATGGCGCCGGGGCTGGTCACTCCCAGGAACTTGACGCGCCCCGAATTGAGCAATGGGAGCACGTTGACGGCACTGGCGAACATCAGATCGACTTGCCCGCTTGCCACGTCCTGGAGTGCGGGTGCGGTACCTTTGTAGGGAACCGTCAGCCCTTCGATGCCCGCATCCATTTCGAAACTGGCGGTGGCCATATGCAGCGAGGACCCGATTCCGCCGATGGCGAAGCTATACCGTGCCGGCTCGACCTTTGCCAGTTTGATCAATTCCGCCACGGTATTGGCGGGGAAGTCCTTGCGGGCAACCAGCACACTCGGTACTTCGGCCAGCATGCTGATGGGAGTGAAGTCTTTTTCGGGATCAAACGGCAACTTCTTGTAGAGCGAGGCATTGACCGAGAAGCTGCTGAAGCTGACGAGCAGCGTATTGCCGTCTTTCGCTGCCCGCGAAACGTAATCGGCCGCGATATTGCCCCCGGCACCCGGCTTGTTTTCCACGATGACGGTTTGCTTGAGGATACCGCTCATCTCCTTGGCGATGCCGCGCGCTACACGATCTGTCGTGCCACCCGGCGTGGCGCCTACAACCAGAACCAATGGTTTTTCGGCGTACGCGATACATGAAAATGGCAGCGCCAGCGCCAGCGCGGCCCCGAGCATACTGCGACGAAGAGCATGCTTGCTCATATCCAGCCTCCTGTTAAGAATATAGAGTCTTGTTGATGAGGCGAATAATATACTTGTATTTACATGAGTACAAGTAAATCGTGGCTTGTATTGCCAAGGGTGGTCGAGCCGGACCCATCTAGAAAATTTCCAGCTCGGGCAGCCACAAGGAAATGGCGGGGAAGTAGGTGACCAGAACCAGGAAACCGAGCAGGATGAGCAGCCACGGCGATGCGGCGCGCACGACTTGGCCAATCGACATCTTGGTAATACCGGCCGTCACGAACAGGTTGAGTCCAATTGGCGGAGTGACCATGCCTATTTCGAGGTTTACCACAATGATGATGCCTAGATGAACCGGGTCGATGCCCAGCTGCATGGCGATGGGGAACAGGATGGGGGCAAGGATCAGTATGATGCCGGTCGGTTCCATGAACATGCCGGCTATCAGCAGCAGGATATTGACCACGATCAGGAACTGCCAGGCGGCCATATCCCAGGCGATGATCTGCTCGGCAATGGCTTGGGGGATGCGTTCAGTGGTCAGTACATGGGCAAAAAGCAGGGCGTTCACGATGATGAACATCAGCATCACGGTGACTTTGGACGCATCCATAAGCACTTCGGGCACTTGCCGCATTCCAATGTCGCGATAGATAAAGACGGCGACGAAGAAGGCATAAACGGCGGAGACGGCCGCCGCTTCGGTAGGCGTGAAGATGCCGCCGTAGATGCCGCCAAGAATGATGATGACCAGCATCAGGCCCCAAAAAGAATCCCGCGCGGCTGTGAAGGCTTCTTTCAGCGAGGCCCGCGGTTGGCGCGGCAGGTTCTTCACCCTGGCGACGATATAGATGGCTATCATCAGCAGCAGGCCCAGCATAATACCCGGCACGACGCCGGCCATGAACAGCTTGCCTACCGAGGTTTCGGTGGCGGCGCCGTATACCACCATGACGATGGATGGCGGAATAAGTATGCCCAGCGTGCCCGCGTTGCAGATGACACCGGCGGCAAAGGATTGCGGATAGCCGGACCGCACCATGCCTGCGATGACGATGGAACCCACGGCAACGACGGTGGCTGGCGATGAGCCCGATACGGCGGCAAAAAGGCAGCAGGCAAGGACCGAAGCAATGGCCAGGCCTCCGTGCAGATGACCGACCGCTGCAATGGCAAAACGTATCATGCGTTTGGCTACGCCGCCGGTGGTCATGAACGCGCCGGCAAGCACAAAAAACGGTATTGCCATCAGGGTGAAATGTTCGGAGGTCTCGAACATTTTGAGCGACAGCGAGGCCAGCGAATCATGGCCGAAAAGAAGTATGGTCAGTATGGAGGAGAGCCCCAGCGACACGGCTACCGGCATGCCCATGAACATGAACACGAACAGCATGATGAAGAGTGCGGCAGTTGTCATTTTTGCTCCGGCGTGGGCAGGTCTTCGTTGCTACGGTACTTGAGCGCGTCTTCGACCTCGTCGCCAAGCAGGGCGGCGTGCTTGCCGCGCAGCATGTTGTAGAAGACCTGCGCAAAACGCAGGAACAGCAGGGCGAAACCCACGGGCATGACCAGCCGCGGTATCCACTGCGGAATGGGGATGTCCTGGGCCAATATGCCGATGTCATACATTTTGTTGACATAAATCCAGCCGCCGGCAAAGACAATGGCGCTATACAGAAGACAAAGCAAGGTGGCCGCCAGCCCGATCCGGTGCGCAATTTTTGACGGCAGGATCTTGACCAGCGCGTCAACGCCGATGTGCGCGCCGACGCGCACGCCATACGATATCCCCAGGAATATCAAGCCGCCAAAGAGGAAGGTGGTAAGTTCCAGCGCCCACACGAAGCTGTAATTGAACACATAGCGCGCTATGACTTGACTGAAAGTGACAAGCGTCATGGCGGCCAGAAGCAGCGCAATCAAGCTCTCTTCCAGCCGCTCGTACCAGACTGTCTTCATGAGATGCTCCGTATGGCGGACGTAAGGAGGCCGCGCAAACGCGGCCGAAACGCGGAAGGCTACTTATTGGACTTGAGCGCCGACTGGATCAATTCGGGGCCGATGTCGGCTTCAAATTTCTTCCATACGGGCTCCATGGCCTTGCGCCACGCGGCGACATCTTCCTTGGTAAGCGTTTGCACCTTCGCTTTGCCGGCCTCGATAATGCGCTTGCGGTCGCGCTCGTTGAGTTCGGCGGCAAGGTTGTTGGCATAGGTCGTGGCTTCTGTCATCGCCTTTTCCAGTCCGCTGCGCACGTCAGGCGGCAGGCCGTCCCACCACTTGGCATTCGTGACGACCATGTAGTCGATTACGCCGTGGTTGGTGTTGGCAATGGTTTTTTGAACTTCGTGGAATTTTTGTGAATAGATGTTCGACCACGTGTTTTCCTGACCATCCACCACGCCGGTTTGAAGCGCTTGATAAACCTCGCTGAAGGCAAGCTTTTGCGGGTTCGCGTCCAACTGTCGGAACTGCGCCTCCAGCACGTCGGAGGCCTGGATACGGAATTTCAAACCTTTTACGTCTTCGGGGCGGGTAAGCTTGGCCTGGTTGGTGGACAGCTGCTTCAGGCCGTTATGCCAATAGGCCAGCCCTTTAAGGCCGCGATTGGTCATGGAGTTCAGCAAGGCTTTGCCGTCGTTGCTTTGCTGGAAGCGGTCGACGGCTGCCATGTCGTCGAACAAGAAGGGAAGGTCGAACAGCTGGACTTTTTTCGTATAGCGGTCGAACTTGGACAACGATGGCGCGATGAACTGCACATCGCCCAGCAGCACGGCTTCCATTTCTTTGGCATCGCCGAACAGCTGCGAATTGGGAAACACCTGCACCTGGACTTTGCCGGGCAGGTATTTTTCGGCCAGTTCCTTGAACTTGATGGCGCCTTGACCCTTGGGTGTGGCGTCGGCCACGACATGGCTGAATTTGACGACAATGGCGTCCTGCCCAAGGGCAGAAGCCGAGAACGAGAGGGCGAGACTGCTGCCCAAGATGGTGAGTATCCTGGATGCTTTGTTCATGTGGCTGTCTCCGTGTAATTATCGCCGCTCGAACTGGCCGACTGTTCTTTTACTCTACCGGTGTCCACTCGCTATGTCAAAATTTTGTTACGCCTCATAGGTCAATTGTCCGGGAGCAGGCACGAAGTCGCGACGCTCTCTGCCAGCCACGGTGCTCGTCTTCCCATGGGGCTCCTTCATTGCTGCATGGCCGCTGTCTGAAAGGATGAACCGGGCAACGGTTACAGCCAGGCCATCGGCCTGCTCTTGCTGCGCCAGGGTGGCATGGGCTGCTGTTTGCACCTGCTGCACATTGTCCTGCGTTATGGTATCCAGGTGTCCAACTGCCAGCGTGATCTGTGCAAGACCGTTGGCCTGTTCGCGCGATGCCGCGGCGATTTCGTCCATGATGCCTTGAACTTTGCGGACGGCGACCACAATCTCGCTCATGGCGCTGCCCGCCGTGTTCACCAGGGATGCGCCTGCATCCATTTGAGCCGCCGATTGTCCTATCAGTTCTTCGATCTCTTTCGATGCGTCGGCCGACCGCAACGCCAGGCTGCGTACCTCTGCGGCAACCACGGCGAAACCCTTGCCCTGGGGACCGGCCCGTGCCGCTTCTACCGCGGCGTTGAGTGCGAGAATATTCGTCTGGAAGGCGATGGTATTGATGAGCTTTACAATGTCCGCCATTTTGCGCGAGCCGAGGTGTGCCTGCTGCATGGTATCCACAGCGTTTTGCATCGTCTGGCTACCGCGCGCTGCGCACATTGCGGCCTGGGCACCCAGTTTTTGGGCATGTTCCGCGTGGTCGGCATTCAGCTTCACGGTGGCGTTCAGCTCCTCCATGGCCGCTGCCGTCTGCTGCAGGTTGGCTGCCTGTTCATCGGTGCGATGCGACAAGTTCTGGTTGCCTTCGGATATATGGTGCGACGCGGCCGCGATCCGGGTGGCGCGGTCGCGCACGTCAGACACCGCCTGATTCAGTCCTTTCCCAATTCCGTTCAACGCCTCGAGCAGCTCGCCCAATTCGTCATGGCGACTGATACTGGTTCTGGCGCTCAGGTTTCCAGTTGCAAGTTCCCGTGCCAGCCATACGCCTTGATCCAGGGGACGCTTGATCAGTCTATATAGCGCCCATAACGCCAGGCTGCTGCATAACAGCAGCGCAGCGATACTTGAAACCGCCACCCGGTAGGCCATCTTGTTTGCCACAGCGGCCTCGCGGACTTCGTGCCCGTAGCGTTCGGACTGCATGGTGTCGAACTCATCTATCGTTCGGACAATGGCATTGGACGCGTCGGTATATTGCTGCCCGAAGATCATCACCTTGGCCATAAGCGCGTTGGGCAGGGCCACCTTCACGCCGCCTTGTCCATCATCGAACTGGCCGCTCGCTGTGCTGATCGCTTCTATCTGTGTCTTGGCCAGTTCGGCATTTTGCGACCATGCCGACTCAAGCTTGGCCATCTCTGCGGGAGTGAAGTCCGCGGCCCTGAAGCGATCCAGCATGGCCTGCTGGATGCCTTGCTGATTGGGCGCCTGCCCGCTCAGGATCGCCGCTTGATTCAGATAGCTTTCCTGGAACTCGGGCTGCTCGGTGGCGACGAAAGCCATGACGTCGCGCGTCATCGCCCGGGTAATGTTTTTGTATTCCGTGGCGAGCTCGGTTGCCGCGTAGCGCAGCCCCTCGATCTCTTGCCGTTTATCCGTGCTGCGCGACAGGTTGTAGAGGGCGGTCAGAACCAGCAGCGACAGCAGCGTCAGAACGGCAAGAAAAAAAATGAAGCCTTTTTTCAGAGTTAAAAAATTTGACATTTGCTGCGTCCTTCGTAGACCTTGATTTTTTGCTTGCCCGGACGCGCTCGTGGCACGGCCGGCCCTTGGCGGTGTGGCGATTATTGCAGCGCATCATTGCGGGTTTGTGACAAGACGCAAACATTCGGAGCGCCGGCATGCTACTGTTTTCCCTATCGGTTTCATTAATCAGTAGAAGGGAATTTACGTGCGATTCATCCATGCCGCGGATATTCATCTGGACAGTCCTCTGACTGGCTTGAGCGCTTACGCCGACGCCCCGGTCGAAATGTTGCGCACGGCAACACGCGACGCTTTCACCAACCTGGTCACCCTGGCCATAGACGAGCGGGTCGACTTCATGGTGATAGCGGGCGACCTGTATGACGGCAACTGGAAGGACTACAACACCGGCCTTTATTTCGTCAAGGAAATGGGCCGTTTGGACAAGGCGGGAATTCCCGTCTACCTGCTTCACGGCAATCATGACGCCGAGAGCGAAATGACGCGCAAATTGCTGCTGCCGGGCAATGTCTCGGTCTTCGATAGCCGAAAGCCAAGCAGCTTCCGTCTGGATCACCTGGGTGTTGTATTGCATGGGCGCAGCTTCAAGGATGCGGCGACGCTTGAGAACCTGGCCGCCACTTATCCGGACGCCGTATCCGGCCTGATAAATATCGGGGTGTTGCATACGGCCCTCGAGGGCAATGCCATGCATGCCAGTTACGCGCCGTGCAGTCTTGCGGAGCTGCATGCAAAAGGTTATGACTACTGGGCATTGGGACACGTGCACGAGTATGCGATGTGGCGCGGCGATTCCGTCATCGTCTTCCCTGGCAATCTCCAGGGACGGCATATCCGTGAAACGGGCCCCCGCGGCGCCGTGCTGGCTGAATGCAATGCGGCTGGCGAAATGGAGGTCCAACGCGTTTATGTGGATGTCCTGCGCTGGCATCGCCTTGAGGTGGATGCGGCCCCCAGCTCGACCTTCGAGGAAGTGGCGCGGGCCATCGGCGGGGCGCTGGAAAATCTGCTGGACGCGTCGGCGGCCAATATACCGCTGGCCGTGCGCGTAATCGTGGGGGGGCGGACGGCCGCGCATGGCGAACTCTTTGGCATGGAGGCGCAGTTGCGCCAGGAAGTGCTGGCGTCCATCGCCGCCCTGGGCAGCGACCGGATCTGGCTGGAGAAAGTGCGGCTCGAGACGATTCCAATGGACGACGGTCAGGCGCTACGCCAGCGAGCCGACGCCCTGGCTGATCTTCAGGAT
This sequence comes from Orrella sp., assembly GCA_036675955.1. Classification (GTDB taxonomy): domain Bacteria; phylum Pseudomonadota; class Gammaproteobacteria; order Burkholderiales; family Burkholderiaceae_B; genus Pollutimonas. The sequence goes on along the minus strand of JAKFDW010000366.1, from coordinate 13,586 downwards.
GTGTTGACAGGCGCCGAGAACGATCCGGAGTTTCTGGATGCCTTGCGCAACGATTTATTTGTCTTGCTGAGTAAGGCGCCGCTGGAATTGAGAAGCTCTGTGCCTTATTTCGACGATATCAAGACGGGCGATCTCGCCGCGCTGCTGCGCGAAATCCGGCCGTCGCTGGTGGCCCACCTGGCGAAGGGAGACTAGCGGCATGCGATTGAACCGCCTGGATCTTTCCCGTTACGGCAAGTTTACCGACCGAAGTATCGAATTCCCTCTGGCTCGCAACGACTTTCACATGATCGTCGGTGCCAACGAAGCCGGAAAATCCACGCTCAGGCAGGCATTTTCCGACCTGCTCTTCGGTTTTCCGGTGCGCACGCCACTGGACTTCCTGCATCCCAAGAGCGAACTCAGACTGCAGGCAGCGCTCGATCATGCCGGCAGCAGTCTGGAATTCCAGCGCGTCAAAGGAAACAAGAATACGCTGCGCATGCCGGACGGCACGCCGCTGCCCGATGCAGTGCTGGATAGCTATCTGGGTACCGCCACGGTCGATTTCTTCGACAAAATGTTCGGTCTGGATCATCCGCGCCTGGTGCGAGGCGGCAACGATATGCTCAAGGCGCAGGACGACGTGGGACAAGTGCTGTTCCAGGCCGCGGCCGGGGTGGCCAGCCTGGGATCGGTATACGAAGCATTGCAGGCGGAAGCGTCCTTGCTGTGGTCGCCCAAGAAATCCAAGGAGCGCCTGTGGTACATAGCTCAAGCGGAGCTTGACCAGGCCAATGCTGTGCTCAAGGACGCAACCGTGCGGACCCGCGAATGGACCGAGGCGCACAAGCACGTGCAGGACCTGGAACATGCCGTGGCGCAGCAACGGGAGCGGCAACAGCAGTTGCTGGGAAATCGGGTACGGCTCGAGCGGATACGGCGCCTGGCCCCCGCGGTGGCGGTGCTGGACGAACACGAGAAGCTGCTGCGCGAACTGGGGCCGGTGATCGAGCTTCCTGCCGATGCCGCCGACACGCTGGCATCGGCCGAGATCGAGCTGGCCAGGGCCGAGCAAAGAAAGAGTACTCACAGTGCGCAAGCCGCAAGGCTGGAGGCGGCGCTCGGCGATATCAGCATCGACGAATCGGCGCTTTTGCTGGCCAGCGAAATCGAGGCGCTCGATACATTGCGCCACCGGTATGCCATGCACGACCAGAATATCCAGCGTTGCGAGGGCGAATGTGCCTCATTATGGAAAGACGCTACCGAGGCGGCCGAGCAGTTGGGATGGCTGGCCGCCGGAACGCTCGAATTGACTGCTTTACAGGCCCGCTTGCCGCCGCTGGCCGCACGTCGGCGCATAGAGCAGCTTTTGCGCGATCATGACGGCATGCGCCAGGCTTTGTTGGCGGCAAATAGCGCCGTGCAAAGCCGCGAATCGGAAATCGCCGCATGGAAGGCGAAGATGGAGCAGTTGCCGGCGGTCGATATTCCTGTTGAATTGCGGGCTGCACTGGAGCGCGCTGTATCTTTCGGTGAGCCGCAAGCGGCGATGGACAAGGCCGCCGCGGCCGTGAACAAGGCACAGGCCGAGCTGGACAGGACCCTGGCCGGGTTGGGCGCCTGGTTTCAAGACCTGCCCCAGCTCACTGCGTTGCAGTTGCCGTCATTACAGGCGCTGGCGCGCTTGACCGCACAACGCCAGGACTTGTCCTCAGACCTGAAAGCCGCAAAGGCCAAGCTCGCCGACTTGTCGGAGACCGTGGCGCAACGCGACCTGGCCTTGCGCCAGTATCAACAATTGCACCATCCTGTTACGGCGGACGATGTCCGGCGCGCTCGTGAACAGCGTGATGACGCGTGGCGGTCCCTGCGCAACGGCGAAGTGTCGCTGAAGTCGGGCGCAATTGCATTCGAGGAGACCATAGCCCGGGCTGACGGCCTGGCCGATGCCCGGCTGGACAATGTCCAGGAGGCTGCCGAGCTTCAAAGCCGGAAGCATCACTACGAGCAGGAGCTGCAAAAGCGCGACCATGCCGCAGAGCTGTGCCGGGCGGTCGAGGCCAGAGTGGCGCAGTTCGAGGATGCATGGCTGGCTACGTGCAACAGCCTGGGTGTGCCCGGCATGCCGCTGGACACCATGCCTGAATGGCTGGTGCAGAAAGATAAAGCGTTGGTGGCAGTGCAACAGCTTTCACTGGCCACGCAAGAGCAGGAAGCGGTAGCGGCTGCGCACGGTGCCGTCCTCCACGGTTTGCAGGAAGCGCTGCGCGCGGCGGGTCTGTTGTTGGAGAAAACCGACAGTATGGTGGTCTGCCGCTTGCGCGCCCAGGAATACATCAATACCGCCCAGGCGGCCAGCGTCAGGCGCGCGGCCTTGTCCGATCAGTTGACAGAAGCGCAACCGCTGCTGGCGGCATTGCAGCAAGCAAGCCGGGCGGCGGCAAGCGATATGGAACGATGGAAAGAGGAATGGACTGGCGCCTTGGCCGCGGCCGGTCTAGGTGTCGATACCCCTGCGGCCGATGTGCGGGCGGCGCTGGGCTCGATGGAAACCGTCGCGGAAAAACTGAAGTTGCTGCGCCAGCGCCGGGTCGAGCAGATAGATGTCATGCGCAATGAACTAAAAGGTTTCCAGGGCATGGCGGATCGCTTGCTGCAGGCGCTGGAACCCACGTCGGCGGGCGTCGAGGCGGCGCAGGCCAGCCGCGACTTGATGGCGCGGCTTCATGCGGCACGGCAGGCGCAGGAGCAGGCCACTGGCGTACGCCGCGAAATGCAGCATGTTCATGCGCAGTTGCAACAGGCCGACGAATCCATCCAGTCGGCCAGCGCAGGCTTGCGACCCTTGTTTCAGCGTGCGGGCGTCGTTGACAAAGAGGATCTCAGACGCGCCATAGCTCAGTCCGACCGGTACAGAACCTTGCGGGACAGGATAAGCAGAGAGCTGGCCGAGCTATTGGCGAACGGCGACGGCTACACGCGTGTGCAGATACAAGAGGAAGTGGCAAGCGCAGACCAGGCGCAATTGCCCGCGCAACTGGATGTCCTGGCCGCCGATATCGACGTTGGTACGCGCGAGCAGACGCGTCTCGCCGTGGAACTTGCCGACGCGGTACGCAAGCTCGATGCCATTACCGGTACGGACGCCGCCGCCAAAGCCGAGTCCCAACGCCAGCAGGCGCTCGCAAGCATGGCCGACGCGGCCGAGCGATATATCAAGGTGTATACCGCGGCGCGGCTGTTGAGATGGTCCATAGACCGTTACCGGGAGCAAAAGCAGGGGCCCATGCTGGCCAGGGCGGGCGCGATATTTTCCCGGCTGACGCTCGGATCGTTCCAGCGCCTGGCTGTTGATTTCGATCGCGAACCCATGATTCTGGAAGGCTTGCGCAGCGACGGAGCGAAAGTGGGCATTGGAGGGATGAGCGACGGAACACGCGATCAGCTATACCTGGCGCTGCGGCTGGCGGCACTGGAGCTTCATCTTCACCAGGCCCCGGCGCTGCCCTTCATCGCCGACGACCTGTTCATCAATTACGACGATCAGCGGGCCGAAGCGGGCCTGCAGGCGCTCGCCGACCTGTCGCAGCGCACACAGGTGATTTTCTTGAGCCACCACGATCATTTGCTTCCGGCGGCCCGCAAAGTCCTGGGCAAGGACTTGAATGTGGTGATGTTGTAAGAGGGCTGACGGCGCATGCAGCCGGCTCAGGTCAGCAAGCCTATCGACAGGCTGATCGTGCCGAACGATAGAGCCGTTGATACCAGCAGTGCGGCCGCGCAACGTTCTTCCAGTCCGTAGCGTTGACCGAATATTGGATAAATGCTGAGCATGGGCGCGCTGGCAAACAGTAAACCCGCGGTTTTCAAGCCGGGGTCCATGCTGGGCACCAGCAAGAAGGCCAGGAAGACGGCAATCGGGTGCACCACCAGCTTGCCGACCGCTATTTGCGTTATATCGGCCATCAAGCCGCGGGCCTTCAAACCGTAAAGCGTGCCGCCGATGACGAACAGCGCCACCGGTGCGGATGCGCCGGCGAGCATATCGATGACCTGCATGGCCATGAGCGGCAGCCGTACCTCCAGCAAGGAAAGCACCAGTCCGGCGGCAATAGCGATAATGAGCGGGCTTTTGGTCAGACGCCTGGCGGTGCGCAGCAGGATTACGAAGCGTGGCGCGCCTGAATGCTGGCCGGTTTCGGCCAGCGCCAGCGCCATCGGTATCATTACCAGCGTTTCAACCATGATGGCCATGGCCACTCCCAGCGCAGCCGACGGTCCGACGACCATGGCGGCCACCGGGTAGCCGATGAATCCGCTATTGGATGCCGACACCCCCAGGCCCGCCATGGCGCTGCTGCCGACATCCTGCATCAATCGCTTCCGGAAAATGTAGAACCCGAGGCCGAAGGCAAGCAGTGAACCCGCGGTGTAAGCAAGCAGGAAGTCGACGTTGACGATTTCATGGAATGGCCTTTCAGCCATGCCTTTGATAATGAGGGCCGGCAGCGCCAATGTGATGACAAAGCTGCCCATGCCTCTTATTTGTTCGCGCGTCACAAGCTGGGCCCGGGTGGCGATAAAACCGATACCGATCAGTATGAAAATCGGCGCTGTGACAGAGAGTATTTGCAGCATTGTTCCCGCTCGATGCGGACAGTAAAAAGGCAGGGCTGGATTTTACGCCTCGCCGCTGACCTCTATATATCCAAATGGAATAAGCAAAGATGATAAAAGTTCTTGTGGGGCATTAGTCGGAAAAGTAAAGTGCGATATAACCCAATCGCAAGATGAGACTTAATGAAGCTGTCCTTCAAGAATATAGAAAAGCAGTTTTCCGGCCTTTCGGTCATAGAGAACTTCAGCCGTGAAATCCAGGACGGTGAGCTGGTGGCTTTGGTGGGACCGTCCGGCTGCGGAAAATCGACACTTTTGCATATTGCCGCCGGCCTGGAAAAGCCGTCGGGGGGCGCCATACTGGCTGATGGATCTCCAATTCTCGGGCCCCATCCCGAACGCACGCTGATGTTTCAGGAAAACGCGCTTTATCCGTGGTTGACCCTGGAACAGAATGTGTCGCTTGCGCTTGAGTTTCAGAAAGTCGACAAGCTGCAGTCGCGCAAGAGCGCCCGCGAATGGCTCGAGAAAGTCAACCTGAAGGGCTTTGAAGACTACTTCCCGCACCAAGTGTCGGGCGGCATGCGCCAACGGGCCGCGCTGGCGCGCGCATTCATATCGAATCCCAAGGCATTGCTGCTGGATGAGCCCTTCGGGGCGCTGGACGCGCTTACTCGCATGACGCTGCAAGATGCGCTGCGCCAACTGATACGTGAAACCGGCCCGACTGTATTGCTGGTCACGCACGACGTCGATGAAGCCCTGTTCCTGGCAGACCGCATCCTGGTCTTCAGTTCACGCCCGGCAACGGTGCTGAAGGAATTCAGTCTGGCGCAGCACGAGAAGACGCATGACCTGTCGGAATTCGCGGCCATGCGCAGAGAAATTTTAGGTCTACTGGGGATTCATGCCGAACAGGATGAAGTCGCCAAATCAATCGAGGAAATGGAAGTATGAAGCTGTCACGTTTATTGATCCCTGCATTGGCCGCCCTGGTCATGGCCGGTCAGGCTGTTGCCGCCGACAAGTTCAAGGTGGGCTATCTGCGCGTCATGGACGACGCCCAGGTCATCGCCGCGTACGAAGGCGGGTTCTACAAGAAGCACGGCCTGGATGTCGAACTGGTCGAGTTCAAGTCGGGTACCGACTTGATCAAGGCTATCGTGGGAGGCCAGCTGGACACGGGCGTGCTGGGGTTTACCAACGCCGCATCGTGGTCGTCCAAGGGCGCTGACCTGAAAGTAGTGGGCGGAGCCCAGCATGGTTTCCACGCCATCCTGGTGCGTGACGATGCCAATATCAAGGACGTCGCCGGTCTGAAGGGCCATACCCTGGCTTCGCAGAAAGAAGGCAGCACAGCCGATACCGTGTTGCGTGGTGTAGTCTTGAAAAACGCCAACCTCGCGCCGGATGACCTGACCATCATGGGTGTAAGCCCGCAAGTGGCTGTCCAGTCGCTGGTCGGCGGCCGCGTGGATGCCGCGTTTCTGTTCGAACCGCAGGCCAGCATTGCCCAATTGATCGCCCCGGTGACACAAATCTACGAAATCGGTGAAGTGTGGCCTTTTCCCTGCATGGTCGTCATTACGTCCGGCGACGTATTGAAGAGCAATAAAGAAGCCGTCTGGAAATCCCTGGATGCCCAGCGCGAGGCGATTGAATTGATGGAGAACAAGCCCGACGAGGCAGCCAAGCTTATTGCCAATTACTTTATTGCCGAGCCTACGCTCAAGACACTCAAGCATGGCGACGTGCCCCGCGAAAAAGTCATAAGCGATGCAATCAAGAGCCAGACCTTCAGCCCTGTGCTGAAGCCCAAGGAGCTGGACCGCATGCAGGAAATCGCCAATATCATGCAGGAGTCGGGCGCCTTGAAGACCAAGGACGGTTCCGAATTCGTCGTCAAGAATATTGTCGACCTGGAATGGCAGAACGCGCGCAAGCTGTAGTATTTCGCCGGTAATTATCTGCCTTGCGGCAGCAGGCGTGTTAACGCGTCGTTTTGATTCCCCAACTCAGGCAATTCGCCCTTATTTGGAGATGGCCGGCATAGCCCGGCCATCTTGATTTTGAAGCATTTATGAGCACCCAGATTCGTCTCTCCGGTTACCGAAAAAAGCTTGCCATGGTCGTGGCAGTCGCGGCTATTTTATTGTTCTGGCAGGTCGCTGCCTGGATACTTCCCGACTTTCTCATGCCGGGCGTTCCGACGGTCATGGTTCGTCTCTGGGAAGACGTGCAAACGGCCGAATTTCGCAGCGTGCTGGCGGGCAGCCTGACGCGCCTCGGTTTCGGCTATGGTTTTGCCTTGCTGTTCGGCATCGGCTTCGGTCTGATAGGCGCCGTGCTGTTCTTCTTTCGCGAAGTGCTGAAGTCGGCCATTATCATCTTGCAGTCCATTCCGTCTATTGCTTGGGTGCCCTTGTTCCTGATCATGATGGGATTCGGCAATATGCCCATCATCGTCGTCATTGCGCTCGCGGCATTTTTCCCCGCCGCGTTGTCGGTCATGAACGCCACCGAGAGCGTGCAGAATGTCCATGTGTCCGCCGCGCGGGTCATGGGGGCCAGCCGCTGGGAAATGCTTAAGCGCGTGTACCTGCCCGCAGTCATGCCCGAACTCATCACCGGTGCGCAGCTTGCATTTGGCAACGCCTGGCGGGCCCTGATTTCGGCCGAGATGCTGATCGGCTTCGGGCAAGGGCTTGGCCGCTCACTGGCCTATGCGGGCGAAACGGCCGACATGATAGGCGTGATGGCCAATATTCTCACCATTGCAATTCTGGCGACCTTGATCGACCAGGTCATTCTTGAAAATCTGAAACGCAAGCTGTTGCGCTACCAATACGTATAAAGTGAGGGCCATTGCCTTGAGCCGCCATATGACCGCCGTCCGGGCGTTACGCGCTGCCACGTTGTCGTATGCCTGCATGGCAGCTGCGGCCGCGCAGGCCGGCCAGGGCCTGGCCTCCGGCGATACGCTGGTGGCCGGTGTGCAGTATGTGCCTCCGCCGTTCGTCGCGGGCGCCAAGGTGCGCACTCCAGAGGGTGTCGCCACGGCCCTGGTGGACGACCTGGCGAAACGATTGTCCTTGCAAGCACAAACCGTTGCCGCCGACCCGGCGCGGCCGGGGGCTATGCTGGAGGCGGGAAAAGCGAACTTGCTGCTTGTGCCCGCCGTCGAATCAAAGGCTTCCGCCGCGACCACGGTGTCGATTTCGACCGGCCACTCATCGGGCGCCATGGCCATCATGCGCACTGACACCGATATAAAGACGTGGGACCAATTGCAGGGCCGCACTGTCTGCATGTCAGAGGGCGGGCGCTACGTGGGCCAGATGGCCGCAAGGTACGGCGCTGTGGAGAAGTTGTTCAGGGCGCCCGCCGATTCCTTGCTGGCTTTGCGTATCGGTGGCTGCGACGCGGCGGTACACGATAGCGCCATGTTGAATGAACTGATCAAGCTTCCTGAATGGAAGAAGTTCTCCGCCCGTTTGCCGGTCAGGGACGTCGCGCCCCTGGTCTTTCTCATTCCATCCGGCGATGTGCAGTCTCGCGACGCGCTGAAGAAGGTAAGCGGGGATTGGGCGGACAGCCGTTATCTAGAGAAGCTGGTGAAATTAGCCGCACGCGATATTGCATTCGAAGTGTATCTGGACCAGACCGTTACGGATTGCCATTAGGGCCTGTCGACAGGCCTTAATCCGGTATTCCGCGACGCTGGCGCATGGCGCGACCAATACGAGTGATTGCATCGTCGCTCAACAGGCGTCCGGCCATGGGAATCAACTCGTCGTCTTCGCGCTTCATGTGGCTTTCGTATAAATCGGCAAAGGACTCCACCTGGTCCTGATCGAGCAGGGCGGGTTCGCCCGCTTCTATCTGCTGCAATACCGGCTTTAAGCCTTTCCACATAGCCTCGAGCCGACGATGGTCTGCTGTCAGGCCTTCTATCAGTTCGCGGATGCAGACCGCATCGGATCCGGCCATGGACTCGACCAGGGCGGGGAACAGGTCCTGTTCCTCGTCGGCATGGTGTTGAAGCGCGGCTGTTTCGAAATAGCGCATGATGGCCGTGGCGGCAGTACTGGCCTGCGCATCGCTGCCATGGTGCTGGAGGTGCGCCGACAGGCGAACCAGGGTAGAGCATTGACGCTCGATACGATGATGACACGCAGCCAGCATTTCAAGCGGCACCTCGACGCTGGCTGTCGGCCCGGAGTAGCCGGGAAAGTCTTTACTCATGGTGTCGTTCAGTAGTGCCGTGGACGGCCGGGTCGCAGCTTTGCATGCCCTGCGAGTCGGCTTGCGTAACGTGTCCTTCCGGCGGGACATCGTCGATCAGCCATACATTGCCGCCCACGGTGCATCCTTTGCCGAGCGTTACCCGGCCCAGGATGGTAGCCCCGGCATAGATGACGACATCGTCTTCCACGATCGGGTGACGCGGCAGGCCTTTTTCCAGCTTGCCGTTGCCATCGGTAGGAAAGCGCTTGGCGCCCAGCGTAACCGCCTGGTAGATGCGCACCCGCTCACCGATGATGCTGGTCTCGCCGATGACCACACCGGTTCCGTGGTCGATGAAGAAGCTGGCGCCGATGCGTGCGCCCGGGTGTATGTCGATACCTGTTTGCGAGTGCGCAAGCTCGGCGGACATACGGGCCAGCAGCGGAAGATCCTGGTTATAGAACTGATGAGCAATACGGTGATGGATCATGGCCAGCACGCCGGGATAGCACAGCAGGACTTCGTCCACACTGCGAGCGGCCGGGTCGCCATGGTAGGCCGCCAAAACGTCGGTATCCAGCAGGCGGCGGATTTCGGGCAGGGCCGCTGCGAAGGCTTGTACGGCTGTGGTTGCCCTGGCTTCGATTTCGCACTCACCCAGTCCCTGGTGCCGCGTCTGATACTGGAGCTCGAGGCAAACCTGGCGCAGCAGGGCGTGCAGCGTTGAGTCCAGTGTGTGGCCAATGTAGAAGTCTTCACTTTCCTGGCGCAGGTCCAGCGGGCCCAGCCGCATGGGAAACAGCACGCCTTTGAGATCGTCCAGTATCTTGGTCAGTGCCTGCGGCGATGGGAATTCGCGGCCGCCGGGCTCGCGCGAGCGTCCCTGGGAGGTACGCCAGTCCTGGCGTATGGCATTCAGAGAACTTACGATGGGGTTGATGTCGAAAACTGCCATGGATTAATGCGCTCCGGCCTGGGTTCTGCAATCAAGCATTATGTGTCTGGGGTAAGTATGATACCAATCTATTTGCCAGTGCTGAACCGGACCCATGGATCACAAACTTACCCCGTCGACCGCTTTATTGCTTGTTGTTCCTCCGTTACTTTGGGCTGGCAATGCTGTTGTGGGGCGGCTCATCAGCGATTTGATACCGCCCATCACGCTCAACTTCCTGCGCTGGGCCATTGCCTTCCTGATCTTGCTGCCCATAGGCTATTCCATATTCCGCAAGGGCGCCGGCTTATGGACGAACTACAGGCGCTATGCCGTGCTCGGGCTGCTGGGTATAGGCCTCTATAACGCCTTGCAATACATAGCACTGCATACCTCGACGCCCATGAACGTGACCCTGGTCGGCGCCAGCATGCCGGTGTGGATGCTTCTGATAGGTTTCCTGTTCTTTGATGCCAAGGTGGCGCGCAAGCAGGTGATAGGCGCCGTCCTGTCCGTCATCGGCGTACTGGTTGTACTGAGCCACGGCGAATGGCGTCAATTGCTGGGATTGCGTTTCGTGGCCGGCGATGTCTTCATGATAGTGGCCACCATGGTGTGGTCTTTTTATAGCTGGTCGCTCAGCCAGTCCCGCGATCCCGAAGGAATACGCCGTAACTGGGCGACCTTCCTGCTGGCGCAGATTTCATTTGGCGTGGCGTGGTCGGGCGTTTTCGCCGCCGGCGAGTGGGCGCTTACCGATAGCGCCATCCATTGGGGCTGGCCCCTGGCAGCCGGTCTGGCCTATGTTGCCGTCGGTCCGGCCATTATCGCCTTTCGCTGCTGGGGGCTGGGCGTGCAGCGCGCGGGACCCAACACGGCGGGGTTCTTCAATAATCTCACGCCCTTGTTTGCCGCGCTGATGTCCTCGGCGTTCCTGGGCGAAATGCCGCAGGCCTACCATGGCGCCGCATTCGCGTTGATTGTCAGCGGGATAGTACTGTCGTCCCGGCGATAGTTTTTCCGAATGCATCTGCCGGCAGGCTGAACAAGGCCAGGAACGATTGCACGACATCTTTGCCGCCTTCGACTTTGAATGTGCCTGCCTGTACTGCCTGGTCCAGATCGGCCTTGCCGTAGGCCAGCATGAGCAGCGTGTCGGTATCGGTCTGGATGCGGGCGTCGGCTTGATCGGGCACGCCCCGGCCGAGATCTATGTGCGCATCCGCCACCTTGGCAAAAAACACGTCGTCTTCCAGTTGAATTTCTAGCGTAGCCGCGAATGTCCCTGCGTTGGCAGGAATGAACATGGTGCGCAGCGAGAGAATCATCGCGTCGGTTCCCAGTCCGGAAGGGCGGGGGAAGGACGCCGACCGTACGCCCCATTGCGCCAGCTGGAGAAGGATGGGTTCGAGTTGCTGGCCCCAGGGTGTGAGCCGGTATGCCCACACGCTGGCCGGCGGCGGCAATTTAAGGCGCCGCACTACCGATGCCGCTTCAAGCTCGTTCAAGCGCTGTGCGAGCACATTCGGACTGATGCCGGACAAGCCGCGCCGTATATCGGTAAACCGTTTGGGACCCAGCAGGAGTTCGCGCACGATGAGCAATGCCCATCGCTCGCCTATGAGGTCCAGTGCATGGGCTGCCGCACACGCGTCGTTGTAGCGCCGTTTTATTGCCATAAGTAAGAGTTTATCATTTTTTGGAATCGTCTAGTTGTTTTTTAGGACTATAAAGTGTTAAGTTACGCCTGATGACCTTCGATGGGCGGCACAGTTTCTTGCCGATCGGAAGGCATCACCATCTTCCCAAGGAGAGACACTATGGATACAGCAAGCAGTACAGGCACCGGCGTCCAGGCCGAAATCAAGGCGCGGGTCGAAAGCTGGCTGAAAGCGGTAGAGGCAGGCGATATACAGAAAATCATGTCCCATTACGCGCGCGACGTGGTCGCGTTCGACGCGATCATACAACTGCAGTTCAAAGGCGCCGAAGCCTATGGCAAGCACTGGGAAGCGTGCCTGCAGATGTGCACCAACCACATGACATTCCAGATTCGCGAACTCGACATTTCAGTCGACGGCAACGTGGCATTCAGTCATTGCCTGCTCAGTTGCGGCGCTCAGGACGACGACGGTCAGCAGAAATCGTCGTGGATGCGCATGACCACCTGCCACAAGAAAATCGATGGCGTATGGTTGATCGGTCACGAGCATATATCGGCGCCTTTCGACGTCCAGACGAATAAGGCGCTGTTCGACATGGAACCGGACGGAACGGTCAAGCTTACGGCCACTCCGCGCGGCATGAACACCGTAACACCGCATCTCGTGTGCGCGGGCGCTGCCGATGCGGTCGATTTCTATGTAAAAGCCTTCGGTGCAACGGAAATGGGCCGTCTGGCCGGACCCGACGGCAAGCTCATGCATGCCGCTGTCCGGATCGGCGACTCCGTTGTGATGCTGATGGATGAGTTTCCCGAATGCGGGGCGATGGCGCCGACTACGCTCAAGGGCACGCCGGTATCGGTGCATCTTTATGTCGATCAAGTCGATGCGGCAATCGAACGCGCGGTCGCGGCGGGTGCAAAAGTGATCATGCCTGCCGACGATATGTTCTGGGGCGACCGCTATGGCGTGCTCGAGGATCCGTTTGGGCACCATTGGTCCATCGCAACGCATATCCGCGATCTCAGCTATGAAGAAATAGCGGAAGCGTCGAAATCGGCCATGTGCGGAGCAGAAGCGCAACAAAAGGCATAACGCCGGCCAGGTTGCGCCGTATAGAGGAAAGCCCGTCACACTTTATGGGGTCAGTCCATGGTGTGGCGGGCTTTTTTTTTGGGGTAAACGCTGTGTTATATCGCCACGTTTATTTGGCCAGGGATACCTCGGTCAGCGTTGTCGTTTCGCCATCGGCCTCGTCGTTCTTGAAACGCTGGAACAGGGTAGCCACCAACGGTCCTGAAATATTGTGCCATACGCTGAAGATAGCGCTCGGCACGGCGGCGAGGGGAGAGAAATGCGCAGTGGCCAGCGCCACGCCCAGGCCGGAGTTCTGCATGCCGACCTCGATAGACATGGTCTTGCGCTTGGCGACGCTCAGGCCGCTCAGCTTCGCCAGCCAATAGCCCAGCAGTAATCCCAAACCGTTGTGGAGCACGACCACGGCAAAGATCATCAGGCCGCTGGTTGCGATCTTTTCCTGGTTGCCGGCTACGACGGCGGCGACGATGGCCACGATGGCGACGACAGACACCAGCGGCAGCACATCGACGCAAGCTTTCACTTTTTCGCGCAACAAAGATTGGGCCAGGACGCCCAGTGCGATAGGCAGCAGCACGACTTGTACGATAGACCAGAACATCGCGCTGGCGCTGACTTCCAGCCATTGGCTGGCCAGCAGGTAGATCAGGGCTGGCGTCACGATGGGCGCCAGCAATGTCGTCACGGAGGTAATGGCCACCGACAGCGCTACGTCGCCGCGCGCCAGAAAGGTCATGACATTGGAAGCGGTGCCCCCGGGGCAGCATCCGACCAGAATGACGCCGACGGCGATTTCGGGCGGCAGCTGCAAGGCTGTGCTGAGGACCCAAGCCAGGCCCGGCATGATGATGAACTGGCCCAGCACGCCGATCAGGACGGTGCCTGGGCGCTTGAAGACTTCGGCAAAGTCGCCCTTGGAGAGCGTGAGTCCCATGCCGAACATGATGACGCCCAATAGCGGTACAACGTAAGGGCCGATCCAGCGGAATTGCGCGGGGGCGAAAAAGGCGAGTATTGCGAACAGCAATACCCAGATTGCAAATGTCTTGCCAACAAAATGG
>JAKFDW010000365.1:0-5504 GCA_036675955.1 Orrella sp. | reverse complement strand
TCGCCGGAGAAAGCGGCGGTTCCCTTTGCACCGAGCGGCTCGACTGGCTGGACGCCATACTGGAAGAAAGCCAGGACCGCCCGGTGATGATAGCCATGCATCATCCCCCTTTTCGCACTCTCATCGGGCACATGGACGACATCGGGCTGCTGGCAGGCGCCGATGCGCTTGAAGCAGTGGTTTCCAGATACAAAAACATTGAACGCATCATCTGCGGCCACCTGCATCGCGCCATAGACGCGCGATTCGGCGGCACCATCGCCTCGACGTCGCCGGCACCCGCGCACCAGATAACGCTGGATCTCGACGCCGCCGCGGCATCGACCTGGATGCTCGAGCCGCCCAGCTTCCGGGTCCACGCCTGGGACGCCAAGAGCCGGCGGCTGGTAACCCACCTGTCGCCTATCGGCCAGTTCGATGGTCCCTATCCGTTTCACGACAACGGCGCGCTGATCGATTAGTACAGTGTTCAACCGTTGTCGATACATCTCCTAACCTCCCGGTCTTTGTTGTTCTCTACAATTGTTTCAGATGTTGCGCACATGCTGGACACCGTAGTCAAGAACGCACGGGGGGAATCATGGACAAAAAGCTTCGTTATCAACCTTACGAACAACCTGCGGGCGGCTGGGGTTCGCTCAAGTCCCTGGCGCGACACTCGCTACGCCAAGGCGCGGTCGGCACTGCCAAGGACTTGATGACATATCACAACAAGACGGGCGGCTATATGTGCGTAAGTTGCGCCTGGGCCAAGCCGGCCGAGCCGCACCTCGGCGAGTTTTGCGAGAACGGCGCCAAAGCCACGTTTTGGGAACTCACATCAAAGCGCACCGCTCCATCGTTCTTCGCCGAACATACGGTTACGGAGTTGCTTGCCTGGACCGACCATGACCTGGAAAATCAGGGGCGCCTGACGCATCCAATGCGCTACGACGCCAAAACAGACCATTACGTGGAAGTAAGCTGGAGAGAGGCCTTCGCCGATATCGGGCAGCAGTTGCGCGGTTTTGAACCGAAATCCGTTGTCTTTTATACGTCCGGCCGCGCATCGCTTGAAACGTCCTACATGTACCAGTTGTTTGCGCGTATGTATGGCTGCAACAACCTGCCCGACAGCTCGAACATGTGCCACGAGACGACCTCGGTAGCGCTTCCGGAATCCATTGGTGTCTCGGTGGGAACCGTAATTCTCGATGACTTCGAGCAAACGACCTGCATCCTTTCCTTCGGCCAGAACGTCGGCACGAACTCACCCCGCATGCTGCATCAGCTTCAAGAGGTTCGAGAACGGGACGTACCGATCATCGTGTTCAATCCCCTGAGGGAAAAGGGCTGGGAGGAGTTCATCAATCCTCAGCGCCCTGGCCAGATGATCACGAACACGCCAACGCAGATCGCCACCGAGTACTACCAGGTGCGCACCGGCGGGGATATTGCGGCGATGATGGGAATGTGCAAAGCCTTGATCGAATGGGATGATGAATCCGGCGCTGCAGGCCGTCCACGAACGCTCGACGCCGCGTTTATCCGCGAACACACGCAAGGCTTCGAGCGGTTTGCGCAAGTGGCACGTGCTTATACTTGGCCGCAGCTCGAAGAAGCCAGCGGCCTGTCGCGTGCGGCGATAGAGACGGCGGCCCGCACGTACAGCAATGCAAAGGCGGTTATAGCCATTTACGGCATGGGCCTCACGCAGCACCGCGGCGGATCCGACAGTGTACAGATGCTGGTCAATTTGCTGCTCCTGCGCGGGAATATAGGAAAGCCCGGGGCTGGAATCTGTCCTGTGCGGGGCCACTCGAATGTCCAGGGGCAGCGCACCGTGGGCATCTCTGAAAAAACCAAGCTGGTCCCGATGGATAGGCTGGCGGACCTGTATGGTTTCGAACCTCCTCGCGAAGACGGTCTGACCACCGTCGATGTATGCAAAGGCGTCATCGATGGCAGCGTAAAGGCTTTCGTGGGGATGGGAGGCAATTTCGTCCGGGCCATTCCCGAACGCGGCATCATGGAGCCGGCGTGGCGCAAGTTGAACCTGGCGGTCCATGTCGCGACCAAACTGAATCGTACACACCTGGTCACGGCGAAGGCGACCTATCTGCTGCCCTGCCTTGGGCGCATCGAACACGACAGTCAGGCCAGCGGACTGCAGGTCGTCACCATGGAAGACTCCACGTCCTGCATACATGCGTCGCGGGGACAAGCCATCCCTGCCAGCGAACATCTGTTGTCCGAACCCAGGATTGTGGCGGAACTGGCCAAGGCCGCCCTTGAACCCAACCCCCATGTTCCGTGGGACGATTGGGTCGGTGATTATGGCCTGGTGCGCAACGCCATAGAGGCCACGTATCCGGATGATTTCCGCGATTACAACGCGCGCATGGACACGCCTGGCGGCTTTCACCGCTATTCGGCCGCACGCGAACGCAAGTGGAACACCGACACCGGCAAAGCGAATTTCCTCATCCCCTCATCGCTCAGCGCGAGCTTTGACGACGGGCGCGACGTTAACATACTGCGTCTTATGACATTGCGCTCGAACGACCAGTTCAACACCACCGTATACGGCTATCGCGACCGGTTCCGCGGCATTTATGGATCGCGTATGGTGCTGATGATGAACAGCCAGGACATGAGCCGCCTCGGTATCGCCAATGAAGCAATGGTCTCGATTACCACGGTGACCGACGACGGCGTGCACCGGACCATGGACGGCTTCAAGGCGATCGAATACAACGTCCCACCGGGCTGTTGCGCAGGCTATTATCCCGAGTGCAATGCCCTTATACCTCTTTGGCAGCACGACCAGAAGAGCAAGACGCCGGCCGCCAAATCGATACCGGTGCGCGTGGCGGCCATGGCCTAACGGCAATCCTTAGACTGCGCGCCTGGCCCCACGCCTATTTGCCTATGACGCCGCAGGCGATTCTTGAACCTCCGCCACCCAGGGGCTTGGGATGGTCGGAATGATTGTCGCCCCCCATGTGCACCATCAGCGCGCGGCCGGAAACGTCGGACAACTTCTCCATACGGGGTGCCAGGACTGGATTGGTGGCATTGCCATTGCCGTCTACATAGAGCGCCGGCAGATCGCCCAAATGGCCCTGCCCCCATGGAAAGCCGTGCTTGCCGGTCTTCTCGGGGTCGTAGTGTCCCCCGGCTGCGCCAGCGGCTACAGGCTTGCCATCTTTCTCGTTTGGATCGCAACTTGGATTCTCATGGACATGAAACCCATGGAGCCCGCCATCCAGGCCCTTGATATCGGGCGTAAAGACCAGGCCGTGTGAAGATTCGGAAATCGTGACGGTGCCGACTGCCTTGGCGTTTCCTTGCGCATTGACTTCGTGCATTTGAACAGTGGTATCGGCCATCGCGTAGCTCGACAGACAAATGCTTGCCGATAGTGCGTAAAGAAGATGATGTCGCATATATATCTCCAAAAGGAAGTGAGGGCGCTGGCGTTTAACGCTGCCAGTACTTTAAAAACAAAAGAACATGGAAAGACGCTGCTAGCACGCCGCGTGCCACAGTACAATCACCGGAGAACGCAGCGAATTGAAGAGCTGGCCCGGGAATCCGCAAACGCGGATACACTGGCCGACAAGAGCGACATTGGAGACAGCATTGGCAGCGAACCGTTTTGGCGACTGGTATTTTGGGTGGAACATTGTCGCGGCCGCCGCCGTGCTTACCTTGTTGACAGTAGGCATGCGCATGGGCATCGGGCCTTTTTTCCTGCCCATGGTGCGCGACCTAGGCTTCAGTCGCAGCCTGCTCTCCAGCATCATCGCCATCGGTATGCTGTGCTACGGCCTGGGCATGCCCGTGGCCGGATATCTCGTAGCCAGGATGGGGACACGCCCGGTGCTGCTGCTGGGCAACGCCATCGTTGTGGCCGCATCGATCTGGACGGTCAACGCGCGCGATCCCGTCAGTTTCATGCTGTCGTTCGGCGTGCTTCTGTCGATAGGCCTGGCCTTGGCCAGTCCCATCACGCTGACGCCGGTGCTCACGCGATGGTTTGTACGCCGGCGCGGCAAGGCATTGTTTTTTCTTTCCACGGGCTCCATGGCAGGCATCGCCGTGATGACGCCTTTGTTGACGAGCTCTATCCAGGCGGTGGGTTGGCAGGCGACTATTCTGGGCTTCGCCGCCATCTATACCCTTTTCACCGTCCCCCTGGCCCTGTTCGTGATTCGCGACAACGCCCCGCCGCATGCCGACCAGACATCTGAATACATTGCCTCCAGACCGGCAGGCGCGCACCCGGCTCCGGAAAGCCTGACACTGCGCCAGGCCATGCATACCGCCCCTTTCTGGAAAATCACCCTGGGCCTGTTCGCCTGTGGATTCAGCATGAACCTGCTTGGCACACACGGTGTGCCCATGCTGATGGACCATGGCTTCGATCCGACCACCAGCTCATTGGGTATAGGGCTTATCGGCCTGGTCGCCATCTTCAGCACACTGGTGCTCGGAAATATGTCCGACAAGGTGCCGCGCAAGAAAATGCTGTCGGCGATTTATTTCGTGCGCGGCTTGGGCTTTTTTGCCCTGCTCGTGGTGGGTACGCACTGGGAGCTCTACATTGCCGCCTCCATAGGCGGCATCGTCTGGGCCGGCAGCATAGCCATGTCGTCAGCCATCCTGGCCGATATCTATGGCGTACGCCTGGTGGGCGTACTGTACGGCTGCTCGTACCTGGGTCATCAAGTCGGAGCCATGATCAGTTCGTGGCTGGGCGGCTGGGGCTATGAAACCTTCGGCACGCACTGGGTTGCGTTCGGCAGCGCCGGCGTACTTTTGCTCATCGCCGCCTTCATCGCGCTGCGTCTGCCATCGCGCGAATTCACGCTAATGGCCCCGCAAATGATGCGGACGTGACAGGCAAGGAAGTGTTTTCCGGGCGGGACATCGTTGCACATCGACGCCATGTCGACGGTGGCGCCCCATACTCCCGCCGGAAAGCGCGGTTGAAAGCGGCCTCGGACTCGTATCCCACCTCATAAGCAATCCGGCATATCGGATCGGACGATTCCAGCAGGCGCAGCGAGGCCCGGTCCAGCCGTTGATGGGCCAGATACCGCATCGGCGGCTCGCCCACTGCCCGGACGAAGCGTTCTGCAAAAGAAGATCGGGACAATCCAATTTCGCGGGCAAGCTCCTCGGTGGTCCAGTGCCGGCACATTTGCTGATGCAACAAGCGTAGCGCACGGCCTACCAGCGCATCGTGCATGCCGGCGACCATGGGCTTGCGCTCGCCAGGCTGCAAGATCAGGTACTGGCGCACCGCCTCAAAGAACAGAAGTTCGGCCAGTCTGGCCAGCATGCTGCCGGAATCGGCTCGTCCTGTGGCCGATTCCTGTACGGCGAGCCTGAACGAGCTCTCTATCCATCCGGCCGCGGGCCAGTCTGCCGGGCTCAGCGTCAAAAGATCAGGCAGCATTGCAATCGTGGAGGCTTGCGGTGTGTCGGTGCCGAGAAAGCCGCAGAGGATATGCGTG
>JAKFDW010000364.1:0-2422 GCA_036675955.1 Orrella sp. | reverse complement strand
CGCAATGGCATCACGCAGGCACCCGGACGTGCACGATCCACAGTCGCCGATTGCCGTCAGTACGATGTCGTTCTCTTCGATGATTTTTTCAATCAGCTCAGGCGCGGCGTCCTTGGAGAAACTGTGCTTGACGTAATAATTGACAGCCTTGAAATCAATTTCTTTGCTCAAGGCCTCAATGGCGCCGCGCAAAATCTTGTTGGCGTTCCACTTGGAATTGTCTAGGACACCCAGCCTCAAGCCATCAAGCTGTTCACGCCGCCTGGCAGTGGGCACGGCTACGGAACGAATGACACCGCGAGGATCGAAGACGCGAACCTGTCCGTTTTCTGCTTTCATCAACATGGCAATATCCTTATGGTTCAAAGTGCGCACGTGCCGGTGGAGCAGTCTGGGCCCGCGGCGACGGTGTCAAGGTCAATCGGTCTGAGCACGGGTGTGCTCATATGGCCCCATCCCGGAATGACCGCTGAGAATCGGCCCGCTTCCCCGCCCATCACAAACAGATGGATGTTGTCGGGGCTATGAATGATGGGAATCCGCGTGTCGTCTTCGCGCTTGTACCATTTGGGAAGGTTGCGGTTGTATACCTTTCCGTACCGATGACCGTAGGCCAGATCGATAAAGCGATTGCCATGGTTCATGAAGATATAGTTGCGGATGTCGGCGCGGCTCCAGCCGTGCTGCGCGATGGTTTTCGCATGCTCGAGCCCCAGCACGACTGCCATATGGCCGCCCAGTACAGCTGAGTTCGAGGCGATGGTGCTCATGGCCGAGCAGATGGTATCCAGGATCCCTTCCGGATCATTCGATACGTGATTGGTGACGCTGTGGGGCGCCTCGGCGGCGATCGCAAACACCGTGGATTCGGCGGGTTTGTAGCCGTGCTCCACGTGATAGGGAGCAAAAGGGCTCTGCGCTTCGTTCTCTGCTACGCAGTATGTGTATTTGCCGGGATGGCCCAATGTGCTTTTGTCCAGGTCTCCCGGCCACGCGCCGCCTACATTCAACATGATCAAGCGCACCGCGCGTCCTATCGTCGCGTTGGCGCGATTACCCGACCCAAATGCGTTTGCCCCGCCGTTCATGCCCAGTTCGCGGGCAATTGGTCCATTCACGACGATCAGCGGAGATGCGACATGCGTCGTTGCCTGGACACCGTTCAGGTTGAAGGCAGCATCTGTCAGCGCCAGTATGGCAGCCCGTACGACCGGTGCGTAGGAGGCCTTGCAGCCTGCCATGACCATGTTGATCGCCAGCACTTCGCGGGTCAATTCGCCCCAGCGGGGCGCTACCTTGCACTCTACATGCTCGGGGTCTCCGCCAAGCGCCTGCACGACTTCATCGACTTTTTCCTGCGTAGGTGGAACGACGGGCAAACCGTCGCTAAAACCCTTTTCGTAGTAGTACTCCACCAAGTCGACGTCAGCATCGACCAAACTGTCCTGTCTGTCCTGTGTTGCTGTGCCCATCATTTTGTACTCCTGCCCTAAAAAGATGAGTCCATCATAAGGACGCCGTTCATTATTGCCAATCGGAATCTATTGACTAATATAATTGTCAGAAAGACATAAATAGCCCTTTGGTCTGGGGCTAATTCCCTGTTCATCACTTCCTTGGCTTCGTAATGATTCCTCCTAATCAACTTGACCTCAGCGCCAAAGAGCTACTCACGGTGAAGGCAGTCGCCGATTACGGAAGCTTCAACGCGGCCGCAATTACGTTGAACATGTCGCAGCCGGTACTCACACGTGCCGTGCAACGTGTCGAGCGCCTGCTCGGGCAGACGCTATTCAATCGCACCACCCGCAGGGTGGAAATCACCGACGCGGGCAAGGAGTTTGTCGCATTGGCCGAGCGTGTGCTCAATGACATGCAAATTTACCTGACGGCGATCCAGGGCCGTGCCGACCAGCAACGCGGCCAAGTTGTCATTTCGTCAGTGATGTCAGTCGCCTGTACCGTACTTCCCGCAATCGTGGCGCGGTATAAGGAGGAGCGTCCGGGCGTCGACCTCCATATCTATGAGGGTGTGCACGGAAATGTGATCGAGAATGTAAGGTCTGGTGTCGCAGACATCGGCCTGACGTATCTGGACGATATTGCACCGATCTTTGCACAGAAGCCGCTCAGCAAACAGTATTTCCATGTTGTCTTGCCCAAGGGGCATAGATTGGAAAAACGCAAGCAACTTTCCTGGGGCGCCTTGCAGGGCGAGCAACTGGTTTCGCTGCCGTCCGACTCCCGCACGCGGCGGCTGATCGATGCGACCGCCATTACCGCAGGGTTAAATCTGTCGCACAACATTACCGTCACGCAATTCACAACCATGTTGCAGTTCGTCGCCAGCGGAGTCGGCATTGCAATCGTTCCCGAGGGTGCATTGGTTGAAGCGCTGAATATTGGTCTCTCCATTCGCCCT
>JAKFDW010000363.1:0-12954 GCA_036675955.1 Orrella sp. | reverse complement strand
TTTGCCCATAGCCCGTCAATGCGATTGCCGGCACATCCGCGTTACGCTTGCTTCTACGCAGTCTGGCTAGCAATGCGTATCCATCCATATTGGGCATGCCCAGGTCCGACACCAGCACGTCGATATCGTTGCGCTGCAAGAGATCGAGGGCAATGGCGCCATCGGCCGCCGTCGTCACGATCGCACCGCGCATCTCGCATAAAGTACTGAGCACATCCAGTATCTCTACCGAATCATCGACAAGCAGGACACGCATGCCTTCCAGGCAATCTT
The DNA here is from genome assembly GCA_036675955.1 of Orrella sp. GTDB lineage: Bacteria > Pseudomonadota > Gammaproteobacteria > Burkholderiales > Burkholderiaceae_B > Pollutimonas. Next base: position 12,681 of record JAKFDW010000363.1, on the reverse strand, counting down.
GCGCAGGCAGTCTGGAGCTCCCAACTGCCTGGATGGCAGCGTGGCTGGTCAAAGGCAACCAGAGGCTGAAGTGCGATCCCAAGCCCTCACCCTCGGACGCCGCGGCGACACGGCCACCATGCGCCCTGGCCAGTTGATCTACGAGAGCAAGACCTATGCCCAGACCACTGCGAGCCTGATCTTCATGCTGCCGACTCACTTGCTTGAACATATCAAAAATGCTTTCAAGGAATTCAGCTGCAATGCCAATACCGCTATCTTTCACATCGAGCCGTGCATGATGGTTGTCCTCGCAAGTGAGCGCGACCGCTACAGTGCCTCCGCTTGGCGTGAATTTCAATGCGTTGCTCAGCAGATTCCACACAATCTGCTCTATGCGGGTGGCATCGCCCTCCACGATCAGCATAGGCGCAGCACCGTGTTCGATTCCTTCGGTTTCCAGCCTGATTCCGCTATCGCGCGCCTGCGGACACACGGCTTCCACTGCCGCCGCGACAAGATCATTGAGTTGTACCGGGCCGCAATTCAAGGTGAGCTTGCCGGTTTTAACCCGGGAAAGGTCCAAGAGGTCGGCGATGATCTGGGCCTGGCTGCTTACGGAACGGCGGATCGATTCGACTGCCTTCATGGCATTTTTCGTGGCGAGCACCCCGGGCGAGCGGGCAAGCAGGTCGGCGTTCAGCTGGATCAGGTTCAGTGGGTGGCGCAATTCGTGGGACATGATGGCAATGAATTCATCTTTCAGCACATTCGATGCCTGTGTTTCCTCAAGGTGCGACTGCTGTTCTTCTTGCTGTATGCGCTCGCTGGTCAGGTCGCGTGCAATTTTGGCATAACCGACCAATTCGCCGTCCAGCATGGGATGAACCACACCGCTGCAATAAAAGCGCGAGCCGTCTCTTCGAATATGCCAGCGCTCATCTGCAGCATGTCCCTGCTGACGGGCCTTGCGCAGCTCTTCCTGTGGAATGCCCGCCGCGCGGTCTTCAGGCGTAAAAATGATATCGATGAATTTGCCCAGTACCTGCGATGCCTCGTAGTCAAACATGAGTTCGGCGCCGCGGTTCCAGTCGGTCACCCGGCCCGTCTTATCCATCGTGATAAAGGCGAACTCGGTGGTACTTTCGACCAGCAGTCGCATGCGCTCAGTGCTTTCACGCAAACGCGCTTGCGTGCGACGCAGCTCCGTAATATCGACAAAGTTCAACACGGCGCCGTCTATGCGGTCTTCGGCGGTGCGATATGGGAGTATCCGGGCCAGGTAGCTGCGCCCTTCGGCGCCGCTGACTTCCCGCTCCACCAGACGCAGGGTATCGAATGCCTGAGCCGCGTCAGCCATCAACTGGGGGTAATCCAGCCGATGCGTGATATCCATGATGGACCGGCCGCTATCCGCCAGGATCAGGTTGAACAGCGTGGCCGACTTGGGCGTAAACCACTTGATCCGCATGTTGCGGTCAACAAAAATGGTCGCGATGTCGCTGGACGAAATGAGGTTTTGCAAGTCGTCGTTGATCTTGACGGTTTCGACGACCTTGGTCTTCAGCTCATCGTTTACGGTGATGAGCTCTTCATTCATCGACTGCAGCTCTTCCTTGCTCGTTTCAAGCTCCTCGGTGGCCGATCGAAGCTCTTCATTAATGGCCTGAAGCTCTTCGTTCGAAGCTTTCAGCTCTTCGGTAGATGTCTCGGAATGCTCGATAGTTTGCTGCAGTTGCTCGCTCAACTCCTGCACCTCGCGCTCGAGGATCTGCAATGCCTTATTCTGTGTCTCATCCGAAGAAGCGCTTGCGACGGCAGCCTTTGAAGGCTTCGTTTCGTCGAAAGTGAGCAGCACCAATTGCTTGTCCCACTCAGCGTCGTGCAGGGGATGTGCGCCCACTTTTACGCAGATGTCTTTCCCGTCCTGATGGATAAGCACGACGCGTGCATGAATAGCGCGGTTGGTCTTGAGCGCTTGGAGCACAGCAGTGCGGAGTTCCACCCTCAGCTTGGGATTGATGAGCACAAGAATATTGTGCGAAGGATCTCCCCCCGCATGGCGAAGAAACCGCCCCGCTGCCTGGGACAGATGCAGTATCTGGAACGCCGGGTCGATCAGTACGGTAGGCGGCCCGTACTGATCCAGGGCGCGCTGATGCGCGCCGGAATAGGAATGGCGTTTGTCGTGAAAGGGCCGCGCTGCCACCATGGGCCCGGACGGCATGGCTATCGGTTCCCGCTTGCGCGCGTACAGCGCCGTGTTCGCCGATGCGACAGTCGGCGTACTGCGATAGATGCGATTCTTCTTGTCCACCACCGTAAACAGGCCGTCGGCGGCATCCGGCGTCTCAGAGGATCCCAGGAACAGGTAACCGCCCGGACTCAGCGCGGAATGGAAGGTTTTCAGAACCTCGCGCTGAGCATGGCGGTCCAGATAAATCAACAAGTTGCGACAGGTGATCAACTGCAGGCGGGAAAAAGGCGGATCGCGAAGAACATTATGCGGCGCGAACAGTATGCAATCACGAACGGTCTTCGCAATGCCGTAATGGGACCCCTCGTTGACGAAATACTGGCGTAGATACATGGGCGGCACATCGGAGACAACGGTGGCGGGATAAAGCCCTTTTCGCGCAACAGCTATTGCGCGGGCGTCGACATCCGTGGCGAATAGCTGGATTTTCGATGCCGCGTTTTGCGCTTGCGCCTCTGCGGTGAACATGACAGCCAGCGAATAAGCTTCTTCGCCCGTGGAACAGGCGGGCGCCCAGATGCGTATTTCTTTGTGATGGCCCTCGACCTGCCTCACGATATGCGGTACGACGTCGCGCTCCAACGCTTCGAACGCTACGCGATCGCGGAAAAAACTGGTCACACCGATAAGCATGTCGCCCAATAACGCAGTCGTCTCGTCGTGATGCGTCTTAAGCAGCGAGACATAGCTGGGCATATCGCTGACAGCCCGGACCTGCATCCGGCGCTCTATCCGCCGCAGCACCGTCGCGCGTTTGTAGTACTGGAAATCGTGACCAGTACGCTGGGCGAGCAGCTTCAGCACTTTGGCCAAGGCGGCTTCCGCCGCCTCGGTCTTCGCTTGGGAGGGAGGCAGGTGCGAAACGCCCGCAACCTCCTCGCATGGCAACTCGATACGTTGCGCATTGCCCCATAGGCCGAGCAGCTTCTGCGGCATGTCGACGGCCGGCAATATGAAATCGACTACGCCCTGTTCTATTGCGCTGCGCGGCATGCCATCAAATGCCGCATCGTCGGGCGACTGCGCGATAGTAAGCCCGCCCTGTTCCTTTATGCGGGCCATGCCCAGCGCGCCATCCGCACCGGTGCCGGATAGAACGATGGCGAATGCTCGCGCCTGATGCGCGTCGGCCAGTGTGCGGAAAAACAGGTCGATCGCCACCTGGCGCTCGCGAGGCCGTTGGGCCGCGCTGACATCGAGATGGCCGCCGACCATTTCCAGATGTATCGCCGGCGAAATTACATATACGTGATTTTTTTCAATGGGGACAGGAGTATTGACCTGCAATACAGGCATGCTCGTGACGCGTTGAATGATCTGGTCTACATTGCTTTCGTGCCTGGGCGACAAATGCAGTATCACTACGAATGCCATGCCGCAATCAACCGGCATATTTCCAAAGAACCGCAGCAGCGATTCGATTCCGCCGGCCGACGCGCCAAGCCCTACTACGGGAAACTGGAGATTGCCATGCGCAAAGGGCTTTTGCTGTTTGGTCACCGCGGTGTTTTCTTCATTGTCCATGGCTCTTCGGCTTGCGGCCAGCGCTCCTTACGCGGACACTGGCTGAAACATTGATAGCTCATTGTTGCACAGTCAAACGCCATAGACCATAGCGAAGACCCCTCCCCGGGCAGGCACGAGAATTGCTCGCAGCGACCATATAAGGCCCAACTTCATTGAGGACGCCAATGCGCCGCCGCCCTGTTTTTCGCGCCTCGCTGCTTATGTCCATTCTGGGCCTTGCCGCGTGCAGCGACATGGCAAAATTGCCGGAAAGCGCCACTTTCGGGCCTGACCCCAAACTGCCGGAGCCGCGCGTCCAGCGTATTCCGACTGTCCACATTGCAAAAGCGATAGGCTGGTCGGCAACCGCGGTACCGACACCTGCGCCAGGGCTTGCAGTACAACGCTATGCCAGCGACCTGCAGCATCCCCGCTGGATTTATGTGCTGCCAAATGGCGACGTACTGGTGGCCGAAAGCGACGCACCGGCCAAACCAAAAGCAAGCAAGGGCATACGCGACTGGATCATGGGCCTGGTCATGAAGCGGGCAGGATCACGAACCCCGAGCGCAGATCGCATCACACTGCTGCGCGACGCCGATGGCGATGGCATCGCGGAAGTGCGAAGCCCTTTTCTGGAGGGACTGAACTCGCCGTTCGGCATGGTGCTGGTCGGCGAAGATCTGTACATCGCCAATACGGATGCGCTTCTGCGCTTCCCTTATACACCGGGCGCTACCCAGCTCAGCGACGCCGGCATCAAGGTAAGCGATTTGCCTGCAGGTCCTATCAACCACCACTGGACCAAGAACGTCATTGCCAGCCAGGATGGCTCGCGGCTGTATGTCACAGTCGGTTCGAACAGCAATGTCGCTGAAAACGGCATGGAAAACGAAGAGCATCGCGCCGCTATCCTGGAAATTGATCCGGCTAACGGTGTGTCGCGCGTCTTTGCTTCAGGCTTGAGAAATCCCAACGGCATGGACTGGGAACCGCAAACCGGCGCGCTATGGACGGTCGTCAACGAACGCGATGAAATAGGCAGCGATCTGGTGCCCGACTACCTCACGTCGGTAAAGGACGGCGGGTTTTATGGATGGCCTTACAGCTATTTCGGCAACCACGTCGACACACGCGTAAGCCCTCCCGAACCCAAGCTGGTTGCCCGGGCCATCAAACCGGACTATGCGCTCGGCAACCATACCGCCTCGTTGGGACTAGCCTTCTACGAGGGCCGGCTACTCCCGGAACGGTATTGGGGCGGCGCGTTCATCGGGCAGCACGGATCCTGGAATCGCAGGCCCCATAGTGGATATAAAGTCGTCTTCATCCCGTTTTCCAACGGGCAGCCCTCCGGACCACCCCAGGACGTACTCACCGGTTTTCTGAATGAGCATGGAGAGGCGCAAGGAAGGCCAGTGGGCGTCGCCGTGGACCAGGCCGGGGCGCTGTTGGTGGCCGACGATGTCGGCAACATCATATGGCGGGTCACGCCGGAAGGCGGCATGGATCCGCCGCCGATTCAATGAGCGGGGATGGCGCGGCGGCAGTGCTCAAGCGTCGGCCGCGTGTCCCACGCGACCGCAAGGGACTCAAGAGCCGGGGCTGCCTGTGATAGGCAGCACGATCCCCGTGATATAGCTGGAGCACGACGGCGCGGCCAGGAACACATAAGCCGGCGACAATTCCTCGGGCTGCGCCGGCCGGCCCAGTGCGGTCTTGGCGCCAAACTCCGGCAATTTGTCGGCCGGCTTGTCGGCCGGATTCAGCGGCGTCCATACCGGGCCCGGCGCCACGGCGTTGACACGTATCCCCTGCTTTGCAAGATTCGAGGCCAGCGACATGGTAAAGGCATGGATTGCGCCTTTCGTGGAGGAATAATCCAGCAATTGCCCCTGGCCTTGAAGCCCGGTTACCGACCCCGTATTGATAATGGACGAACCCTCCTTCAAATGGGGCAATACTGCGCGAGCCATATGGAAGTATCCATATATGTTGGTGCGCATGGTCTCATCCAGGCGTTCATCCGTGATGTCGAGCAAGGAATCCGCATGCTCCTGGAATGCGGCGTTGTTCACGAGAATATCCAGCTTGCCGAATGCGCTGACCGCCTTTTCGACCGCATCGCGGCAAAACCCGGAATCTTTCACATCGCCCGGTATGAGGATGCAGCGCTTCCCTTCGGACTCTACATGACGGCAAGTTTCTTCCGCATCGGCATGTTCATTCAGATAAACGATGGCGACATCGGCCCCTTCACGAGCAAACAGCACAGCCACCGCACGGCCAATACCTGAATCGCCCCCGGTAATGATGGCCGAAAGCCCGTCGAGCTTGCCGCTGCCTTTGTATGCCGGCGCCTGGAACTGAGGCTGCAGCTGCAGATCTTTTTCAAGTCCGGGCTTTTCCAGGTGTTGGGCCGGCAGTGGTGGAACGGGATAATCGCGCGCGCCGGCTTGCGGCACGCTTTCCTTGCCGGATTGTTGACTCTCCTGCTTTTTGGCGGCATCGCGGCGATCCTGTTCATCCTGGATGTCGCGCTGCTTCTGAGCCGTCCTGTCGGCCTTGCCGTTAGTTTCGTCAGTCATGCGTCGTCCTCACTTGGCAGGATCCACTTTCTGTTTCAATGCCTTCGCCATTTCCAGATGCTCTTGCAGCGCCGGCAGTTTTTCAGCCGCGAAAGCCTTTACTTCGGGATCCTTGGCTTCGGCCGAGGCTTCCTGGAACAGCTTTACAGCGTCCTCATGGGCAGCCACGCCAATCTGATTGACGTACCGTTTGTCGAAGCTGTCATCCATTATGCTCAATGCCTTCAGCTTGGTCTTCTGGACCAGCGATGGCTCGGTGGGAGGCGTATACCCCTTGCTCTTGGCCAAGGCTTCGAGTTCCTGGCCCACCTTGGTGTGATCTGTGACCATTTTGTCGGCGAAGGCCTTTACGTCCGGATTGGTGGCCTTGGTTTGCGCCATCTTGCTGCCTTCGATTTCTGTATGGCCCGAATGTGCGGCAGATTCCAGAAAGTCCTCGTCGCTGCCCTCGAGCTGGCTTCCGGCATTTTGCTCCATGGGCGCTGGCGCTGCAGGCGCCGCCGGTGCGTTCTGCGTGGTTTGCGCCATCAAGCCGCCGCATAGTGCCATCGAGCCATAAGCGAAGGTGCTGATAATTGCTGTACGTAGGTTCATGCAAAGCTCCCGTCTGAAAATGAGTGTGTTCGCAACTCAGCAATTTGCGGTCCCGCCGTTTACGTGATCGGCAGGGAGCCACGGCGCCGTTCCGCCTAATCGGTTTTGCGATCCAGCAAGGTATGCAGTGCCAGGCCGATTCCAAAGGCGGCATAGACGACAAGAAGGGATTTTTTGCTCAGCTTGTGCTCGAAGCCGGGAGTAAGGCGCTCGGGTGTGCATTGCATATCCACGATGCATGCAACGCCTGCAACAGTCGCTGCACAGGCAAGTGCCTGCGGCTTGGTCGGAGCAGTTCCGCGCCGGAATGCCAGCCTTTCATAGGCCGCAGCCCAGAATATCGAAGCAAGATGATGGATTACATAGCCGGTAAGGCTATAGCGCAGCGTTGCTTTATGCTGGACCAGAGCCTTGTCTTTCCACAGCCAGTGGCTAACGGCATTCACCGGCGCGATGGCGCTGCGGCTGTCGCGTACGCCCCGCTGCAGTAAGGCCGCAGTGGAAGCCAGGCTCGCATACGAACCGGACACCAGGGCTCGCCTTAGAAGCCTTACGAATGATTTCATCTTGGACTCCTTTCCGGGAACGCTACAACCTAGAATAGCAATTTACGGACCCTTCCAGCAGGGATGTGTTCAACGTGCATAACGAGGCCACATGAAAATATTGCTCACGGGTGCCTCCGGGTTCATCGGACGTAATCTGGCCACCACCCTTTTGCACGCCGGCCACACACTGGTTTGCGCGGTCCGTACACCACCGAACACATCGTCCCATGAGCGCGTCTCTTATGTCGGCATAGACTTCAACAAAGCCGTGTCGCCGGCCGCGTGGACGCCTGCACTTGACGGCGTAGACGTCGTGGTTAACGCGGTCGGCATTCTGCGTGAAACACCCGGGCAAACCTTCGAAGTCATCCATAGAGCCGCACCCACCGCATTGTTCGCGGCCGCAGCCGAGGCCGGCGTAAAGCATATCGTGCAGATATCCGCCCTGGGCGCCGACGACAATGCACGCAGCGGCTACCATTTGAGCAAGAAGGCGGCGGATGACTTCTTGCTGAGGCTGCCAGTGCGCGCCAGCATCGTCCAGCCGTCCCTGGTATACGGCCCCGGAGGCGCAAGCGCCGCCTTGTTCGAATTGTTCTCCAGCCTTCCTGTCACTCTGCTGCCGGGTGGCGGGCGGCAAATGGTCCAGCCTGTGCACATCGACGATCTGCTGGCGGCCATTCAAGCACTGGTCGAATCCCCGCAGGGTGATTCGGGCGCCATTGCCATGGTAGGCCCGACGGCGATCACGCTGCGGGATTTCTACGGCAGCTTGCGCAAAGGCATGGGAATTGCGCGCCCTCCCCGATTTCTGCCCGTCCCCATGCCGCTCATGCGTTTCATCGCCCGCGCAGGAAGCCGGCTGCCGGGAGCCTTCCTGGACAGCGACACACTGGCCATGCTGGAACGAGGCAACACGGCACCACCCGACGCCATCCGTGCGTTGCTGGGCCGTGCGCCGCGAGGAGTACATCAATTCGTGCCCCATGCCTACGCGCGCGCGGCTGGGATGCAGGCAAAAATGCGGTGGCTCCTGCCGATATTGCGCGTCAGCATCGGCATGGTCTGGCTGGTAACCGGCATAGTGTCTTTAGGCATATATCCGGTCGAGTCGAGCTACGCGCTTCTGGCGCGAACCGGCACGCCCGAGAACCTGATGCCCCTGTTTCTGTATGGCGCCGCAGCGCTCGATATCGCACTGGGCATACTGACGCTGATGCCCCGGCGGTCGCGTTGGCTATGGGTCGGCCAGGCCGCTCTGGTGCTCGGCTACACGATTATCATTTCCTGGAAAATACCGGAGTTCTGGCTGCATCCCTATGGCCCCATTTTGAAGAACCTGCCCTTCCTGGCCGGCCTGTGGATACTCTACGAACTGGAAGAACGCTCATGGAATACCTGATCGTGAAATGGCTGCATGTGCTGGCGTCCACCTTGCTGTTCGGCACGGGAATAGGCAGCGCATTCTATTTGCTGATGACGTCCCTTACCCGCGACCCCCGCGCTGTCGCCATTGTGGCGCGCATCGTCGTCATTGCGGATTGGCTATTCACCGCCACCACGGTCGTGGCCCAGCCACTGACCGGCTACTGGCTGGTAAAACTGGCCGGATTCCCATGGACGGCTGGCTGGCTCAAATGGTCTATTGTCTTATATATCATTGCCGTAGCATGCTGGCTGCCCGTGGTCGGAATACAAATAAAACTGCGCAATCTTGCACAGGCCGCTGTGCAGGCCGGCACCGCCCTGCCGGCGGCGTACTGGCATTACTTTCGCATGTGGGTGGCGCTGGGCATACCGGCCTTTTTTGCCTTCGTGGCCGTCTTCTACCTTATGGTGGCCAAGCCCGCCGCCTTCTGACGCGGGTTGCGCGCCGTCGCCAGAAGGAAAAATGACCGGCCAGTGATCAATTTCCGCTCGTCCGTATCACTTTATCCACCGGAAAACCCAGGGTTCGCGCGTGGTCCAGCAGCGCGGCGACTCTGGACGCATCCGCCTTTTTATCTCGACTCAACACCCAGAGATACTCGCGGTCGGGCGTGCCCACGAGCGAGTATTGATAGTCCCCTTCCAGCCGGATTATCCAGTAGTCACCCCAAACCGGCGGCAGCCATGACAGCCAGCCTGGCGCGAAACGCACTTCAAGCTTCGCGAGATCGGCATCCGCGCCGTCTCCAGCCAAACGCCCCATGCCTTCAGCCATTTCTGTGCCGCCATCTACATTGCGGCATTGGTTGATCACCCTGATCTTGCCGTCCGGCAACACGGTGTACTCGGCCTGCACATCGCCCGCACATGATTTCTGGAACCGGTTTGGCAATCGTGCCTGCTCATGCCAGATACCGGCATAGCGCTCGAGATCGACATTTTTCTGCGTAGGAAGAGATGCATGGTTTTTTGTGCTATTGCCCGCACAGGCGGCCAAGGCGGCAACGCCGATGGCGGCGGCAATCAGCAACGGCCATCGATTACGTGTTGGGACAAAGGAAATCGGATTCTGGGTCATAGGTCGCTCCTTGGCAATAAAGACAGCAACCAATGTGCCATCCATTGTCTGCCGCTCCGCCCGGCACAGCACCCGCCGCGTCCGGGGAAGCAATGGCGAAGGCAGCGCGTCCGCAGCCCCCCGTAAACGCCAATTGACGTACGCAGCCTCGCAGGTTAAACCCTGACAAGGCATATCCTGCCTGTACCGGATCGCCTATATAAAAAATGTGTTGCCCATAACGGCGCAATAACGACTATAGCCTTCGCAGGAGACAATATGAAAATCTCAATAAAGCAGTTGGCATTGATGATGTGCTTTCCACTGGCGGCATTGCAGCCCGCCATGGCGGAAAATATTTCCATCGCTACTGGCGGCACGGGTGGCGTCTATTATCCGATCGGCGGTGGGATTGCCTCGATGCTGTCCAAGAAAGTGCCGGGCATGGAAGCAACAGCGGAAGTAACCGGCGGTTCGGTCGACAACCTCAAGCTTATCGACGGCGACGCGTCATACATCGGACTCAGCATGTCCGACGCCGCACAAGATGCCTACAAGGGAGAAAACAAGTTCAAGGGACATAAAGTACCCCTGCGCACGCTGATGATTCTGTATCCCAACCGCATGCACGTGGTCACCGTCGAAGGCCGCGGCATCAACAGCTTTGCCGATCTCAAAGGCAAGCATATCTCGACGGGTGCTCCTGGCAGCGCCACCGAAGTCATGGCGTTCCGGCAATTGGAAGCAGCCGGCCTGGATAAAGACAAGGACGTCGAACGCGAACGCCTCAGCGTGGCCGAGTCGGTCAATGGGGTAAAAGACAACAAGATCGACGCCTTCTTCTGGGTGGGCGGCTTGCCGACCGCAGCGGTCACAGATCTGGCCAACACACCCGGCACAGAAATCAAGTTCATCGACAATGCCGACCTGGTTCCCGCCATGAACAAGAAGTACGGCAATCTGTACATCCAGGATGTCATCCCCAAGGCCACCTATCGCGGCATGGACGCCGACAACAAGCAGGCTACGGTCATGAACATTCTGGTGGCCAGCGAAAAAATGGACGAAAAGACCGCCTACAACATCGTCAAGACCATTTTCGAAAGCCGGGACGACCTTATTGCGGTGCATAAAGACACCGCCGAGTTCAAGCTCGAGAATCAAAAGGCCGATGCGTCACCCATCCCGTTCCACCCCGGTGCAATCAAATACTTCGAAGAGCGCGGCGTCAAACTCAATTAATGGCAAAGCCCTGCCCCAGTTGGTTGACCGGCTGGGGTTTTTTGTTTGTCCCGTCCACGTCGGACGGCAACGGCGCACAGACGCCGAACCACACCTATGAGACTCCACCATGAGCGATATTGCAGAATCTGGACGAGACGCGGCAGTAAGCAAGGAAGCCCTGCTCAAGGCAGAGCAGTACATTGAAGAAGAAGAAGGAGCGGCCAACCACCTGGAAGGTTGGCTGGGCATATTCCTGTCGACCGTGGCCGTTGTGATGTCGCTCTTCCATATGTTTGCCGCGTACGCAATCGTACCCACTCAAACCTTGCGTCCCGTGCACGTCGGCTTTGTCCTGTTCCTGTCGTTTTTGCTGTTCCCCGCCAGCAGGCGTTTCCGGCATCGCATCATGTGGTGGGATTGGCTGATATCGCTGCTGTCGATTGCCATCGTTGTGTATCTGGTGCTGGGCGGCGACGACTTCACCGATCGCAACACCATGCCCAATGCGTGGGACATCGTTTTCGGCGTAACGCTGATCCTGCTGGTGCTTGAAGCCATGCGACGCACCATAGGATGGATCCTGCCCGTCATTTCGATCTGTTTTCTGCTTTACGCCTTTTTTGGGCCCTACCTTCCCGCTCCATGGACGCACAAGGGCTACGATATCGGACGCGTCGTGGGCTTCATGTACATGACGCTGGAAGGCATATACGGCGTTGCCGTCGACGTCTCTTCCTCACTGATCATTCTTTTCACCATTTTCGGCGCATTCCTGCAGTTTTCGGGTGCCGGAAAGTTCTATATTGACTTCTCCTTCTCGGCCATGGGCGGCAAGCCCGCGGGCGCCGGGCGCACCGTCGTGCTGTCGTCTTTTCTGCTGGGGGGGCCGTCTGGGTCCGGCGTGGCCACCACCGTTACGCTGGGCACAGTGGCCTGGCCCATGCTGGCCAAAGTCGGCTACGAGCGTAACGCGGCAGGCGGGCTGTTGGCCGCCGGCGGCCTGGGAGCCATTATTTCTCCGCCCGTCATGGGTGCGGCAGCGTTCATCATTGCCGAATTCCTGAAGATCTCTTACCTGGATGTGCTGCTGATGGCGGCCATTCCGACGACCCTGTTCTATCTGGCGCTTTTCCTTATGGTGGAAATCGACGTGCGCAAGTACGGGATGGGCCGGACCATATTCAAAAAGGTCGACACCGTATGGAATCTGACACGGCATTACTGGTTCCATTTTCTGTCGCTGGTTTCCATCATCGCTTTCATGATGTTGGGCTTCTCGCCGGTGCTGTCAGTATTCTGGGCCACCATCGTGTCCTTCCTGACCAGCTTCCTGCGCCGCGACACGGCCATGATTTCGTATGACTTGTTTCAAGGCAAAGGGTCGGTCTCGAAGCATATATTCCAGTCGCCGCTGATCCAGGCGTTAAGGGCCGGCTCCGTGGGCATGCTGGGCGTAGGCGCCACCTGCGCGGGCGCCGGCATTATCGTGGGCGTGGTCAC
>JAKFDW010000362.1:0-3112 GCA_036675955.1 Orrella sp. | reverse complement strand
AAATGGGCTTACAATCGTCGATCTTTACCTACCGGCCGACGCTTGCAATACAGCGTACTCAATGCGCCAACAACTCAAGAAGACATCAAAACATGTGGTTCAAGAATCTCAGGATATTTCGTCTGGCTCCCTCATGGTCGTGCACGGCAGATACGCTGGAAGCGGCCATCGAGAAACAGGCCTTCAAACCCGGCGGCAGCCAGGAAATGCAAAGTTTGGGATGGGTGCCCCCCTGCGAGAACAGCGGGCTGGTGCATGAAGTGAACGGGCAGCTATTGCTTAGCCTGCGTGCCGACAAAAAACTGCTGCCCTCCACCGTCATAAACCAAGTGGCCAAGGCCAAGGCTCAGGATATCGAAGAGCAACAGGGATTCAAGCCTGGCCGCAAGCAGATGAAAGAGATCAAGGAGCAAGTTACGGTCGAACTGCTGCCCAAGGCTTTCAGCATTTATCGCGACACACGCGTCTGGCTGGATACCCGCAACCACTGGCTCGTCATCGATGCTGCCGCCGCGGCAAAAAGCGATGAGGTGCTTGGCATGCTGGCCAAAGCCATCGAATCGTTCCCGATCGCCCCTCTCTATGTGGAACAGTCGCCGGCCGTGGCCATGACAGACTGGCTGATCACCGATGAACCGCCATCCGGGTTCACCATAGACCAGGATACCGAGCTGAAATCAACCAACGAGAACGGTTCCGCCATCCGCTACGTGCGCCAGAGCATCGAGATCGACGATGTACGCAAGCATGTGCAGGCCGGCAAGCAATGCACCCGCCTGGCCCTGACCTGGGCCGACCGGGTGTCGTTTACGCTTACTGAAGGGCTGGATATCAAGCGGGTCAATCCCCTTGACGTTCTCAAAGAAGGCCAGGACGGCTCGGCGCATAACGATGCCGAGCAGTTCGATTCCGACTTCACCCTGATGACCGGCGAACTATCGCGCCTGATTGCCGAGCTGGTCGAAGCTCTGGGCGGCGAACGAAAATAGCGGCAACACCAGGCAAGGTATCCAGGCCTCACGTTGTAAGGCCTGGATACCGCACCGCCTAGTCCATGTCGTGCAGGATACTGTCGTCGGGCCCGATATGCGACGGCGGGCTCCAGGTGACGTCGCGCAGGGAATGCTGCACCAAGCTCTCTACACCCAGCAGCACGGCAAAAATCGCCATGCGTACGGGTATGCCATTGTCGGTTTGCCTGAAAATTGCCAGCCGGGTATCGTGGTTGAGGTCGACGCTCAGGTCATTGGCACCTTCACGACTGTCGCGCGGCAGTGGATGCATCACGATGACATCCGGACCGCAACACTTGTCGATGATGGCCTTGTTCACCTGGAAGTCGGGTGTATACCCTTCAAGCTCTTCTGCCGCAAAGCGTTCTTTCTGTACGCGCGTCGCGTAAATAACGTCAGCACCCACCAGCCCCTCTTCCAGAGAACTGCTTTGAATGATGGTATGGCCATGCTTGCCTGTTTCTTCCAGCAGGTATTGGGGCATCTCGAGACCGCGCGGAGCAACAAGGGTAAATTTCAAGCCGCGATACAAGGCCAGGAGTTTGATCAGCGAATGCACGGTGCGGCCATATTTCAGGTCTCCCACCAGCGCTATGTGCGCGCCGTCCAGCAGTTTTCCCAAGCGCGAAAACTCAGTCAGGATCGTGTACAGGTCCAGCAAGGCTTGGCTGGGATGCTCGCCCGGGCCGTCGCCCCCGTTGACTACCGGGATGTTCGTTGCCTGTGCGAACTCGGCGACAGAGCCTTTTTCTGGATGGCGTATGACCATGGCATCCACGTAACCGCTCATGACACGGCTTGTGTCGTATATGGACTCGCCCTTGGCCATCGATGAAAAGGTGAATCCGGTGGTATCGCACACCGAGCCGCCAAGCCGGCAAAAGGCTGCGCCAAAGCTTACCCGGGTACGGGTGCTGGCTTCGAAAAAAAGATTACCCAACACCGCCCCTTCCAGCACGCGGGACACCTTTTGACGCCGTGCAATAGGCTGCATCTGGTCGGCTATGCGGAACAGGTCTTCCACCGACTCACGCGTGAACTGGTCCACCGACAGCAGCTGATGTTTACCGTGGTAGGCAATTCGATCCCGCAATGGTCCGGACTGCGCGCTTTGCGCATACTTTTGCAGCAGCCCCTCGTTCTGGACAATTTCCGTGACGAAGCGGGAAACAACTTCGGGCATGGTCCGGAATTCCTGCGAGCCTTCGGGCAGCAGCCAGGTATCGAGCGCCCGACGCTTTACACCTATGCGCGCTGCAAAAACATCACGGGTGAGATTCAAGCGGCGCATTGAATCGCGAAGAAATACCTGCTGCGAAACAGTCATGACAGTATCCTGAATTTATATACGCAAAGCGTATATTTTATTTAGACACCTGCTTATTGACGAGCGCTTATTTAACAGTTCGGCCAAAATACAACAATCCGGGTGCGACGCCGCTAAGGCTACTCAATAAAACCGGACTGTGTTTAGGCCGTCGTCGTAGTGAAACTCCGGCTCGTCGGCCGACTGATGAAAAGGCTCGACCTGCTCATCTTCCAGCGATGATGTCTGTTCGGCGTTCAGGTATGCCAGGTGGCCCAGCCCTAGCGTGATCCAGCAGCCCGCGACAAAGGCCAACAAACTGAGTGTATAGGCGATGATGGTGCAGGACAGCGGTAGCCAGTGTGTACGGCGCGCACGGCCCGACACCAGTTGGTTAAGCAAGCTGGCCTGGGCGGGGTAGGTCCATAGCAGGCCTAAAGCCGACAGGACCAGGCCGGCCAGAAAGGCGGCCAGCGGCAGGCGCAGCCAGTGCGGAGCGAGATCGACTTGAATGATACCCAAGCCGAAAAAAAGAATCACCACTACGCCCAGGCTGTTTATCCAGGCCAGAAACTTGAACCCAAGCGCCAGCGATGAAGCGAGGGCGGAGGCGGTGGGCGATGGACTATTTGGAATACTGGTCATTTATTGCCGCCCAAAGGGATCGCCACAATTAAACAAGAAAACGGCACCGCAATGGGTGCCGTGTATTCATGCGAGTGCTGCACGCGACAGCCCTGAGCGCGCCGTTATTACTGAGTGCCGGTGCTGCCCGAGCCTGTCGTGCCGCCCG
>JAKFDW010000361.1:0-6638 GCA_036675955.1 Orrella sp. | reverse complement strand
GAATAGACCAGCGTGCCACTTTGCCTGGGGCTCAATTGAGCGCTTCCCGGGCGGCCTCTTCGGGCGTCAAGCCGTTATAGAACATATCCGTGAACCACTCCGCCTGTTCTTCGATGTGTTCCTGCGCCTGCCGCTCGGTGGCGCCGGCAGCCACAAGGTGTCCTTCTACCTCGATGCACCATTCGATCAAGGCCACCTCGTCGGGATCCGGCGTGCCCTTCTTTTTCTTCATGTGTGTTCCTTTGCTTTGATGCCATGCCATGGCAACGCGAGTGCGCTGCAGATCGAGTCAGTGCGACGGCGAAGATATTCATGATACCGAATACACCGCCGGGCTTGCTAGCGCGAGGTGGCGACTTGGCGCGCGCCAACAACACATGCTGCGGCCACCGCCATGACGACAACCATGGACCACTTGAACGGTTCGCCCAGCAGCGTCACGGCCAGCAGAAGCCCAAAGAACGGCTGCAGCAATTGCAATTGACCCACTGCCGCGATGCCGCCCATGGACAAGCCGCGATACCAGAACATGAAACCGATCAACATACTGAAAGAAGACACATAAGCCAAGCCTATCCATGCCGGCACTTCTACGCTTGCAAGCGACAGAGGCCAGATATTCATGACGGCGAACAGTGTCAGCGGCAAAGGCAGAACCAGGGCCCAGCAGATGACCTGCCATCCTCCCATCCGCCGCGACAACATTGCGCCTTCCGCGTATCCCAGTCCGCAGACCAGTATGGCAGCAATCATCAACAACGAACCGACAAGCGAACCCGTGCCCGCATCGTTGAACGCGAATGCAGCCACAACCAGACTGCCCACGCCCGCGAACAACCAGAATACTGCCCGCGGCCTTTCTTTTCCGCGCAATACGCCGAATATGCCCGTCGCGAGCGGAAGCAGGCCGATAAAGACCGTGGATTGCGCAGCGGTGATATGTTGCAACGCCAAGGCGGTCAGCAAGGGGAAGCCCGCCACGACCCCTATGGCCACAACGCCAAGCGACATCAGATCGGATCTGGCGGGCCGCTTTTGCCGTAGCACCATAAGAAGAGCCAATGCCATCAGTCCTGCAATTGACGCGCGGGCGACCGTCAGGAAAAAAGGATCGAACCCGGCCACCGCCACGCGCGTGGCAGGCAGTGAGCCGCTGAATATCAACATCCCGATAAATCCATTAATCCAGCCCTGCGTCGCTTTCGTCATTGCTTATCTCCGAGAAGGAAACAGTGTCGACGGAATTCTTCTCTTTAACCAGAGACAATTTAGTACAATATGACGAAACTGTATTGGTCAAAGCGGCAGTACACATGAGCACAGTCACAGACAAGCTTCCAGACGGCACGCGGGTCGCGCATGTAATGAACGCGATACGCCAGCGCATTGCCGCCCGCCAACTGGTACCGGGTGCGCGGCTGCCTTCGATACGCGGCTTTGCCGCCGCAACGCGGGTGTCCAAGTCGACGGTGGTCGATGCCTACGATCGCCTGGCAGCAGAAGGTGTTATCCATTCGCGGCCCGGCGCCGGCTTTTATGTGACGGGACATATCGCGCCCCTGTCGCTGGCTGAGATCGGCCCCAGACTCGAACGCAATGTGGATCCCCTTTGGGTATCGCGCCAGTCGCTCGAGACGGGAGACGACATCCTGAAGCCCGGCTGCGGCTGGCTGCCCTCTTCCTGGCTGCCGCAAGATGCCTTGCGTCGCGCGATGCGCGCGTCTGCACGCGCTGGCGATGCGACGCTCGCCGCCTATGCCTCACCTCTGGGTTCGCCCGCCTTGCGCCAGCTGCTGGCCCGGCGGATTGCCGAGCGCGGGATCGAAGCGTCTCCCGACCAGATCTTACTGACGGACTCCGGCACGCACGCCATCGACCTGCTGTGCCGGTTTCTTATCGAGCCCGGCGATGCAGTACTTGTCGACGACCCGTGCTATTTCAATTTCCAGGCCTTGCTGCGCGCGCATCGGGCCAGGATAATCAGTGTGCCCTACACGCCCAGCGGTCCCGATGTCCACCTGTTTGCCAAGGCCCTGGAAGAACACCGCCCTCGGCTCTACATTACCAATTCAGGCGTACACAACCCCACCGGCGCGACCTTGACGCCGGTCGTTGCGCATCGGCTGCTGAAACTCATCGAGGCCCATGACCTTCACGTCATTGAAGACGACATATTTGCCGACTTCGAGCATGAACCCGCCGTGCGGCTTGCAAGCTTCGACGGTTTGAACCGGGTCGTGCAGATAGGAAGCTTTTCCAAGACCTTGTCGGCCTCGATCCGCTGCGGCTATATTGTCGCGCGGCCGGAGTGGATAGAGGGACTCGTCGACCTGCGCATAGCCACCACCTTCGCGGGCTCCCGTGTTTCCCAGGAAGTCGTTCTGGCGATACTGAAGGATGGCAGCTATCGCAGGCATATCGACACGCTGCGCCAGCGGCTGGCGAACGCCATGCGGGAAACAGCAGACCGGCTTGCCGAGATGAGTATTACGCCATGGCTGCGGCCCCAGGCGGGTATGCCCCAGGCGGGTATGCCCCAAGCGGGTATGCCCCGGGCCGGCATGTTTCTGTGGTGCCGCCTGCCCTCAGGGCTGGGCGCCACCGAACTGGCCAGCCAGGCGCTGGCGCAAGGCATAGTCCTTGCACCGGGCAATGTATTCAGCCCATCGCACGCGGCCAATGATCTCATGCGCTTCAATGTGTCGCAGATGAACGACCCGCGCATCTTCCGGATGCTGGCTGCCGCAGCGCGCTCCGCCCGCTAGGCACTAGGGAAAAACCCGCCGAATGCTACAATATGGGCCCCTTTTGCGCAGTTTTCTCGCCTCCCCCCAATGATTATCCTCAAGAACGTGACCTTGCGTCGCGGCAGTAAAGTATTGCTCGACAAGACATCCGTCACGCTCAATCCCGGTGAAAAAGTAGGTCTGGTCGGTCGCAATGGCGCCGGCAAGTCATCCTTGTTCGCCGTGCTCAACGGCACCCTGCACGAAGATGGCGGCGAGTTCTCCATTCCGGCGCAGTGGCGTATGTCTCAAGTTGCCCAGGACATGCCTGAAACCGAGCAAAGCGCCACCGACTTCGTGGTTGAAGGCGATACTCTGTTGCTGGCGGCGCAGACTGAAGTGACCGATTCCGAAGCCAGTGACGATGGCATGCGTATGGCGCACGCCTATATGGCTTTGCATGATGCCGGCGCGCATGACGCGCCGGCTCGCGCGCAAGCGCTGATCCTGGGCCTGGGCTTCAGCGTGGCCGAACTGGACCGGCCGGTGAACAGCTTTTCCGGCGGCTGGCGCATGCGCCTGCAGCTGGCGCGCGCGCTGATGTGTCCGTCCGACCTGCTCCTGCTTGACGAACCCACTAATCACCTGGATCTGGATGCCCTCGTGTGGCTGGAAGCCTGGCTCAAGAATTATGCTGGCACCATGGTCGTCATCAGCCACGATCGTGAATTCCTTGATGCCGTGACGAGCGTCACCTTGCATATCGATCACGGCAAGCTGGTCCGCTACGGCGGCAACTACAGCAAGTTCGAAGATATGCGCGCCGAGCAAATGGTGCTGCAACAGGCCGCGCATGCCAAGCAGCAAGAAAAAGTCGCGCACCTGCAGAAATTCATCGACCGTTTCAAGGCAAAAGCCAGCAAGGCCAAGCAGGCGCAGAGCCGCGTCAAGGCGCTGGAACGCATGGAGAAGATCGCCCCTATGCTGGCCGACGCCGAGTTCCAGTTCGAATTCAAGGAACCGTTCAGCCTGCCCAACCCCATGCTTTCCATGTCGGGCGCCAGCTTCGGTTATCCGGCGCCCCACGACGCTCCGGCTGGCACGCCGCCGACCGTCATTGTCCAGAACATCAACCGTTCGGTACTGGCGGGACAACGCATCGGCATCCTGGGTGCGAATGGCCAGGGTAAATCGACACTGGTGAAGACCATTGCCGGGGCGCTGAAAGCCACGGCGGGCGAAATCATCACCGGCAAGGGGCTGAATATCGGCTACTTTTCGCAGCAGGAACTTGACGTCCTGCGCCCGGCCGACAACCCGCTGGAGCACATGATAAGGCTGGTACGCGATACGCCTGCCAGCGTGCGTCCCAGCGCCATGGATTGTCGCGAGCAAGGCTTGCGCAATTTCCTGGGCACCTTCAACTTCAACGGCGACATGGTCAAGCAAAGCGTAGGCAGCATGAGCGGGGGCGAAAAAGCCCGCCTGGTGTTGTGCATGATTGTGTGGCAACGGCCCAATTTACTGTTGCTGGATGAGCCCACCAACCACCTTGACCTGGCTACCCGCGAAGCCCTGAGCGTTGCCTTGAACGAATTTGAAGGTTCGGTCATGCTGGTCAGCCATGACCGCGCCCTGCTCCGCTCTGTGTGCGACGAGTTCTGGCTGGTATCGCGCGGAGGCATGAAAGACTTCGACGGCGACCTGGACGATTACCAGGTCTACCTGCTGGAAGAAGCTAAACGCCAGCGGGAAATGGCATCGTCGCGCAGCGCCGCCTGATCGGACGGCACGACTGATCGGGACATCCAATCCATGCGCGACGGCTGTCGCGATCAGTTTTTGGGTCGACGGGGATGCTCGAAGAAGAACCGGACCATTTCCTGGGTCGCGTCCGGTCCGCGCTCATCGGTATACGAGCCCTGGCTGCTGCCGCCAGCCCAGGCATGCGGCGCACCATGCACTTGCCAGTGCTCCGCCAAAACTCTTCCATCGGGCGCGCGATGCACATGGCGCGTGCAAGCACGTCGGCCACTGCGACCAATGTGCTCTTCCTTAACGGTAGAACCGGACCCGACCGCTGCGTCTATGACTTGCCGGCCATTGCCATGATGAACGGTGGCGTCGGCATCGCCGTGGAACACGATGGTTGGCACGCCGCTCGCCGCGCCGCGCAAGGCCGCGCCCCCGCTTTTCATTGCCGCCAGGGCCGAGGGCAAGTCGGCTGCGGCACCTGAAGCCAGACCCGAATGAACTCCCACGGCGGCGTAAAGGTCGGGATACGCCTCGCCCATGATGGCGGCCATTGCTCCACCCGCGGACAGTCCCGCAATATAGACCCGTTCGGCATCGATGACATACCTGCTCATGATTTCGCGCGTCATGCCGGCCAGCAAGGCCGGCTCCCCACGGCCGCGAACCTGATGATTATGTTTGAACCAGTTCCAGCATCGTTGCGGATTGGCTTGGCGCGACTGGGCCGGATACAACACGAAAAAGTCCTCGGCCAGGCCCGCTTCGTTCATTTGGGTGCCGGCCGCGAAGTCGTCGGGGTCCTGCGTGCAACCATGCAGCATCACCACCAGGGGCAGCGGACGTGTGCCGGCGCCTGGCGGAATGTACAGCTTGTAGTCGCAGCGCTTGCTGCCGTCCGCATAATGGCCGGCCAGAAAGCCGGTGCCCGATGCGGGCCTGGCCTGCGCATGGCCGGGCCCGGGCGCCCTGCCGTGGCCGGGCTGGCGGCCGCTCGCATCGGATATCTCTCTCATTTCAACATCGATGACCTCGCCCCCGTCCGGGGCCCGCCGGCCGCCATTGCCGCCTGCAGGTCCGGCTCCGGTTGCGACGGTCCCGGTTGTTGTTCCAGGCGCGCGCATGGCGGTTTGTATGGCGGCCATGGCCGCTCGCAAGTCGCCGGAACGAGTCAGTCGGGTTGCTTCCTTCATCAGGCGGTTCAAGTTCAGTTGGGACACATTGTTCTCACTAAAAACGGGTTCAATAGATGCGCCCTGCCAAGGCAGCCTTTACCGCCGGGCTGGCATGCAGCGCGCCCAGTACGGTAAGGGACTCGATGGTGGCAAGCGCGAGTTCGGGTGTGACGTCCGCGGCAATGGTGGCCAGGCCCAGCACGCGGATTTGCAGGGTCTGCCCGGCTTCCTGTACGGCACGCAGATCTGCCGCGCTGTAGTGCTGGATGCCCAGCACCAGCGTTTTACGGGACACCACTTGACGCACCACATCGGCGTGGACCGCAAGCTGGTTGCGTATGGCGGTGCGGATCATGTCTGTGCGGTTGGCATAAAAGCCTTCCTGTACGAGCAATTCGATTTGCCCGAGATCGACACAACCCACGTTGATGGTGATTTTTTCATCTGCAGGTTTGGGAACCGGCGGTTTGGAGGAAGTCATAGTAGGCATGAAACCATCCTATCACCATCCCAATGGATGGTAAAGCATTAATTTCATTAATGCAGGCCGCCCTGCACTAACATGTGCCCCAGTACACATTGCAAAGGAAACGACATGGCTGCACAGACCGAAAATGCCAGTATGGCCTTGTTCTGCGATTTCGAGAATGTTGCGCTTGGGGTGCGCGACGCGCGCTATCAGAAGTTCGACATTAAACTGGTGCTCGAACGCCTGTTGTTGAAAGGCAGCATCGTGGTCAAAAAAGCGTATTGCGATTGGGATCGCTACAAGGGCTTCAAGGCGACAATGCACGAGGCCAATTTCGAATTGATCGAGATCCCGCATGTACGCCAGTCCGGCAAGAATTCAGCCGATATCCGTTTAGTCGTCGATGCGCTGGATCTTTGCTACACCAAAGGACATGTCAATACCTTCGTCATCATCAGCGGCGACTCCGATTTCTCGCCGCTGGTCTCGAAATTGCGCGAGAACGCCAAGCAGGTA
>JAKFDW010000360.1:0-24052 GCA_036675955.1 Orrella sp. | reverse complement strand
GAATCGGTTCCCGGCTGTACAAGCTTGCCGTTCTCGATGGGGTCTGACGCTGGCGGCAATCGGTTCCTCGTAGCACGAGGACGCCGATCAGTGGCTGTGTTGCGGTGTGTATTATTGATGTGCCGCGCCAAGCGGCGCCGCGTTTTCTCTCGAAAAGCATAGCATTGACCCTCCCGTGTCGGACTTACCAAATGTAAAAACAATACAGAATGGCAACAGGAGAGTCTTTCCCCCTGGGAACCGTGCGAGCACCCGCTAGCCGACGTGGCGCGCACGATTTCCGCGTTGCGCAGCGACGAGACAACATCGTCGGGCTGTGCATACGGTAGGATATTTTTACGTTTTACCGCTATGGGCCAGGAGCTCTAGGTCTGATGGCCCTTATCCGGTCCAGCGCATATGAGGGTGCCTGATGGACGTCCGCAGTGATGGCAACGGCAGGATCAGAACGTTACTTTGACCGAAGCAGCGCTGCGCTGGGCTTCGCCATGGTATACGGCCTCGATGTTGTTGCCGTCCGGATCCAGCACAAAGGCGGCGTAGTAGCCGGGGTGATATTGGCGCAGACCGGGGGCGCCGTTGTCCTTGCCTCCATGATCCAGTGCTGCCTTGTAGAACGCATCTACCATAGCCTGGTCTTGCGCCTGGAATGCCAAGTGATTGCGCCCGGTCAATTCGCCGTTGGCTGCCTCGCTATCGGCGGTGGAAACGACCAATTCGTCGGCCCAGAAAAATCCATCGCCTGTCCCGCCCATTGGAGTTTTCAGAACGTCGAAGACAGCGTTATAGAATGAGCGGCTAGCCTCCAGATCTCGTACGATAAGCTGTATATGGTCTATCAAGCGGCCACGGTGCAATTCCTGAATTTCCATGGTGTTCTCCAAGTTATCGATGGCATGTTGGACTATATCGGCGTCAAAACCGCGGTCGCTCTTGTGCGCGAGATCGCGGCTTCGGAAAAAAGGATAGATCAATTTGACGGCCTTGCCAAAATTCATGCGTCTCGTTGCAGCGAGCCTGGTGTCCTCTTGCTGTGTTGCCGCTGCCAGTTGGGCTGGCGATGGGTCAGCCCGCATTCGCGACATCGTGAATACCGCTATTCGCCCGGTCATGGCGGAGTACGACATACCCGGTATGGCGGTCGCCGTGACCATAGACGGCCAGCCTGCCTACTTCAACTATGGCGTTGCGTCGAGGCAGGACAAGATCCCCGTCAGCGAGCAAACGCTCTTCGAGCTCGGGTCCATCAGCAAGACTTTCACGGGAACGTTGGCAGCCTACGCTCAGGCGTCCGGGCAACTGTCGCTACAGGACAGTCCAGGCCAGTACATGCCTCAGCTCAAGGGCAGCGCGATCGATCGGTTCAGCCTGCTTCATCTTGGAACCTATACGGCGGGCGGGCTGCCATTGCAATTTCCCGATGCGATCGAAAATGATGGCCAGACGACGGCTTATTTCCGGGAGTGGCAGCCGGATTCGGGACCCGGCTTGCAACGCCGGTATTCCAACCCCAGTATAGGTTTGCTCGGGCATATCACTGGTCTTGCATTGAATAGTAGTTTTGACTATGCCATGGAAACTCGGCTGTTTCCGGCGCTGGGTTTGAACCGCAGCTATATCCGGATGCCGGATAGCGCGATGGCCGATTATGCGTGGGGATACGATCGGGCGAACAAGCCTATTCGGGTCAATCCCGGACCGTTCGATGCGCAAGCCTATGGCGTGAAGTCCACGGCGGCCGACATGATTCGTTTTGTGCAGGCGAATATCGACCCAACGCGCCTGGCCGGGCCGATGCAGCGTGCGATTGAAGGTACTCATGTGGGCTACTTCAAGGTTGGCGACATGGTGCAGGGGATCGGGTGGGAACAGTACCCCTATCCCATCACTCTGGAGGCGCTGCAGGCCGGAAACTCTCCCGCCATGAGCATGGAGTCCAATGCAGCACAGCGCATCGCTGCGCCGCGGGCGTCATCAGGGCCGACCTTGTTCAACAAGACGGGATCCACGAATGGATTTGGCGCGTATGCGGTGTTCGTGCCGGCGGAGGGCATCGGTATCGTGATGCTGGCGAACAAGAATTTTCCGATATCGGCTCGCATCAAGGCGGCATATGCCATACTTGAACAACTCGTTGCCATGCGTGCTCACGCGACGCGGACTGTTCCGGGTGAAACCCGGCATGGCTCACGCTAGCGGTCACCGACTCTACAATAGGCCCTTCACCCTCCATCCCGCGAGCCGCGCATGACAGCCTTGCACACGCTACCTGCCACAGATCTGATTGCCCTGATCCGGTCAAAAAAGCTTTCCCCTGTGGAGCTCGTGCAAGCGAGCCTCGACCGCGCCGAGCAGCTTCAGCCCAGCCTGAACTGTTTCATCACGCTATGCGGTGAACGAGCGATGACGCAGGCGCGGGAGGCGGAGCGGGCCATTATGCAAGGGAAGGCCATGGGCCGCCTGCACGGCATTCCCTATACTGTCAAAGATCTTGTCCATACTGCAGGCGTGCGCACGACATTCGGCACGGTGCTCTACAAGGACAGCATCTCAACGGAAGACGCTCCGTCCGTTGCCCGCTTGAATGCCGAAGGCGCCATCCTGATCGGTAAGACCACTACTCCGGAATTCGGCTCCCAGCCCTTTACCCGCTCGCCCTTATTCGGGCAGACGCGCAACGCATGGGATGCCGGCAGAACCAGCGGTGGATCCAGTGGCGGTGCTGCGGTGGCTACGGCGGCGGGCATTGCGCCGCTGGCGATCGCCACCGATGGCGGCGGCTCAACGCGTATCCCAGCCGCCTGCAATGGCGTGGTGGGCATCAAGCAAAGCAATGGCATCATTCCTCACAGTCAGGCGCAAGACCTGTTCGGCAATCAGACTTACGTGACCCCCTTGACGAGGACTGTCGCAGATACCGGCCTGATGCTGCAGGTGATAAGCGGCGACTATGCGCTGGACCCCTGGTCTATCGGCCTGAAGCGCGCGGACTATGCAGAAGCAGCGCGACATCAGGGCGACCTGCGGGGAAAACGCATTCGCTATTGCTATGCGCCCGAAGGGCGGGTGGTGTCGGCCGATGTGCGGGAAACTTTTGATGCGGCGCTTCAAACGCTGGCCGGCCTTGGCGCCACGCTGGAGCCTTTCGAGGCCAAGGATTTTATTGTTGAACCCATTTGGCGCACGATCAACCACACAGTCTGGCGCACGCGCTTCCTGCCCTTGGTCGAACAGCATGGAGATACGTTCAGCGCAACCTTTCGGCGGCAGATTCTGTCGGCGGGTGAGTTCAGCGCCGCCGATTATCAAGAGGCGATGTTTGCCCGCACGACGCTATTCAAGCGCATACAGGCCTTGTTCGATACGACGGACCTGTTCGTCATGCCTACCATCACCAGGACGGCGTTGCCGCTGGATATGGACTTGTTCGACCCCATAGAGATAGACGGCAAGCAGTATGACGGCATTCGCACGCACTGGTATCCATGGACGATGCTCTTCAATATGACGGGCCATCCCGCCATCACGCTTCCTTGCGGGCCGGCACGCGATGGCTTGCCCGCGGGCATCCAGTTCGTGACCCGTTATGGCAGCGACGATGAGCTGCTGCGATTTGCGTCGATGTTCGAAAGCGCAACGGGAATATATGGCCAGCCAGTATATTGACAGGCAGCGCCGCGCTGCCGTTTCTCCTTGAAACGCGGGCAGGCCGCAGTCAGTCCATCACGATGCCGGTGCGCTCGACAACAGGGCGCCAGGAAGCAAGCTCTTCGCGCGCACGTTGCGCCATGTCGGCGCCTTTGGCGGGCGCCATTACCAGTCCCTTGGCGGCGAGTTGAGCGCGAAGTTCAGGCGCTTCTGACGCCTTCAGGAATGCACCTTCAAGCGCCGCAACCGTCTCGTCAGGCGTTCCGGCAGGCACCACGATGCCATAAAAGCTCGTCGCCGCCTTGAACTCGGGAAAGCCCTGCTCTGCCAGCGTCTTTACCTCGGGCAGGGCATCGAGCCGTTTGGTGCCGCTGACGCCCAGGAATTTGATCTTCTTGGCCTGGTAGAGCGGCATCATGCTGGCCACCGCGTCCCATCCGATGGACACGACGCCGCTGGCGACATCGATCAGCATGGGGGACGCGCCCCTATAAGCCACGGGCTCGATTTTCATATTCTGGCTCGCATTGACGGCGAGTATTCCCAAATGGCCCGAACTGCCCAGCGTTGCGACCCCCAGGCTGGTGACTGACGATGGGTTTTTCTTTGCCCACTCCACGTAGTCCTTCATGCCGTCGAACGGCTGGGACGCGCCCGTGACGATGGCGGTCGGAATATCGACCAGCGTCGCGACGGCGCGCAGATCTTTTTCTGCGTCGTAGCCCGGCGACTTATAGGTAAGCGGAAAAATCGTCAGCAAAGGCGAGGGAACCAGGTACATAGTCCTGCCGTCGGGCTTGGAGTCTTTTACATAAGTGAGCGCAATCCGGCCGGAGGCGCCAGGCCGGTTTTCCACGATGACTGTCCCAGCGCCATCTTTGCGCAATTGTTTCGCATAGGCGCGTGCGACGGTGTCGGCAGCGCCACCGGGGGCATAACCTACAACAAGAGTCATTGGGTCGGGCAATGTCGCCCCGGTCTTTTCGGCATGCGCCGCGAAGGCCATTGCACAACAAATAGCAGCCGGAAGGCCGCAACTACGGAGTCTGGTAATCATCGACATGGGATCTCTCCATTGTTGTACCGGCAACGGTACAGGCTTGGTGGAATAAGCGCAGTCTACGGCCTTTTGCGGCTGCATGTTCACAATAAATATCAGCGGGTTGATATCGTTTCAGCATGTCTTGACCCTCTCTACTGCGGCTCGGATACTGACGGCACTACAATCATAGGAGGTAGGCATGAACATAGCAAAAACCGCCATGCTGGCGGTCACCGCAACCATTATGTCGGTCATGGGCTCCGCTGGCGCGGCCACATATCCTGCAGAGCAAGTGCGACTCGTGATTCCTTACACACCCGGTGGGGGGGCGGATACGCTGGGGCGTCTGGTTGCGGGACAAATGGAGAGCACGCTTGGCGTGGCGGTTGTCCCGGAGAACAAGCCGGGCGCCAATACCATGGTGGCCACGGATTACGTAGCCCATCAGAAAAACAACGGCTATACCTTGCTGTACGCATCGAGCTCCTTCACGATCAATCCGCACGTCTACAAGACCCGATACGATCCTGCCGAGACGTTCGAGCCGGTGGCCATTCTGTCCGAGATTCCATTGATCATGGTGACCAGCAAGGATTCGCCCATTACTTCCGTGGCTGATCTCATGGCTCGTGCTCGCAAGAGCCCGGGCCAGATCAGTTATGGATCTTATGGAGCTGGCAGTGCGGCGCATCTGGCCGGCGCACTGTTCGAGACAATGACTGGCCTGAAGCTGCTGCATATTCCCTACAAGGGCAGCGCGCCCGCGGTCAATGACCTGATGGGAAATCACGTCGATATTGCTATCGTCAGTCTTGAGGCCGCGCGGGAGCTTGTGATCGCAGGAGAGGTCCGGCCCTTGGGTATATTTAACGAAGGGCGATTGAGTTCTTTGGCCGATATCCCCACTGTCAGCGAAAGTGTTCCGGGTTGCGTCACTGTGGGCTGGAACGGAATACTGGCTCCCAAAGGGACATCGCAGGATATCATCGCCAAGTTGAATTCATCGGCCAATGCCGCATTGACTTCGCCTCAACTTGTCACGCACTTGGCGAAGCAGGGGCTTGAACCGAATCCCCGTACGCCCGAAGCTTTCTCCAAGATCATTCTTGCCGAGGATGAAAAATGGGCGCGTGTCGTCAAAGAAGCAAATATCAATCTGCAATAAAAAACCAGGCGGTGGACGTGGGGATCAAGAGCGCCCCACGCCGTACGATGGCTGGGTCGCCGGCATCCAGGAGCGGCTGATATCTTCAGCAATGCGGTCAGGGCTGAAATGATCGTGCAGGGTTGTTTTAAGGATGGACTCGACGCGATCCCTCATGTCGTCGAATTCATGCGCGTGAACGCCAATGCCGATAGCCAGCGGTACGCCGGCGACGTCGACAGGGATGCGTGTGGCAATAACGGAAGATCCCGGCGTGACGTCCTCGCGGCTGTAGGTGAACCCGCTGCGGCGGCATTGCTGTATGTCTTGAACCAGTGCCTCTATATCGACCGCTGGCGCCAGTGAACTGTCCATTGCGTTCGCATTGCGGGCGATTCGGCGCACTTCGTCGTCGTCGAGGACGCTTAATAGTACTTTGCCGACGGCCGCACGGCATATCGGCCTCATCAGGCCGGGCTTCAAGCCGACGCGCGAGCTGCGGGCCGACACAATATGCATATACTGCGCATAGAGTCCATTGCGGATAGCCAGCAAGACGACGTGTCCGGTGCTGTCGGCCAGGCTTTCCATCAGACGAAGCAGACTGCCTTCATTGAATAGGCGGTGATGCATCCACATGCCCAGAAAAGTGACCCGCACGCTAGGATAGAAGGTGCGGGCGTGGCGATCATGGATCAGGTAGCCCAGATTGTGCAGTCCATGCAAGAGCACCGACGTACTCGACTGCGGGTACCCCAACTTTGTCGAGATGTCCTTTACGGTGAGCGGGCATTGCTCAACGGAAAATAATTCGAGTATCTCGAGGCCGCGGTGAATCGCGCCCACCGACTTGCCATAAGGTTCATTGGGAATGTAGGAAGTGAGCGCGAAGTCGTCGGAAGAGAACATAATTGGTCAGCCTCTGCATGGCGTTGGATGGTTAGCGCCTTACTGCTGCAATATAGCGGGAAAATATGGTCTCGGTGTGTTCGCCCAGTGATGGTGCGGCAGACCGGTAGGCGGGACGTTCGCCGTCGAAGCGTATAGGCAGGCCGACAGTCCTGCGGCCGCCGATCTCCTGCATGAGGCCAAGTTCGCGCGCGTGTTCGTCCTCGGCAAGTTGCGCAATCGTCTGGACGGGTGCGTTCGGAATGGAGGCCTGGTCCAGCATTTGGGATAGCGTTTGACTATCATGGCCCGCCGCAAAGTCGACGATGATGGGTAATAATTCGTGCTGATTCACGACGCGATCGCCATTCCTGGCAAACCGCGGATCTTCTGCCAGCTCTGGCCTGCCCATGACTTTACATAGAGCGGCAAAAAGCTTGTCGTTTCCGGCACCGATCACCAGCCAACCGGTTTGCGTGCGAAAAGCCTGGTAGGGAACTATGCCGGCGGCACCGGAGCCTTGCGGCAGTTGTGGGCCGCCTCCCATCAGATGGCGTGCCATCGGGGTTGCAACCCAGGCCACCGCTGTCTCGAACAGGGACGTCTCGATACGGCATCCTTCGCCAGTCTGTTTGCGCGATAGAAGCGACGCCAGGATGCCGATCGTGGACCAGAGGCCCGCTCCCATGTCGACCATCGATACGCCGACCCGCACGGGCGGGCGTTCCGCATTTTCTCCCGTTACGCTCATCACGCCGCAATAGGCCTGCATCAGCGGGTCGTATCCGGGTTTGTGAGAAAGTGGTCCTCCTGCGCCAAATGCACCCAGTTCGCAGTACACCAGCTCCGGTTTGGCCAATGCGAGCGCCTCGGGCCCCAAGCCCAGCTTGTCGGCCGAGCCTGCACGCAGATTGCAGATGACCACATCCGCGCGATCGACGATCAGGGCCTTCAAGGCATCCCGCTGCTCCGGATCGGCCAGATCGACCGCGATGCTGGCCTTGTTGCGATTGAAAGCGCTGAAGTGGGGGCCCATGTCGCCGATGAAAGGCGGTCCCCACGCCCTCGCGGAGTCGCCTCCTTTCGGGTTTTCGACTTTAATGACTTCGGCGCCCAGTTCGGCGAGGATGAGGCCTGCATAGGGAGCTGCCACGCTATGGCCGATTTCGACAACGACATAACCGGCAAGCGGTTGAGTGCTAGACATCATGTGCTTCTCATTAGGTGATTTTCAGGAAACGACTTTTTGTGCATCCAGCTGGGCCAGCAGGCGCTGGGCACGAATCACCACCGGTTTGTCTATCATCCGGCCATCGAGCGCGACAGCACCCACACGCCGCTGCACGGCTGTTTCGTAGGCCTGCACGATCCGGCGTGCGAGGTCGACCTGCGCGGCGCCCGGGCTGAACACCTCGTTCAACACAGGCACTTGACGCGGATGGACGCAGGTCGCTCCAGCAAACCCGAGTCGCCGCGACCTTGCCAACATTTGCCGGTAGCCGTCGTCGCCCTCGATGCTGGCGACACTGGCAAGCACGCCAAGCGGGAGTATGCCGGCGGCGCGCGCGGCGATTACGCCGAGCATCTTCGCCACATACAGGCTGTCAGCGCTGGGTTCGGCATCCAGTTCCGTAGCGAGGTCCTCGCCGCCGACAGCCATGCCGACCAACCGGGGATGGGACTTGGCGATTTCATTGATCTTGCCCATACCGTCGGCGGTTTCGACCAGGGCGACAATCTTGGTGTGGCCCACATCGATGCCGAGCTCGAGTTCCCGAGCCATGATGACTTCCGCCAATAACTGAATGTGTTCGGGACCCTTGGCCTTGGGAACCATGATGGCAGCGACGTCTGGCGATACCGCACTTTCTATGTCGCGAACGGCCAGCGTCAGTTCCCGATTGATTCTTACGATGACGTCGGGGCCGCCTGTGCGGATATGGGCCGCGGACGCGCCGAGGCCGGCGCGCGCATGCGTCTTTTCCGACAGGGCGACGGAGTCTTCCAGATCGAGAATCACCGCGTCGGCACCGCGCTGATGCGCCTTGGCAACAAAGCGCTCGGCATTTGCAGGGCAGAACATCAGGGAACGCCAGAGGGGAATTTCGTGATGGCTCATGCTCAGTGCTCCGAGGCGTTGAATTGCAGTTGCACCGTGGCGGCCGTATGGTTGCCGGGGCCTATCGCATACGCATCCATCGTATGCACGTCTCCTTCGGACAGTAGCGGGCCGCCGCACAGACGCAAGGCATCGCCAAGGAACAAGGGACTGGACAGTCGCGCTCCAAGCTTGGCCAGCCGCATGCCGTTGGCTTGCTTGATGGCTTCGCTGATCAGCAAGTGCAGGGTCAGCGCGCCGTTCATGACGCACGCGGGATAACCCTCTTGCTGGCGGGCGTAGTCGGCGTCGTAGTGAATACGATGACCGTTCCAGGTGAGTGCGCTGTACCGATAGAGAGTTACCGGGTCTATCGCAAGTTCGTGCTCCCAGTCGAAATCGGCTGCGGCCGCAACGCCGGGTGTTTCTTTACTGACTTCGGGTGCGGCACCGGCTTGGATTGCCTCGCGATACACCACATTTTGACGCTCGATGACAGCGGGCTCGCCGTCCAGTTCAATCGTATGTTTGACCTGGAGAAATACGAGCTGCCCCGAGCGTCCGGATTTGGGTGTGATGGAGGCGATTTCGGAAACCTTGCGCGCCTCCGCGCCAACTATCAGCGGCTTAATGAAATCGACCTCGCGGCCTACGAACATGCGGCGGGGTAGCGGTACCGGGGGCAGGAAATCGCCCTTTCGGGGATGTCCATCGTGACCGATTTCCGAGGCGCGTGCATTCGGGGTGAAGAACATGGAGTACCAGTGTGGCGGCAGCTCGCTGCCGCGCCTGAAAGTGGCCGGATCCAGATCGGCCATGGCCGCGGCACGGCGGACCAGCGTCAGGCTGATTTCGTCCTCGGTGACCTGGCGTTTTCCTATCCATTCATTGATATCGCTTTGCATGGCGTGTCCTTCTCGATAACGGTTGTTGGGCCTTAGACAGATCAATAGGAGCGGGGCAGGCCGAGGGTATGCTGCGCGATATTGGCGAGAATCAGGTTGGTCGAAATCGGGGCAATCCGCGCGAGCCTGGCTTCACGCCACTTTCGTTCAATATGGTATTCACGGGCGAATCCGAAACCGCCGTGCGTTTGCATGCAGGCTTCCGCCGCGTTCCACAGGCCTTCGGCGGCCAGATAGCGGGCCATGTTGGCCTCGGCGCCGCAAGGCTTGCCGCTTTCGAACAGTGCAGTCGCCCGGCGTATCATCATGTCAGCCGCTTCCGACTGAATGTGCGCCTGCGCCAACGGAAACTGGATAGCCTGATTGGCCCCGATGGGCCGCCCAAACACGACGCGGTCATTCGCATACTGGGTTGCCACACGCAGGAACCACCGGGTTGATCCAAGTGCTTCGGCCGCGGTGATCATGCGCTCGGCATTCATACCGTCGAGGATATAGCGGAAGCCTCTGCCTTCGGCGCCCACCAGCGCGTCGGCCGGGATATGCAGGTTGTCGAAGAACACTTCGGTCGCATGGTGATTGACCATCGCCTTGATCGGGCGAATTTCCAAACCTTTGCCCAGGCAGGCGCGAATATCGATCAGAAAGGTCGAAATACCGTCGATGCGCTTGGCAACTTCGTTGGCGGGCGTAGTGCGGGCGAGCACCAGCATCAGGTCCGAGTGTTCGGCGCGCGATGTCCAGACCTTCTGTCCTTGGAGCACGTAGCCGTCATCGGTGCGCGTGGCGCGTGTCTTGATCTGCGTGGTGTCCGATCCTGTGGTCGGCTCGGTAACGCCGAACGCCTGCAGACGCAGCTTGCCTGCCGCAATGCCGGGCAGGTATTTGCGCTTCTGTTCGTCGCTGCCGTGGCGAAGGATGGTGCCCATGATATACATCTGCGCGTGGCCGGCTGCCGCATGGCATCCCGATGCGCATATTTCCTCCATGATCACTGCCGCTGCGCGCAATGGCAGGCCCGTGCCGCCGTATTCTTCCGGTATCAACGCCGCCAGGAACCCGGCTTCCGTCAACGCATCGATGAACTCGGTGGGATAGGCCTCGACCTCGTCTTTCCTGGACCAATATTCATTCGGAAAATCCGCGCACACGCGCCGCACCGATTCGCGAATATCCGCGTAGTCCTCTCCAATTTCCATGGAGATTGCATCGCCGTTCGACGGCGCAGTCTTATCAGCATTCATAATTTCTTCCTACCAAAAAATTTGTTCGGGATTGCGGGATTTACTGGCCGACGTCGCCGGCTGCAAGCGATTCTTTGCTGATCGTATTGACGAGACGACCGACGCGGGAAACCTCGACCGCCACCTCGTCGCCATCTTCCATATAGAGCGGCGGCTGCCGCTTGAAGCCAACGCCGCCAGGCGTCCCGGTCACAATCACGTCCCCCGGCGACAACGGCGTAAACGTCGAAATGTAGGCAATGAGTTCGGGAATCGGAAAAATCATCATGCCGGTATCCGCTTGCTGGACTACCGTGCCGTTCAATAGAGTACGAAGCTCCAGCCGTTCGTCATCGCGAATCTCGTCACTCGTGACCAGCGTTGGACCAAATGCCCCGGTGGATGGAAAGTTTTTCCCGGGGGCCCATTGCGTCGAATGTGCTTGCCAGTCGCGCACAGACGCATCGTTATAGGCGGAGATGCCCAGCACGTGCCGCCAGGCGTGTTCCGGCTTGACCCGTCTGCCTTCACGGCCGATCACAATGGCGATTTCCCCTTCAAAGTCCAGGCATTGCGACTCGGCAGGGCAGATAATGGGCTGGCCGTGGCCCGTC
Organism: Orrella sp.; assembly: GCA_036675955.1. GTDB lineage: Bacteria > Pseudomonadota > Gammaproteobacteria > Burkholderiales > Burkholderiaceae_B > Pollutimonas. Next base: position 12,490 of record JAKFDW010000360.1, on the reverse strand, counting down.
TGCGAGTCGGGGACCCGCAGGAATACCGTCGGATTGTCCGTTCGGGCGCGATTCGCTTCGATGCGATGTTCTTCATAATTGAGCCCGATACAGAAGATCCGCGTGGGATCCGCGACGACGGGGCGATAGTGCATGATCGAAGACAGGGTCAAATCGGCCGACCCCGCGCAGGCTTGCTTCAGGAGCTTATCGCTGCCGTGGCGCCGCAGCGCCTCGCCGAGATTGCGCTCACCAAGACGAGCCGATAGTTCGACGATATTTCCGCTCTCGTCAAGGGCGCCGAATGCCTCTTCCTTTCCTTCACGCATATAACTGATTAATCGCATTTTCGATTCAGCTCCATAGTTCGTTGATGACTTGATCGTCGAGCCGCCAGAGCTTGTCCAGCAACCGATCCGCATCGATGTCGGCGGCACCGACGCGGACACAGTCCTTGAACTTCGCGTCCAGATCGTGCTTTTCCAAAGGACGCATCGCGTGCCCCCGGGCGTGTGTGACAGGCGCCGTTTCAATGCGCTCGCCGTTGGCGAGATGGATCAATGCCCAGTCGGCCGCGGCCGCACCTTGCCACTCGACGGAATAGTCCGTGCACGGTACGGTCGAGACTTTGCCCATCAATGTCTGGACACGGGCATCGCGGACCACCGGATCGGTCAATTGAGACAGTCCGGTCTTGCCGAAGAGCAAGGCGCTGGCCACGGCGAACTCGATGCTGAACTTCGCCGCAAGCCCGGTGTCCGGCCTATGGTTGCGCAACACCGTGGCGTGTTCGCGGCTGATATGTACCTGCACGCTCGCAATCTGGTCTGGCGGAATTTCTCTTAATGCACGTGCCGCCAGAATCGAATCGAGAACGCGATGGGTATAGAAACAGGTTGGATATTTCTTGATGCTTACCGGCTGCCGCTCTATCGTCCACTGTTGTGCCGGATCGGCAACCGGCCGCTCTGAATCGGCGTTGCCCTTGGGCGAGAATGCTTTCAGAAAGCCCTGCGGATGTTCGAGCACATCCGCGCCAGCCGTGAAGCCCTCTTCTGCCAGCCTGGCTGCCCAGATTCCGGCCTGCGCGGCACGGCCTGCCTGTAACGGTTTTGCCATCGAACCAAAGTTGGCCATCAGGCCTGCGCTCTGCGTCGCGCCCAGGCCGATTGCGTGTGCAGCGCGCCTCGCGTCCAGGCGCAGGAGCATTGCGCATGCCGCGGCCGCTCCTGTTGAACCAAAGACGCTGGTGGGGTGCCAACCTTTAAGGTGGTGCATATCGGGCTCACGTTGAACCAAGTCACCCCATACCTGATAGCCGACGACATAGGCGTCCAGCACATCGCGGCCGTTGCTGCCGATTTCCGCAGCCAGGGCAAGTATCGCCGGCACCATGACCGCGCTTGGATGGCCTCGCAACGCCACGTCATCAAAATCCAGTGCATGTGCCGCCACACCGTTGATCAGTGCGGCGTCTGCTGCTCGTGTATTGGCCAGCCCCGCCACTTCTTTCGCTTTGCCTTCCGGCAACGCACCCAAGGTGCGTCGCAGGACAGTTGTCGCGGCTTCCTGGCGGCCGGCCAGCATTGTCGCGATGGTGTCGATGATTCCCGGCTTTGCTGATTTGCGCGCTGCTTCACTTGTCCCGCGACGCGACGCGTCTTCGACGATCTTGCCCAATTCCTGGGTGAGCATTGCCACTCCCATAAGTTGATTCCTCGCCGTTGAGAATAAGTGGGTTGGTGCAATGGCAGCAATAGCGAACGCCGAGATATCAGCAGGCTGATATTCGATCCCAGGCATTACACTAAGAAAAAATCGGGAGCCCAAGGCATGCCCTACCAGCACACCATCGATAGCCATACGTGGGCTTTCGCAGACTTGCGTGACCTCATGGCCAAGGCGAGTCCGGCGCGGTCGGGCGACCAGCTCGCGGGCATTGCCGCCGGCAGTGCTGTCGAGCGGATGGCGGCGCGCATGTGCCTGGCCGATGTGCCGCTCGCGCGCTTTCTTGACGAGGCACTGATCCCCTACGAGACGGACGAAATCACCCGTCTCATACACGATGGCCACGACCCTCTTGCCTTTGCAGCGGTCGCGCATCTTACCGTTGGCGGCTTCCGCGATTGGCTGCTGTCGGACTTGGCGGACGAGACAACATTGGCGCAACTGAGGCCCGGCATAATCCCCGAAATGGCGGCCGCTGTCAGCAAGCTCATGCGCAACCAGGACCTGATCCTGGTTGCGCGAAAATGCCGGGTCATTACGCGCTTTCGCAATACCCTGGGCCTCGCGGATAGGGTGGCCGTGCGCCTGCAGCCCAACCATCCCACCGACGACATGCAGGGCATTGCCGCGTCTATCGTGGATGGCCTGCTTTACGGAGCGGGAGATGCGGTCATAGGCGTCAATCCGGCCACAGACAGTATTCCGGCCCTCAGCCGCCTTGTGTGCATGCTGGACGATGTGATCTCCCGGCTCGACATTCCGACTCAGTCTTGCGTGCTGACACACGTGACGAATACGCTGCGGATGATCGAGCAGGGAACTCCGGTGGATATCGTATTCCAGTCCGTTGCCGGAACGCAGTCCGCCAACGCAAGCTTTGGCATCAACCTGGGCATATTGCGCGAAGCCTGCGATGCCGCCTTGTCGCTGCGCCGCGGCACAGTGGGCGAGAACGTCATGTATTTTGAAACCGGCCAGGGCAGTGCGCTGTCGGCCGGGGCGCATCATGGCGTGGACCAGCAAACCTGCGAGGCCCGGGCGTATGCGGTGGCGCGGGAATTCAAGCCGCTGCTGACCAACACGGTGGTGGGCTTCATAGGGCCGGAATATCTCTACGATGGCAAGCAGATCGTGCGGGCTGCGCTGGAAGACCACTTCTGCGGCAAATTGCTGGGCCTCCCCTTGGGCTGCGATATCTGCTACACGAACCATGCCGAGGCGGACCAGGACGATATGGACACGCTGCTGACCCTGCTGGGGGTGGCCGGTGTGACCTTCATCATGGGTGTGCCGGGGGCGGACGACATCATGCTCAACTACCAAAGCACGTCGTTCCACGATGGCCTTTATTTACGCAATGTGCTGGGCTTGAAACGTGCGCCGGAATTTGAAGAATGGCTGCAGCGCATGCAATTGATCGACCGGCAAGGGCGCGTCTTGCCGCTGGCATCCTCGCATCCGGCCCTGGGCGCCTTGCGCCGGCTCGGCTTTGCTTCCTGAAAAGGCACATCATGCCCGACAAGCCCGTCGACGAAGATCCCTGGAAGGACCTGCAGAAATACACCAATGCGCGACTTGCACTGGGACGTGCGGGCAACAGCATCCCGACGGCGGAAGTCCTTCGCTTTGCTTACGCCCACGCGCAGGCTCGCGATGCGGTACATGCCGCGCTCGACATCGACGCTATGCAGTCGGCTCTGGAATCTGCAGGCCTGACCGCCTTGCGCGTCCACAGTGCCGCAGCCGACCGGACGACCTACCTGGCCCGTCCGGACTTGGGGCGCCGCCTAGCACAGGACAGCGCACTTGTCTTGAAGGAATATGCCGCCGAGCGGGCCCGCCGCCCGCCCTGCGGCTGCGCTTGCGACATTCTCCTGATCGTGGCCGATGGCCTTTCGGCGCCGGCCATCGCACGCAATGCCCGTCCGCTCGTTTCCGAAATCGTCCAGCGCATGCCTGCCGGCTGGACGCTGGGCCCCGTGGTGATCGCCGAACAGGCCCGTGTGGCCCTGTCGGATGAAATCGGCGAAATACTGGGTGCGCGCATGGCGGTGATGCTGATCGGGGAGCGTCCAGGCCTGAGCTCACCCGACAGTCTTGGAATGTATCTGACCTGGGCGCCTCATCGCGGCTGTTCCGACGCCCAGCGTAACTGCATTTCCAATGTCAGGCCCGAAGGACTCTTGTATGGCGAAGCCGCCCGCCGTTTATGGTGGCTATGCGCGGAAGCCCGCCGGCTCGGCACGAGCGGGATTGCCTTGAAGGACGGCAGCGATCTCGTCGAGTTGCCGTCGGATCCGTCCTGATCTTCACCAAACGGTGCAAGCAATTGATAAGCGACGTCGCCCGGCGACAAGCTGCCGTTGGTGCATCAGTTGAAGCTGCGCTTGGGCCCGGTCCTCAGGTGCGTTGTATACAGCGTCAGGCCGGTCAGCGAGATTCCGCCTACCAGGTTGCCCAGCACGACCGGAATTTCGTTCCAGATCAGGTAATCCATGACGGAGAAATTGCCGCCCATGATGAGTGCGGAGGGAAACAGGAACATATTGACGATGGAATGCTCGAAGCCCATGGCGAAGAACAGCATGACAGGCATCCACATGGCGATGACCTTGCCGCTGACGGACGTGGAAATCATTGCGCCGACGACGCCCAGGGAGACCATCCAGTTGCATAGCACAGCCCGGATGAAAATGGTGAGCATTCCCGCGGCGCCGTATTCTTTGTAGCCCAGGGTCCGGTTCTCGCCGATATGGGCAATAGCCCGTCCGACGTCGTTCGGCGTAACGGAGAACCCGTAGGTAAACACAATCGCCATCAGTATGGCGACGGTGAGCGCCCCCAGGAAATTTCCCAGGAAAACTATGCCCCAGTGCTTCAGGATGGCGCCTCCCGTAACGCCGGGACGGCGATCGAACAGCGCAAGAGGTGTCAACACAAATACGCCTGTCAGCAGGTCGAAGCCCATCAGGTAAAGAATGCAAAAGCCCACGGGAAACAGCGCCGCGCCCAGAATGGGCGATCCGGTCTGCACGCTGACGGTAACCGCAAAGACCGCGGCAATGGACAGAATGGCGCCCGCCATGTAGGCCCTGATAAGGGCGTCGCGGGTGGCCATGAATATTTTCGATTCACCGGCGTCCACCATTTTGATGACGAATTCCGAAGGGATTAAATACGACACAATGTGTTCCTTGATCTGGAAAATAGAGAGAGGTGAGTGTGGCGCCGGGGCGCTGGCCGCCGCACCGCCGGACCGCCGGGATGGTCCTATGCGAGTTCCACGGAATCGCCGTTGAACCGGGCTTGCCAGGTGCGTAGCCGCTGTTCCGGATACTCAAGGCAATGGCCATCCCTAAGACGGAAATGCTGCTTGTATAACGGTGAAGCGACGACCAGGTCGCCGCCGATATGCCCGACCATGCCGCGTCCGATGACGTTCGCTCCCGACTTGGGATCGTGGTTGTCGATGGCGTACAGAGCCTGCCCTTCGTGATCCGGCACAAAGAACAAGGCGACTTGAATACCATCCACCAGTGCGACGGCCCCGGAGTTGGCCACCAGGTCGCCGCGCGAGCAGACCGCGCGCCAGCGTTCGCCGGCGGTAAGTGATTTTTCGTTCATCAGGCTATCTCCTCGGCGATGGGGATGATACGGGCGCTCGATTGAGCCGGGCGTCGTTGGCCGCGCTCCTCGACAAAGCGGATATCGGGATCACCGCCTTTTTCGTTGACGAAGGTGCGGAATCGCTTGAGCTTTTCCGGGTCGGCTATCGTGCTTGCCCACTCGCATTCGTAGCGGTCCACCACCAGTTGCATCTGGGCTTCGAGTTCGGCGCACAGGCCCAAGCTGTCGTCGATCACGACCGCCTTCAGGTAGTCCAGGCCGCCTTCCAGCGATTCGCGCCATACCGACGTGCGCTGCAGTTTGTCGGCGGTGCGTATGTACAGCATCAGCAAGCGGTCGATGTAGCGGATCAGGGTGGCGTCGTCCAGGTCGGTGGCGAACAGCTCGGCATGGCGCGGGCGCATGCCGCCGTTGCCGCACACGTAAAGATTCCACCCGTTCTCGGTAGCGATCACGCCGATGTCCTTGCTTTGTGCTTCGGCGCACTCTCGGGTGCAACCCGACACGGCGAATTTGAGCTTGTGCGGCGTACGCAGGCCTTTATACCTATCCTCGATATCCATGGCCATCTTCACGCTGTCCTGCACGCCGTAACGACACCAGGTGCTGCCTACGCAGGACTTTACGGTGCGTGTCGACTTGCCGTAGGCGTGGCCGGTCTCGAATCCGGCGGCAATCAGCTCCGCCCAGATATCGGGCAGCTCATGCAGCTGTGCACCGAACAGGTCAATGCGCTGCCCGCCGGTGATCTTGGTGTAGAGACCGTATTTTTTTCCAACCTTGCCGATGGCGATCAAGCCTTCGGGCGTGATCTCGCCCGCGGGTATCCGGGGCACGACCGAATAGGTGCCGTTCTTCTGCATATTGGCCATGAAGGTATCGTTGGTGTCTTGCAGAGGGACCAGCTTCGGATCCTGGATAGGCCGGTTCCAGCATGAGGCCAGGATGGATCCGACGGCGGGCTTGCAGATGTCGCAGCCCATTTTTCCGCGGCCATGGCGAGCAAGCATTTCCTCGAATGATTCGATGCCTTCTATGCGGGTGAAGGCGTAAAGCTCTTGCCGTGTATAGGCAAAATGTTCGCACAGGCTTTTGTCGACGGCCACGCCCCGGCAAGCCAGCTCATGCTCGACCACCTGTTTCAGCAGGCCGGCGCAACCGCCGCAGCCAGTACCCGCCTTGGTGCAGGCTTTCACACCGGCGACATCGGTGCACCCCTCGTCGATCGCGGAACAAATGGCGCCCTTGCTGACGTTGTGGCAGGAGCAGATGGTGGCCGACGCGGGCAATACGTCGATGCCCAGCAACGGGGCGGCCTGGCCCGCCGGCAATATCAGGCTTGCAGGATCCTCGGGAGGCGCAATGCCGTTTTGCACGTATTGCAGCAAGGTGTCGTAATAGCTGTTATCGCCGATAAGGACGGCGCCCAGTACCCGCTTGCCGTCTTGCGAAACCACAAGACGCCGATAACTGGATGCGGCTTCGTCGATATAGCGATAACTGCGCGCGCCGGGCGTCGCTCCATGCGCGTCCCCGATGGAGCCGACATCGACGCCCAGCAACTTCAGCTTGGTCGACATGTCGGCGCCGGCGAAGGGCTCTCCTGGCTCGTCACAAAGTTCGCCGGTGACGATGCGGGCCATTTGATAGCCGGGTGCAACGAGGCCGAAAATGCTGCCGTTCCATACGGCGCATTCTCCGATTGCATAGATATGCGGATCGCTGCTGCGGCATCGTCCGTCGATGATGATACCGCCGCGCTCGCCAATAGCCAGTCCGCTCTTTTTTGCCAGGCCATCGCGCGGCCGGATTCCGGCCGAGAAGACAATGAGGTCGGTTTCCAGCGCCGTCTTGTCAGCGAACAGCATCTGATAGCGATGCTTTCGGCCGGGCTTGATTTGCTGCGTGGCCCGGGACAGGTGCACACCCACGCCCAAGCCTTCAATGCGGGTCTTGAGCGACGCTCCGCCCATTTCATCGAGCTGCACAGGCATCAGGCGCGTGGCGAACTCAACCACGTGCGCCTCGAGATCGAGCGACTTCAAAGCGTTGGCGGCCTCCAGGCCCAGCAAGCCTCCACCGACCACGACACCGCGTCGCGCGCCTTGAGCGGCATCTCGGATGAGGTCCAGATCGTCGATAGTGCGGTAGACCAGCCGTGATGTTCCGTCGGCGCCGGCGACGGGCGGCACAAAGGGGTACGAACCGGTTGCAAATACCAGCTTGTCGTAGGTAAAGGTCCCGTCCGCGGTGGCCACTTCCCGCCGATGGCGATCGACACTGGTCACCACGGCATCCAAGTGCAGCGTCAATCCTTCCTGCTCATAGAAAGCCGCCGCACTCAACGACATCGACTCCACGTCCCGGCCGGCCAGATATTCAGAGAGGTGCACGCGGTCATACGCCCGTCGGGATTCCTCACCGAAGACGTGGATGCGATAGCGCTCCAGCGCGCCTTTTGCTACCAATTGCTCGACACAATGGTGGCCTACCATGCCGTTGCCGATCACGATCAGCGTTTGCAACGGGTGGGCTGCGGTCACTGCGTTCATTGCGATATCCTCTTGCCATTTCAATATGGCTGCTTACGCAATTGGTGTGCCAGAAATGGTTTTGCGCGCACGGTGACGGCGCTACGGGGGCGGAAGCGCTCATAGCCGGGTCAATACGCGCCGATTGTGCACCGCAACGCTTCATTGCGGTGCACAATCGGCGCGCGCCGCCTCTTTTTGGTTCATAGCGGGCAGTTGCACGGTCCAGCCACAGCGCGACGCGATGCTGTCTTTTGACGTCAGTGCAAGCCCGCAGGGTATAGACGGAGTTGCCTGCAGGCACATTTGAAGATACTCTGGCTGACGCCCTATAGCAGGCGAATACATAAGAAATAGAGGGGACGGAACAATGCAGCGAGTGAGTGGCTATAAGCGACTATGGCGTACCGCCTTGTCGCTCTGTCTCGGAGCGTCCGTCTGCGCCCATGCGTCGGCCGCGACGGTGCGCATAGGCGGCAGCGGCGCAGCGACAGGAACGATGCGATTGCTGGGACAGGCGTTCGAGCAGCGACATCCGGATCATACGGTCAGGGTCTTCGACGGCCTGGGAACGTCGGGCGGGATCAAGGCCCTGCGGGCCAAGCGGCTCGACATCGCCGTTGCTTCGCGCGACATCGAGGCGGCGGAGAAAGATAGCGGACTGGTCGCACACCGGTACGGAACGTCCGCGTTTGTTTTCGCGAGCCATCCCGATACGCCGTTCCTGTCCCTCACTCAAGAACAAATCGCCGGAATCTATGCGAATCAACTTGCCACCTGGCCTAATGGAAAGCCGCTACGCCTGGTGCTGACACCGCGTGGCGATAGCGATACCGAACTGCTTGGCCGCATTTCCCCTGAGGTTCGGGCGGCCGTGGACGCGGCACATGCACGCAAGGGCATGATCGTGGCGATGACAGATACCGCCGTCGCCGACCAGGTTGAAATGACCCCCGGTGCGTTCGCAACATCGACGTTGTCAGTCATATTGTCGGAAGGCCGCCATGTTACGGTGCACGCGGTCGATGGGGTCGTACCGTCGGTAGACTCGCTGGCCAGGGGAAGCTACCCCTACGTCAAAGACTTGTACATGTTCACCCGGCAGCCTTCAGATGCTGCCAAACAGTTCCTGGAGTTCGTGAGTTCTGCGCAAGGCGCCGAAATACTGCGCGCCCTCGGCCACAAGACGGACTGAAACGAACATGCTTTACTCACGCAAACTCAAGCTGCTTACGGCTTTTGCCGCCGTACTTGCGGTACTGGTATTCGTTCTTCCCCCGATCACCTACCTGGCATTGAAGTACCAGCACGAGAAAGCCGTAGTGTCGGTGGAAACTCATGTCAATGCGCTGGCTGTCAGCGAACTGATCAACACCAATCCGGAACTATGGATTTTCGAGCAGCTGCGACTTGTTGAGCTCTTGTCCTTTCGGACCGGCAGCGTTGGCGCATCGGAGTCCCGCACTGTCTCGGATATGGAGGGCCATATCGTCGCGCAGAGTAGCGGGACCGTCGATACACCGCTGATAAGCTCGTCCCGATTGCTGTTTGATGCTGGAAGGCCGGTGGGGCGTATCGACATCGAGCGATCATTTCGCGGACCGCTGATCAATAGCGTCGGCATAGCCGCCGTCAGCTTCATCGTGGCGATTCTGCTTTTTCTTGCCACCTACGGACTACCGTTGCGCGCGCTGCGCAATGCCTTCAGTGATTTGCAGCAAGAGAAAGAGAAGGCGCTCATCACGCTACAGTCCATCGGAGACGCGGTGATCACGACCGACGAGAAGATGCGTGTTGAATATCTGAACCCGGTCGCCGAGAAACTGACAGGCTGGACAACTTCGGAGGCCCGGTCCATGCACATGGATGAGGTGTTCAAGATATTCAGCGAAAAGTCGGGCGAGCCGTCGGTCAACCCTATCAGGAAATGCCTGGACACCAGCGCCATCGTTGTGATGGAAAACCATACGATACTGGTTCGCAGGGGCGACGGCGAGGAATTCCATATCGAAGACTCAGCCGCGCCCATCCGGCGTAGCGATGGGGTAATCATGGGCGCAGTCATGGTTTTTCACGATGTGACCGATCGCAAGAAGGCGCAGAACCGTTTGCATCACATCGCTTTCCATGACGAATTGACCGGCTTGCCGAATCGCTCGCATTTCCAGGAGAACCTGCGTCGCGCCATGCAGGAGGCTCACGTGCTGGACCGCCGGGTGGCCGTGCTGTTTCTGGACCTTGACCGCTTCAAGACGATCAATGACAGTCTTGGGCATGCCATAGGCGATGAACTGCTGGTGTTGGTCGCAAAGCGTTTGCAGGCATGCGTGCGCGACCATGATATGGTCAGCCGCATGGGGGGCGATGAGTTCACCGCCGTGCTGACCGACCTGCCTTCTGCCGAGAGTGCGGCGATTGTGGCCGGGAAAATCATCGATGCGCTCTCCACGCCATTTCACATACAGGGCAACTCACTGCGCATATCCACAAGCATCGGCATCACGGTTTTTCCTCGCGACGGCGAGAGCATAGGCATTCTGTTGAAGAATGCGGACACAGCCATGTATCACGCCAAGAGCTGCGGACGGAACAACTTTCAGTATTTCTCGTCTTCAATGAGCGAGCGGGCGCTGGAGACGCTCCATCTGGAGAATGCATTGCGCACGGCGCTGGATAATCATGAGTACTATCTCGAATACCAGCCCAAGCTCGACTTGAGAACCCGCCGTATAGTGGGTGTCGAGGCACTGCTCAGATGGGACAGCCCGCAGCTTGGCTGTGTGATGCCTTCCGATTTCATCAGCGCACTGGAAGAGTCCGGTGAGATATGTCAGGTGGGTAATTGGGTCCTGGAAACGGCCATAGGCCAGGCTAAAGCGTGGATGGACGCCGGGCGGCCGCTGGTCGTGTCGGTCAATGTGTCCGTGCGGCAATTCAAGCAGGCCGATTGGGTCGATCAGGTCATGGCCTTGCTCCAGGCCGCCGGCCTGCCACCCAGCCTGCTCCAGATTGAAGTGACCGAAAGCCTGCTGATGGACGACGCGGACCGAAACGAAACGATGATAAGAGCCTTGAACCAGTTGGGCGTGAAGGTGGCCCTCGATGACTTCGGCACAGGCTTTTCATCGTTGAGCTATTTGAGGCGATTTCCCATCAGCGAGTTGAAAATCGATCGCTCATTCGTCGTGGACATACGCAGGCACACGACTGCCTACAAAGTTATCAAAACCATTATCGATCTGGGCCAGGCCCTTGATATACGGGTCGTTGCAGAAGGTGTGGAAACACCGGAACAATATGGTTTGCTTACTGAAATGGGCTGCGACGAGATACAAGGCTATCTACTGAGCAGGCCGTTGAGCGTGCGTGCGTTCGAAGCGTTTTTGGACAGTTTCGGCGATACACAGATGCCAGCTGAATATATCGGCGAGAAGTTCCAGTAATTGCATATTCTGACAAGGTGATATATCCATGATTACTGATCACGATTACAGCATTGCCGCACAGCGTATATTGAGCTGGGCCGACACGCTGGCCACTCATACAGATGTAATGGGCGAACTTACCTGCAGCTATCTGACTCCCGCCCATCTGGCCACAGCGCAACAGATCGCACGATGGATGAAGGATTGCGGCTTTGACGAGGTCCGGCAGGACGCGGCGGGCAACGTCATCGGCCGCTATAAGGGCGGCGCAGCGCATGGGTTGGTCGCCACGGGCAGTCACTACGATACCGTGCGCAACGGCGGCCGCTACGACGGACGGCTGGGCATCCTGGTGCCCATGGCCGTGGTGGCGGCTATGCACGCACGTAACGAGCGCCTGCCTTTCGACCTGGAAGTTGTCGGCTTTGCCGAAGAAGAAGGTGTGCGTTTTGGCGGTACATTCCTTGGATCGTCCGCGTATGCGGGACTGTACGATCCGGCGCTGCTGGCCTTGCGCGATGGCGACGGTGTGTCGGTACGCGAGGCCATGCTGGCCGCGGGGCTCGATCCCGCCGCCCTGTGCGGATCCGGCAATGTACCGGCCGAGGGCGGCCCCACCGGCTTGCGCCACTATTTCGAAATCCATATTGAGCAGGGCCCCGTGCTGCTGGAAACCGACAGGGCACTGGGTGTGGTCAGCGCGATCGCCGGCTGCGTACGGCGCGTACTGGTTCTGGAAGGGCTGGCTGGCCACGCCGGCACGGTCCCCATGATACTGCGCCGCGATGCCGCGACCGCCGGGGCAGAAATTGTATTGGCGGTTGAGCGCATTTGCCGTGAACGGGCAGGGGTGGTCGGGACTGTCGGCATTCTGGAAGTACCGGGCGGTTCTATCAATGTCGTGCCGGGGCAATGCCGTCTTTCGCTGGATGTGCGTGCCGGTAAAGACGAGCTCCGGGATGCCGCCCTGGCCGCCATCGACGCGGAAGTCGAGGCGATTTGCCGGCGGCGCAATATTGCCTGGACTTCAACGGAATTGCTGCGCGCCGCGGCGGTGCCATGCAGCGACGAGGGCCGCCGCCTTTGGCGCAAGACGCTACAGGATATCGGCCATGAGCCTTTCGAACTGTCCTCTGGCGCCGGCCATGACGCGATGCTGATGGCGCGCGTTGTCCCGGTCAGCATGTTGTTCCTGCGCTG
>JAKFDW010000359.1:0-20794 GCA_036675955.1 Orrella sp. | reverse complement strand
GCCATGGTAAGTGTCGCCGGCCTGACGCGCAAGGGATTCGAAGTGGGCGACCTCTCTACCTTGATGTCGCCTCGCACTGTGATTACCTGGGCGGAAAATTGCCAGATTTTCGGAGATGTCGAGTTGGCTTTCCGCTTGTCTTTCCTGAATAAGTGCGAAGAGGCGGAGCATGCCACGGTAGCCGAATATTATCAGCGCAGCTTCAATCGCGAGATTCGGGAATCCAACCCCCAGGCCTTGCGCTAGGCTGTCGTGGGCGACATCCAGCAGCGTAGCCGCGATCAGCAAAAGGCCGAGGAATTGTCTGCGGTTGCGCTGCGGGCGCTTACCGGCAATCGGCAACTCCATTTCGAGGGTGGGCGCCTTTACGACGATACGCAACGGATACCGGCGTATGCGCCGCACTTGCAATTGCAGCCGGGCATCGACAGCCTGGCCTCGTATCGGGGCGTCGCCGACGGCCTGGCGTTGCGCCTGTTGTTTTCCGACGCGGCTCAGCACGAAAGGCTGATGCCGGACCAGCCCGTCCAGAGGCTGATATTCGAATGGCTGGAACAATTGCGTGCGGAATCTCTTGCGCCTGATTCATTGCCGGGGGTAAGGCACAACCTGATAGTGCGCTACCAGACCTGGTCCGATACGTTTCTTGGGTCCGGCGCGACCGAGACCAGCCTGGGGATATTGCTGTTCGCCTTTTCGCAAATCGCCTGGAGTCGCCTGATGGCGCATGAGCTACCCGAGCATGTTCAGGATTTGCTTGAACCGACGCGGGCCGCCTTGGCTTGCTCTCTGGGGGAAGCGTTTGGTGGAATCCGTCGTTACCGCGATGACCAGATCCGTTTTGCGCATTATGCCTTGCAGATAGCCCGCGATATTGCCCAGAGAGTGCAAAGCGAATACGAGGATAGTCCCGAAACCGCAAAGGCGGGGCGCGCATCCTTCACCTTGTCGCTGGACCGCGAGCAAGACGAGGGTCACGACCTCGCTGCCGCGCACAGCGGCGAAAGCGCGGCATTTATAGCGGCCCAGGGGCGCTATCGCATCTTTACCAGCCGGTACGACCAGGAACTTGACGCGGCAAGCCTGGTACGGACTGCCCTGCTGCAGGAGTATCGTCGGCAGCTGGATCAGCGGCTGGCCAATCAAGGGGTGAACATCGCGCGAATCTCGCGCGCATTCCGTATGCTGCTGGCACGGCCGCAGTACGAGGGATGGCGCTTCGGCGAAGAGCAGGGCGTTATCGACGGCCGCCGCCTGGCGCAACTGATCAGTTCTCCGGGCGAGCGCCGGATTTTTCGCCGCGATCAGTACATGCCGGTCTCGGACTGCACGGTCAGTTTTCTGGTCGATTGTTCGGGGTCCATGAAGCAATACAACGGGTCGCTTGCGCTCATGCTCGATGTCCTCATGCGGGCGCTGGAGCAGGCTGGCGTCGGCACGGAGATTCTCGGTTTTACCACGCTGGCCTGGAATGGGGGGCGCGCCAAGCAGGACTGGCTTGCCCAGGGACAGCCCGCGTCACCGGGCCGCTTGAATGAGTCGTGCCATCTGGTCTTCAAGGAAGCCGCTACATCATGGAGACGTGCGCGTTCGCAAATCGTCGCGCTGATGAAGGCGGACCTGTTCAGGGAAGGTATCGACGGCGAGGCGGTGCAATGGGCATGCCAGCGTCTCCTGGAACGCGATCAGAAGCGGCGGATTCTGGTCGTGATGTCGGATGGCTGCCCGATGGACAGCGCCACCAATCTGGCCAACGATGCGTTTTATCTGGATAACCATTTAAAGACGGTCCTGCGGCGTTACACCCGGAATCACTCGATTGAGATCATCGGCCTGGGTGTGGGGATGGACTTGAGTCCTTATTATCTGCAATCGATGGCCGTCGATTTATCGAGCGGCCTTGATAATTCCGTGTTCGATGAGTTTCTGCTTCTGCTGAGCGGCCGCCGGCGGCGCTAGCGCATTTTTGGTCAAAGTGTTCACGGTATTAGATGCATTGGTATTTAAAAACGCCGTCCGGCTGGGCCTGGGGCAGGTCTTGCCCCAGGCCCAGCCGGACGGCTTGCAGTGGCGGCATGAGTCAACTTGCCAGCTCCAGTGCTTGCGCCTGGACCGCTGTGACGGCAATAACGTGGTACACGTCTTGGGCGCTGCAGCCGCGGGATAAATCGTTGGCGGGTTTTTTTAGGCCTTGCAACAAGGGGCCGATGGCGCTTGCGTGTCCCAGGCGTTCGGTGAGTTTGTAGCCGATATTGGCCGCATCCAGGTTGGGAAAGATCAAGACATTGGCTCGGCCTTGCAACGCCGAACCGGGTGTCTTGCGATCGGCGATTTCGCTCACGATAGCCGTATCCAGCTGTATTTCCCCTTCGATGATCAAGCCGGGCCGCCGCGCACGCACCAGCTTGGTAGCATGGCGGACCTTGTCGACCGTGGGATGGTGGGCGCTGCCTTCGGTGGAAAACGACAGCATTGCCACGCGCGGCTCTTCGCCGAGCAACTGCCTGGCGCTGGCCGAGGCGGCCATGGCGATTTCGGCCAGTTCTTCTGCATTGGGATCGATGACAAGACCGCAATCGGAGAAAATCATGGCCTGGGTAGTGGTATGGAAAGGCTCGGTCCTGGTCATGATAAAAAAGCTCGACACGAGCTTGGTTCCGGACTGGACTCCGACGATCTGGATTGCACAGCGCACCACGTCGGCTGTGGTGTGAACCGCGCCCGCAACCACGCCGTCGGCATGACCCTGGCGGACCATCAGCATGGCAAACGTCAGCGGCTGCAAAATGGCTTCGGCAGCCTGTTCCGGCGCCATGCCGCGCTTTTGGCGCAGCTCCAGCAAGCTATGCTGGAACTGCGCCAAAAGAGGCGAACCGCGCGGATCGATGAGTTCGACGCGCGCAAGATCGCATCCTTGTTCTTGGGCGGCGTAGCGCATTCTGCGTTCGTCTCCGACCAGGATGATATGTGCCAGACTGTCGGCGGCGGCCTGTTGCGCCGCCTTCAAGATGCGGGGGTCTTCACCCTCGCAAAGCACGATGCGCTTGGGCGCCCGGCGTGCCCGGTGCAGGATGCGATCCAGCAAGTTCATGCGCAGACTCCGGTCGCGGTTGCCTTATACGTAGTCTTTGTACTTGTCGAGCAGGCGTACCGGCTTGGACAAGGCGTCTCGGCGGAAGGGATCGCCCAGCTCGCGCGTGCACATTATTTCCACGATCGTGGTTTTTCCGTGGTTCATTTGCTGGTCGATGGCTTTTTTAAGGGCCGGGCCGACATCTTCCAGCTTGTCGACCACAATGCCTTCGGCGCCCATGGCTTTGGCTATGTTGGCAAAGCTTTGGTTGTCGAGTTCGCCGGCGACGAATCGGCGATTGTAGAAATCGACCTGGTTCTTCTTTTCGGCGCCCCATTGGCGGTTGTGAAATACCACAGCCGTGACCGGGATGTTGTGGCGCACGCAGGTCATGGTTTCCATCAGGCTCATGCCCCAGGCGCCGTCGCCCGCGTATGACACGGCAGGGCGATGCGGCGCCGCGACTTTTGCCCCGATGATGGTAGGAAAGGCATACCCGCAATTGCCCCAGCTCATGGGCGCAAAGAAGCTGCGGGGCTTCTCGAAACGCAAATAACTGTTCGCCACCGAGTTGATATTGCCTATGTCTGTGGAAACCATGACATCGTCGGGCATGGCCTTTTCCAGCTCGCGCAGCACCTGGCGCGGATGCAGGTAATTGCCGGGTTCTTTGCTTTGCTCTTCTATCATGTCCAGGCTGAACGAGTCTTTTTCATGGGTCCATTCGTCCAGTTCTTGTTCCCAGGCCGCTTTTTCAGCCCGGATATCTTTGGCACGCGCTTCCTTGGTGGCATCGCAGGCGAGGTTCTTGCCTTGCAGGCGTTCCGTCAATGCCACGGCGACCGCTTTGGCGTCGCCGCAAATGCCGACCGTTATTTTCTTGACGAGACCCAGCATTTTGTTGTCGGCGTCGATCTGGATGATTTTCGCATCCTTGGGCCAGTAATCCATGCCATGCTGAGGCAAGGTGCCGAAGGGCCCCAGGCGGGTTCCCAGGGCGATTACCACGTCGGCCCTGGCGATAAGCTTCATCGCCGCTTTGGAGCCCTGGTAGCCCAGTGGGCCGCACCACAAAGGATGGCTTGCGGGAAAGGAGTCGTTATGCAGATAGCTGTTGACCACCGGTGCGCCGAGCCGTTCGGCAAGCGCCTTGCATTCTTCCATGGCGTCTCCCATCACAACGCCCCCGCCGGAAATGATGACGGGAAATTGAGCCTTGGCCAGGAATGCCGCAGCTTCGTTCAGCTTGGCTTCGCCGCCTGCGCCGCGGTCCAGTCGCTGGGGTTGGGGGATTTCGGTTTTGATTTCGCCGTAAAAGTAATCGCGCGGGATATTCAATTGGGTGGGACCCATTTCCGACATGGCGCGGTCGAAACAGCGGCCCGTGTATTCGGCCATGCGCGCGGGATGCGTGACATGACCCTGGTATTTGGTGAATTCCTGGAACATGGGCAGTTGATTGCCTTCCTGGAATCCGCCCAGGCCTATGCCCATGGTGCCTGCTTCGGGAGTCACGATGACCACTGGCGTGTGGGCCCAATAGGCGGCGGCAATGGCCGTGACGCAATTGCTGATGCCGGGGCCGTTCTGGCCGATGACCACACCGTGGCGGCCGCTGACGCGAGCGTAGCCGTCAGCCATATGTCCGGCGCCCTGCTCGTGCACCACGGGGATGAGGCGTATGCCGGCGGGGGCGAAGATGTCCATGGCATCCATGAAGGCTGATCCCATGATGCCGAACATCTCGGTGACCCCGTTGGCCACGAGTGTCTCAACGAAGGCTTCCGAAGGCGTCATTTTCTGCGGCCCGCTGGGCGCAGTGTTGGTATTGGCTGTCATTGCTGTATTCCTGTCGAGTGAGAGAGCGGTCCGAGCTTGAGCGTAGTGACTAAAAATATTATAAATAACGAAATAATTCATTCCGTTTTTTGTTATTTATATGGATTCTATCCGTCACACATAAAAAGTCAAACAAATATCTTTGTTATGGAACTTAAAGTTTCATTTATTGGGCTTTTTTTGGGGTGTCGATGATGTCCGCCATGGGCAACCGGCTCCGTACTGGCTTATGTGAAACGTTGCCACTGGCTCTAGACCGCGGTTGCCGCATCCCATACCTTACGGAGGTCGCTAATCAGTGCACATTCGTTCGCAGCAAACCAACGGGAGAAAGCAGTAATGTCCAGTGAAAAATTGGTTCAGACTATTCAAGCCTTTGGCGACGCATGGAATCGCCATGACATCGACGCCTTGATGTCCTTCATGCACGAGGACTGCGTGTTCGAGACCGTAGCCGGGCCTGAAGTGTACGGAGCGCGTCATGAGGGTCTGGCCGCGGTGCGCAAGGCCTTCGAGGCGGCCTGGCAAACCATCCCGGACGCCCAATGGCTCAACGCCTCATGCTGGGCCGATGGCGACCAGGGTGTCATGGAATCGACATTCACGGGTACCGCGGCAGACGGCTCCCGGATTGAAGCGAACATGGTCGACCTCCTGGTATTCAGGGATGGAAAAATCATACTGAAGAACGCTTTCCGCAAAAATCGTCCGCATCTGCCCGCCAGGGCCTGATGCAACGATGCGTCGCTTACACACTGCCGGCCATCGTCCTGTGCGTATATTCTCGGAGTAAACATGGCAGCCAAGCCTGAAGTTGCCGATCCCTTGTCACCGGGGTCATTTAAAGAAAGTCCTTACGATCCACGTTACGATCCCCTGGTGTCGGAGACCGGCCGGGGACAGGCGTATGCGCCCACTTACTGGGTGGGTACCGCCGGACCTCCGCCCCAGGACGATGGTCCGGTAGAATGCGATTTCGATGCGGATGTGGTGGTGATCGGATCAGGATTCACAGGCTTGGTCACGGCGCTGAACCTGGCGCAGGAGCATGGCGTCAAGGCGGTCGTACTTGAGGCCAACGGGGTGGTGTGGGGCTGCACCAGCCGCAATGGCGGCCAGGGGCAGAACGCCTCCGGCCGTCTTTATCGATCGCAATGGATAGAGCGGTGGGGCCTGGACACCGCCAAACGCCTGGACGCCGAGATACACGGCGGGTTCGAATATTGGAAGAGCCTCGTCGATACCATCGATTGCGATGCGCAACCCGGCGGGCACCTGTATACCGCGCATCGACCAAAGAAGATGGCTTTTCTGGAGAACGAATGCCGCGTCATGAAAGAGGTCTTCGGTTACGGCACACGGATGTTGAGCCGGGAAGAACTGCATGAGCGCTATGTTGCAGACCAAGAGGCCGCGGGTGCCTTGTACGAACCGGATGGCGTAGGAGTGCATCCGCTGAAACTTGCCTTCGGCTACATCCGCAAGGCGCGCGCCCTGGGGGTGAAGATACATCCCGCAAGTCCGGTGCTGGGCTGGGAAACCATCAATGGCGTGCATCACTTGCGCACGCCTGGCGGCGTGGTACGCGCCCGCCGTGTCGCCGTGGCGACAGGGGGCTATACGCCCAAAGGCCTGCATAAAGCGCTGAACAATAAAATCATGCCGATCTTGTCGAATTCGATGGTGACGCGAGTGCTTACGCCGGACGAGCGCGCCGAGGCTGGACTCAAGAGCACGACCTTCATTACCGACACGCGTACCTTGCGGTTTTACTACCGCCTATTGCCCGACGGTTCCATGCAGATAGGCAGCCGCAGCGCGTTGACGGGCGCCGACGCGCAAAACAGCCGCCATCTCGACCTCTTGAAAGAAGGTTTGTACAGAAAGTTCCCCAGCCTGCGCCACATTCCTGTCGCTTACTCCTGGTGGGGGTGGGTGGATGTCAGCCATGACATGATGCCGCGCATTACTCAACCGGATCCCAAGGAGCAGATATTCTATGCCTTCGGATATGGAGGCAATGGGGTTTCATTCTCGGCTCACGCCGGACGGCGCCTGGCGGAGCGTATCATGGGCAAGAAGGGCAGGCAGTGGGATTTGCCCATTTACAATTCCCCCTTGCCGGGCCATTTGTTTGCGCCATTCCGGCGGCTAGGCCAAGCCATGCTTTACAAGTATTATTATTTGCGCGATGAGCGCCTATAACGTCATCCGGGATAAAGGCGTCGGTAAACCTTGGCCAGGCGCTCGATGCCCGCCGGTATTTTATCGTTGGCAATGGAACTGAATCCCATACGGATGAAGTTGTTGTTGTCGCGTGTGGGGTGGTGGAAGAAAACATGGCCCGGCTCGATGACCACGCCCTCCTGCAATGCTGCCGTGGCCAAGACTTGCGTGTCTACATGGTCCGGCGCCTTGACCCAGCACGAGGAGCCGCCTTTGAGCGGTATTGATTCGAACTCGGGCAACCATGTGCGCAGTGCTTCGGTCAACGACTGGGCGCGGTCCCCATACAGTACGGACAGGCGCCGCAACAAGGAATGGTGATGACCCAGCGATATGAAAAGGGCGAATGCCCTTTGAATATAGGCGGAAGGATGGCGCAGCATTAATCGCCGCAGTGCGCGCAGTTCGTGAGTGAGTTCTCGGGGCGCGACGATATAGCCTATGCGCAGGCCGGGAGCGAAGCTTTTGGAAAGGCTGCCCACATAGATAACGCGTCCGTGCCTGTCCAGGCTTTTCAATGCGGGCGTGGGGTTTTTGTCGTAGCGGCTTTCTGTTTCGTAGTCGTCTTCAATAATGACGCTGTCCGATTTCGCGGCCAGCGCCAGCAAGGCTTCGCGCCGCTCTAGAGGCAAGGTGACGTTTGTCGGGCATTGATGGCTGGGGGTGACGAATATATAGTCGCAGGCTTTCAAGGCGGGGGTAATGCATAGCCCGTGCTCGTCTATGGGCAGCGGCAGCAAGCGTTCGCTGCGATGCGCAAAGGTATTGCGGGCGTCCGGATAGCCGGGGTCTTCCATGCCCACCACGGTATGATTGTGGATGAGCAGATCGGCCAGCAGATACAGGGCGTGTTGAGCGCCCACCGTGATTACGATTTCATCCTTTTCCGCCCACACGCCTCGGCGAGGCAGGACCTGAGTGCGTATTTCTTCGATCAGTGCCGGGTCATCGTTGGTAATCAGATCGGGGGCCCAACTGCGTATATCCAGAATCGACAAGGCCTTGGTGCAGCACTCCCGCCATTCCGCAGTAGGAAACTGCGTAGCGTCGAACTGGGCATAGACAAAGGGATAGGGAGCGCTTTGCCAATCGGATGGCTTGACGATGTTGCGTTGCCGCGATGGGTGAAAGACCATGCGCTGGCTCCACGATGCCGTGGTATGGGGGGAGGAGCTGGCGTCGCCTTCGGGGGCGGCGTTGCCGACGTGGCCTTGGAGCACATCGTCGGCGACAAAGTGGCCGCTGCGTTCGCGCGATACCAGGTAGCCTTCGGAGACCAGTTGCTGATAGGCAAATACGACCGTGTTGCGAGCTATTCCCAGGTTTTCCGATAGCAGGCGGCTGGACGGTACCGGAGCTCCGGCGGGAAGGTGTCCGGACAAGATTGCGGACACCAGCATCTGGCGTATGCGGCCCTGCAGGCTGAGATTCGAATCGCCGCTGACGCGTTCAAACAGAGACGCCCACAAGACGGCGGAAATAGAGGCTGTAGGCGCTTGCATTTGCTGGACCCATAAGTAAAGAAGCACGCACAAGGTGAGCCCATTGCCGGACTACCGCGCCGATCAGACAGGCATCATTATCGTGAGGACAGTGTAGCGGGCTTGTCTTTCAATGACCACTGGGTTTCTGAATGCTTCGGCAGGCTTAGACTTTGCCTTTCCATGGAATCAGGATTTTTTCTAGATGGCGCAGCAGCAGATCGAAGAGCAGGGCAAAAAAGCCGATGACGAGAATACCCATGATTACAGTGTCGCTGGCCAGGTATTGTGCGGCGTTCAGCACCATGAAGCCCAGGCCGCGCGATGCGGCCACCATTTCGGCGGCCACCAATGTAGTCCAGCCTACGCCGATGCCGATGCGCATGCCGGTGAATATCTCGGGCATGGCTGCCTTGAGAATGACATGCGAGATGATCTGCCGGCTGGATGCGCCCATGGCATAGGCGGCATGTATCTGCTCGATCGATACCGACTTGACGCCCGCACGCGCGGCAATGGCCATAGGCGCGAAAATGGCCAGATAGATCAGGAAAACTTTGGGAAATTCGCCAATGCCGAACCAGATGATGACCAGAGGCAAGTAGGCCAGGGGCGGCAGGGGGCGATAGAATTCGATGACGGGATCGAACAGTCCGCGCGCGATGCGGTTGACACCCATCATGATGCCGATGGGGACTGCTGTTGCCAGAGCCAGGAAAAAGGCCCCCATTACCCTTCCCAGGCTCGCGCCCGTGTGTTGCAGCAACGTCGAGTTGGCCACGCCTACGGTCGTTGCCTCGATGAATTTGTCAAAGACCGCGAAGGGCGAAGGCAGGAATATGGGCTTTACCCAGCCCATGCTGGTGACCAGGAACCACAGCGCAACAAGTGTCACCCCGGTCATGAGACTGATGAGGCCGCTGTGGCCAGCGCCTGGCGCTCCGTATACTTTGCCCGGGGCAGCGGGCTTGCCGAGGAACAGCTTCCTAGACATGCGCGATTTCTGGTTCGCCGGCGGCACGTTCGTCGCCGTAGATGATGCCAAGGATAGTCTCGCGCATACGGATGAAGTCTTCACTTGATTTGATAGCACGGGCGTCCCTCGTCTCTAGAAAGCGTTTATTGAAGTCCAGTTCATAGGTATGGGTGATGCGCCCCGGCCGCGGCGACATGACGATAAGCCGCGACCCCAGGAATAGCGCTTCTTCAACGCTGTGGGTAATGAAAAAGAACATTTTGTGCGTATGCTGCCATACATCCAGCAGCAGTTCCTGGATTGTTTCGCGGGTGAGGGCATCCAGGGCCGCCATGGGCTCGTCCATAAGCAACATGGCGGGATCGCAGGTCAAAGCACGGGCTATGCCTACGCGCTGCTGCATGCCGCCCGACAATTGATAGATCATGTGTTCATGGAAGTCCTGCAGGCCCACGAGCTCGAGGTTCTTTGCCGCAATGGCGCGTCGCCTGCTTTTTTCAACGCCTTGCAGCTTCAGGCCAAATTCCGTGTTTTCCATCACGTCCAGCCACGGGAGCAAAGCATGCTTTTGAAAAACGACGCCGCGATCCGATCCCGGCCCGACAATAGGCTCGCCACCAAGGAGGAGCTCGCCCTGGGTGGGCGACAGGAAGCCAGCGAGCAGGTTCAGCAGCGTCGTCTTGCCGCAGCCGGATGCGCCCAGGGCCACGACGAAGTCGCCCGGATTGATTTCCAGATTGACATCTTTCAGCGCAGTGATTGAACCGCCGTGTTGGAGAGCAGGGTAGGTGACATTGGCGCCCCTGACGCTAAGATTGGCCATTGGTGCTGTCATGCTGTTTACTCCTTGATACGTGGTCGCCAGGGTCCGGCATGGGCCGGCTGCCAGACCCGCGCAACGATACAAACAAGTTACTTGGCTGCCGCCGCGGCATAGGAGCCGTTCACAAAGGATGAGTAGTCTTTAAGCGGTTTGTCTATCTGGCGTTGGGATTTGAGGAAATCCGCGCTGGCCGTCAGGGTCTTGACGGCCCCGCCATCCTTGCCCCCGCCCAGCCATGTGTTGGAAGCCTGTTCCTGAGCGGTGGGGAAAGCCAGGAGCTTGAGCGCCGAAAGGACGTCGTCGGGCTTGCCGCCTATCATTTTGATGATGCCCTTGATGCCGGCGGAATCCACGGTCAGCTTGGCGCTATTGTCGTTATAGTCTTTATACGACTGAGCCAGGACTTTGGTGAAGGCCGCCATGAATTTCGGATTTTTTTTCGCCCATTCCTTATCGGCGACGATGCCGTCGAAAGTGGGCACGCTTTTCTCGCCGATTTCCGCCGAGTCTGCAATAGTGGTGCCGGTTTTCTGTATCTCGGTCAGGGCGGGCGGCCACACGTAGGCAGCGTCCAGGTCGCCGCGCTGCCACGCAGCCACGATTTGCGGCGGCTGCATATTAAGGATGTTCAATTTGGAAGCGTCGATATTCCATATCTTGCTCAGCGCCACCAGCAGGTGAAAGTGCGAGGTGGAAACAAAAGGCACGCCTATTTTCTTGCCGACGAGGTCTTGCGGTGTGGTGATGCCCGAACCATTGCGGGCAACCAGCGCTTCGGATTTCCCGATGTTGTCGAGTATCCAGAAAAGCTCGATGTCGACTCCGCGCGTCGCGGCGGCGGTGATACCCGTCGAGCCCAGGACGCCGACCGGCACATCGCGCGATGCGAAGGCGCTCGAGATGTCGCCGGCCGAGCTGAACTGGCGCCAGTCTATCTGATAACCAGCTTCTTTGGCTGCCTTGTCGAAACTGCCGTCGGCAATAGCGCTGACGAAGGGCCCCACAATTTGCTGATAACCGACAACGACTTTTGTTTGTGCCTGGACGCCGGCGGCGCCCAGACCCAGCACACCGGCAGCAACGCTCAACAAGGCCAATTTGCGTGCACGTTGAAACAAGGCTTCCATGGTTTTCTCCATTCAGGTTATCGCGACACTTTGTGTTGATGAGGGGCCCGGCATTTGTGTCGCCGCGTGAATGGATAGTGCACATAGTCAGAAGCTGCGACTAGGTCCAGTTGATTTTATTAGATAGGACCAGTCCTGGCTTCCGGCTTTGATAATTCTTAAGAAAACCAAGTATTCGCAGCGCTTTGGAGATGTGGAGTTGTGCGGGAGCGGGCCGGGCTTAAGGGTAAATGCCGATGCTGTTCAACGGCTCTCAGGCCCGCGGCTTCCCGCCTGGGATTTGCTTTTACCCTTGCATGCCGCCCAGGCAGACATACTTGAGTTCCATGAAGTCGTCCATGCCGTAAACCGAGCCTTCCCGCCCAAGCCCCGATTGTTTGACTCCGCCAAATGGCGCGACTTCGTTGGAAATCAGGCCGGTGTTGACGCCCACCATGCCGTACTCAAGCGCCTCTGCCACGCGGAAGATGCGGCCGATGTCGCGACTGTAGAAGTAGGAGGCAAGGCCGTACTCGGTGTCGTTGGCGAGCTTGACGACATGGTCTTCGTCCGTGAACTTGATGACCGGAGCTACCGGGCCGAAAGTTTCCTCGCGCATGCATAGCATGTCTTCGGTAATGCCGGACAATACCGTGGGCTGGAAGTAGCGTCCGCCCAGGGCGTGCGCCTTGCCGCCGGCGGCGACTTTTGCGCCCTTGGCAATGGCGTCCTGTACGTGTTCCTGCACCTTGTTCACCGCTGCGTCGTCGATGAGCGGACCCTGCGTGCTTTGGTCGCTGAAACCGTCGCCGACCTGCAGCTTGCCCACTTTGGCTGCCAGTTTCTCGACAAAAGCCTCGTAGACGGTTTCATGCACATAGAAACGGTTGGTGCATACGCAGGTTTGCCCGGCGTTGCGGTATTTGGAAATCATGGCGCCTTCCACGGCGGCGTCCAGGTCGGCATCTTCAAATACGATAAAGGGGGCGTGGCCGCCCAGCTCGAGCGACAGCTTCTTGATGGTGGCTGCGCTTTGCTGCATGAGTATGCGGCCCACGGCGGTCGAGCCGGTAAAGGTCACCTTCTTGACGACTGGGCTTGCGCACAGCACTTTGCCGATGGCAATGGAACGCTGGCTGTCCGCGGTGATGATATTGAGCACGCCGGCGGGTATGCCGGCGCGTTGTGCCAGTTCGGCCAGTGCAAGGGCCGACAAGGGGGTTTGTTCAGCGGGTTTGAGCACGATGGTGCAGCCGGCGGCCAAGGCGGGGGCGACCTTGCGCGTAATCATGGCGTTGGGGAAATTCCAGGGCGTGATGGCGGCGCATACACCGATGGGTTCGCGCAACACCAGCATGCGATTTGCGGTATTGGGAGACGCCATGATGTCGCCGCTGACGCGCTTGGCCTGTTCGGCAAACCACTCGACGAAAGATGCGCCATAGACGATTTCGCCGCGCGCTTCATTGATCGGCTTGCCCTGTTCCAGTGTCATCAATTGGGCCAGGTCTTCGGCGTTGGCCAGGATCAAGTCGAACCAGCGGCGGAGAATGGCTGCGCGATCTTTGCCGCTGCGCGCCCGCCATGCCTTGAACGCCTTGTCGGCGGCTGCAATGGCGCTGTGCGCCTGCGTTTCGTCCAGGTTGCTGACGTGTGCGACGATATCCCCGTTGGAGGGGTTGTCGACGCCGAAAGTGTCGCCGTCGGCGGCGTCGACCCATAGCCCGTTGATATAGGCGCTGGTCTTGAAAAGCGTGGGGTCATTCAGGTGTACTGGAAGCGTTATAGTGCTCATGGTATTGGCGAACCTGCGTGAGGTGAGTTGATGAAAAGGTGAGGAAGCGCTGCCGAACGTGCAGCCGGGGTCGGATCCTATTCGGGCAGGGCGGGCGCGTAATCGCCTTCTTCGGCCAGATGGGAGCAGAACATTTCGATATGGCGCATGACGACGTCGGGATCGTCTGTAATGGTGAGGAGATGGAGATCTTGCGGGCCTATGAGATGGTTCGCGAGCAGATTGGCCTTTATCCATTCGATCAGGCCCGCCCAGAATGACGTCCCGATAAGAATGATGGGCGCCGGCGGTATCTTGCGCGTCTGGACCAGGGTCATGACTTCGAAGAGTTCGTCCAGTGTGCCGAAGCCCCCGGGCATGGCGATGTAGGCGGCGCTGTGCATGAAGAAGGTGGCCTTGCGCGAATAGAAATAATCGAATGCAAGGCTATGGGTTTGATACCTGTTGCAGCTGGTTTCGTGCGGAAGGTTGATATTCAGGCCTACGCTTTTGCCGCCAGCCAGGAATGCTCCTTTGTTGGCCGCCTCCATGATGCCGGGACCGCCCCCTGCGATGACCGTCAGGCCTGCCTTGGCAAGCCGGGCGCCGACTGCTTCGCTTAATGCATAATAGGGCGAATCGGGTTTAATGCGGGCGCTGCCGAAAATGCTGACGCCCCAACCTATTTCTTCCAGAGTATCTGCAGCTTTCTGCATCTCTGACATAATTCCGGGAATCTGCTGAGCTGCCGGCAAACGGACTACTTTATTATCTGACATGAAAAAAACCTTGTTGCTTGTTGATGGGTCCAGCTATCTTTATCGGGCATATCACGCCATGCCCGACCTCAGGAATGCCAAGGGAGAACCTACCGGAGCCCTCTATGGTGTCATCTCCATGTTAAGGAGACTCCAGCAGGATTACAAGGCCGATTATGCCGCTTGTGTATTCGATGCGAAAGGCAAGACCTTTCGCGACGACATGTATCCTCTGTACAAAGGCCACCGGCCGTCCATGCCCGACGAACTTGCAGCACAAATCGAGCCCATACACCAGGCGGTCGCCGCATTGGGCTGGCCCGTGCTCACCGTGCCTGGCGTCGAAGCTGACGATATCATAGGTACATTGGCCCACCGGGCTACGGCAGAAGACGTACGCACAATAATCTCGACTGGCGACAAGGATCTTGCGCAACTTGTGAACGAGCATGTCGAACTGGTCAATACCATGACCAACGAGCGCCAGGATGTGGCGGGCGTACTGGCCCGGTTCGGCGTGAGCCCCGATCAGATCGTGGACTACCTGATGCTGGTCGGGGACACCGTCGATAATATCCCCGGGGTGCCCAAAGTGGGTCCCAAAACCGCGGTCAAGTGGCTGACTGAATACAAGACCGTGGACGGGCTGGTTGCCAACGCGCAGGCCATCAAGGGCGTGATCGGCGACAACCTGCGGGCCGCCATTCCCAATTTCGAGCTGACGCGGCGACTGATCACGGTAAAGACCGACTGCGAAATTCCGGCACTGGCGCACGGCCTGGTCGATCTGACCCCCAAGGCCCTGGATCGCGAGGTGCTGCTCAAGCTGTATGACAATTATGGCTTCCGCAACTGGCTGCGCGAACTCAGCGGCGAGAGCGACCGCATACCCACGCAAGATAGCCGCGTGGCGGCCCAGCCTCCCCAGGCTCCGGTACAGACGCGCTACGAAACCGTGCTGGAATGGAATGATTTCGATCGCTGGATGACCATGCTGGAGTCGGCCGAACTGGTAGCGGTGGATACGGAAACGACTTCGCTGGATCCCATGCAGGCCCGGCTGGTGGGTATTTCCCTGTCTACCGAACCAGGGGTGGCTTGCTATATCCCGCTGGGCCATCGGGGGCCGGATCAGGTTCTGCAACTGCCCAGGCAGCAGGTGCTGGAACGCATGCGGACGTGGCTGGAAAATCCCGCTGCGGCCAAGCTGCTGCATAACGCCAAGTATGACGCGCACGTGTTCATGAGCGAGGGCATCAACCTGGCGGGTATTACCGAAGACACCATGCTGCAGGCCTATGTGCTCGAATCGCACAAGCGCGTCAATCTGCAGGAGCTGGCCCAGCGCTGGCTGGGCCGCATCGGGACGACCTACGAAGACCTATGCGGCAAGGGCGCCCGGCAGATCTGCTTCGATGAGGTGGAGGTCGACAAGGCATCGCACTATGCGTGCGAGGACGCCGATTTCACCTTGCAACTGCATCGAGTATTGCGCCCGCAAGTCGCCGTGGATCCCGGTCTGGAGGCCGTCTACCAGCTTGAAATCAAGGCTTCGCGCGTCCTGACCATTATTGAACGCAACGGCGTGGGCATAGATGCCCATGTTCTTGCCATGCAAAGCCACGAAATCGGACAGCAATTGCTGCTGCTCGAAAACAAGGCATACGAACTGGCCGGACAGCCTTTCAACCTGAACTCCCCCAAGCAGCTGGGTGAAATCCTTTTCCAGCGCATGAACTTGCCGGTCATCCGTAAAACGGCCAGCGGAGCGCCATCCACCGATGAAGACGTGCTCAGCAAGCTTGCCCGCGATTACCCATTGCCGCAGCTCTTGCTCGAGTACCGCGGCCTGGCCAAGCTGAAGTCCACCTATACCGACAAACTGCCCAAGATGATCAATCCGGCCACGGGCAGGGTGCATACCCGTTACGCCCAGGCGGCCGTCATCACCGGGCGCCTGGCTTCGTCGGATCCCAATTTGCAGAACATACCGGTGCGCAATCCGGAAGGCAGGCGTGTGCGCACCGCCTTCGTGGCGAAAAAAGGGCAAATCGTGTCGGCCGACTATTCGCAAATAGAACTGCGTGTAATGGCTCATGTGTCCGACGATGAAAACCTGTGCCGGGCTTTTGAATTGGGCGAAGACATACACCGTGCAACGGCCTCTGAAGTCTTTGGCGTTGCACTGGCCGATGTCTCAGCTGAACAGCGCCGGGCTGCCAAGGCCATCAATTTCGGCCTGATCTATGGCATGGGCGAATTCGGTCTGGCATCCAACCTGGGCATTACGCGCGACGCCGCCAAGGCTTATATCGATCGATACTTTACCCGCTACCCTGGTGTCGCCGCGTATATGGATCAGACCCGGCGGATGGCGCGCGAACTCGGCTATGTCGAGACGGTGTTCGGCCGACGCCTTTGGCTGCCCGAGATCCGTGGCGCCAAGGGTCCGCGCCTGGCCGCCGCCGAGCGGGCGGCGATCAATGCCCCCATGCAGGGCACCGCGGCCGATCTCATCAAGTTCGCCATGGTCGCCGCCCAGGAATGGATAGAAGACCAGGGGCTTGAATGCCTTATGGTCATGCAGGTGCACGATGAACTGGTGTTCGATGTACCCGCGGACGAAGTGGAAACTGTCGTCCAGAATCTGCCCGGACTGATGTGCAAGGTGGCCACGCTGCGCGTTCCGTTGGTGGCGGAAGTAGGCGTCGGGCCGAATTGGGAGCAGGCCCACTGACCAGCGGGGCCCGTTTATTTTTATTACTAGAGGATACTAGAGGAGCTGACATGTCATATTCTTCCATCACCGGAAGCACGGAATCGGCACTGCATACCAGTGCCGAAGGCTTGCGCCACGGCATGGTCGATATTCCGACCGCCGATGGCACCATACCGGCCTATTACGCCGCGCCGGCCGACGTCGAGCATCCTCCGGTAATCCTGGTCATACAAGAGATATTCGGCGTGCATGAGCATATCAAGGACGTGTGCCGACGATTCGCGGCACAAGGATACATGGCGGTCGCCGCAGAGCTTTACCAGCGGCAGGGCGATGCCGCCAGCTATACCGATATGCCTTCGCTCATCAAGGACATTGTGTCCAAAGTGCCCGATGAGCAGGTGCTGGCCGACCTGGATGCCAGTGTGCAGTGGGCCAATGGGCAGGGCGCCGATACGACGCGCCTGGGCGTCACCGGTTTTTGCTGGGGCGGGCGGCAGGTATGGATGTATGCCGCGCATAACCCTGGCTGCAAGGCGGGCGTTGCCTGGTACGGCAAACTTACGGCCGGACACGGCCCTTTGCAGGTAAGGAATCCCGTCGATATCGCGGCAGATCTGCACGCGCCTGTGCTGGGCTTGTATGGGGGCCAGGATGCGAGCATCCCGCTAGAAGACATACAACGCATGGAGGCGGGGTTGAAGCAGGGCAACGCTTGCGCCCAGTCTTCCCGGATCGTCGTATACCCGGAATCGGGCCACGCCTTCTTTGCCGACTATCGGCCCAGCTATCATGCCGCGGACGCCCAGGACGCCTGGAGCAAGGCCGTTTCGTGGTTTGATCGGCATCTGTCCGGTGCAGCATGAACCTTGCCGCCATGCGGCGGTGCGCGTCTATTCAAGCAGGCCTTCGTTGTCGCGCAGCCGGTTGGGCAACAGCTCGTCATGCTTGGCCAGTATCGGATAGGCGGACGCTTCGACCAGATAAGAGTTCACCGTTTTTATATCGCGCAGTATATCCAGGTAGAACGAACCCAGTTCGGCCTGGTCCAGCCGTCCCGACTTGATGTTTTCCAGATGCTGCTCCGCCGCGTTGGCTTCGAGTTCCCTGAAATGGTCTTTCTCGAACGCCAGGAATTTCGCGCTTCTTACATCTTCCGCGACGAACAGCGCGGCAGCCTGGCGTTGATTGCGAATGACACGGTCCAGCATCATGGTCAACTCCGAACCTTGGCTGGGGGTGAAAGACCTGCCTTTCTTGAACAGGCTGGCAGCATGGGCGAGCAAGCCGTTGGTGGTCAGGTTGGCGGCGTGGGCCACATTCGTTGAAAACGCAAGTATCTCGTCACGGCGGCGATGATCCGCAGTGTTCATGGCATCCTGGTCCAGCGTCGCCACATAAGTCGTGATAAGCCCGTCCAGGCGATTGATGGCATTGTTGATGTAGCGCGCATGCGAGATGCGGTGGCGGTTGTCGTGCAGCAAGCTGGCGCGCGCCATTCCAAGCAGACTCTGCAGCATGTCCGCCAGGCGCAAGGCTTCGCGAGCCGCGTTGCCCAGTGCGATGCCGGGGACTTCATGCGCGGATTCATCCAGGTACTGCGGGCGCGAAGGATCGTTGGGGTCGGTACGCTTGGGCAGGAGCCGCACCAGCAGCTTGGAATATGGCGTCAGCACAGGAAGAAAAAGCAGGGCGGTCAGGACGTTGAACAGTGTGTGGAAATTGGCTACCTCGCGGGCCGGGTCCGAACTGAGCATAGACATCAGCGATGGCAGCCACGGCAACAGCAATAGCGCCAGCAGGCATCCGGCCAGGCGTGTTCCCAGATTGCCCAGCGGCAGGCGCCGGGCAGCCGGATCATCGTCGCCGCTGCCTTCCAGTATGGGATTGATGGATGTGCCCAGGTTGGCGCCGAGCACGAGGGCGAATGCCAGCGATGGCGTAACCAGGCCGTGGCTGGCCAGGGACATGATCAGGACCACGACGGCAACACTGGAGTGAGCCGCCCAGGCGAGCACCGCGGCCAGCAACAGGGCGATCACGGGCTGGCCGGACAAGGCGCCCAGCAGAATCTGCAGAAGGTTCGCGTCCTGCAGCGGCGCAAAGAGCTGTACCAGTTGATGCAGGGCCATCAACAGCAGGCCCAGGCCTATGAATACGCGGCCGAGGTCGCGCCTGCGGCTGGGCTGGTGGCGCCGGAACAGCCATACGCCGATCAGAATGAAGGCCGGCGCCAGCGCAGTCAGATTGAAGGACAGCAATTGCACAATCAAGGTTGTGCCGACGTTGGCGCCCAGCATGGCCGCAAGGCCGGGTCCCAGGGCCACGAGCCCGCCCGCCGCGAAGCTGGCGATCATTAGACCTGTTGCCGTACTGCTTTGTATGGCCGATGTAATGGCAAGACCGGTAAAGAACGCCCGCAGGCGTGTGCCCAGGGCATGCCCCATCCAGACGCCCAGCGTCGCTCCGAATGCCCGTTGCACACCGCTCTGCACCATATGGACGCCCCAGAGCAGCAGGGCGATGTAGCCGCCAAAATCCAGCAGAGCGAAGAGTTCTTTCATGGCTGCATCATAAACCAGCCATGTGCCTTAAATTCGTTGTGCCGCCTGCAGGGCGTTGATGCGGGCCTGAATGGGAGGATGGGAGGCGAACATGGCGCTGATGGCGCCGTTTCCGGCGATGCCCGAGGCCTTGAAGGCCTTGGGCAGTTCGCCCGATTGAAGCCCGCCCAGCCGGACCAGCGCGCGCAACATCGGTTCGCGCGAAGCGAGCAGGCTGGCCGAGCCGGCGTCGGCCCTGTATTCGCGTTGGCGCGAGAACCAGGCGACGATGATCGAGGCCAGGATGCCGAACAGGATTTCGCACGCGATAACGGTAACGTAATAGCCTATGCCGACGTCGCGATCATTCTTCAAGACGACCCGGTCGACAAAATAGCCGACGATGCGCGCGAAGAACACGACGAAGGTATTGACCACGCCCTGGATCAGCGTAAGCGTGATCATGTCGCCGTTCGCGACGTGCGCGACTTCGTGGCCGAGTACGCCCGCGACTTCTTCTTCGGTCATGCTTTCCAGCAGACCGGTGGACACCGCGACCAGGGCGTTGTTCTTGGAGGCGCCGGTGGCGAATGCATTGGGAGCGCCGTCGTAGATGGCGACTTCAGGACGGCCGATGCCGGCCCGGTCGGCCAGCTGGTGCACTGTGTCGACCAGCCAGGCTTCCTGCGCATTGGCGGGCGCTTGCGGATCGATGACGCGCGCGCCGGTGCTTCGTTTTGCCATCCACTTGCTGATGAACAGTGAAATGAACGAGCCGGTGAACCCGATGATGGCGGAGAAAATCAGCAGCTGGGTCAGGTCCAGCCCATTGGCCGTTATAAACCGGCCTACGCCCAGCACGCTCATGGAGGCGCCGAGGACAATCATTACAGCAAGGTTGGTTAGCAAAAATAGGATGATTCGATTCATTTTTATGTTTCCGGCGTAGCGATCAACAAAGTTGGACTGTGTATATGGAGGCCAGTTCCCGGATTTAAAGCTGGAGCGAGCCAGAATTGGGAAAACAGCAGAGTATAGTATCGACTTTGTAGTTTAAATTTGAATTTCGGTCGATTTCATGCAGTCTCTGTGGATGTTACTGGCGAGTATCATGTTTGCTGGCATGGGGGCTTGTGTGAAAGTCGCCTCCGATTATGGGGCATCTTTGCCGCATGTGGTCCTGTTCCGGGGCATTCCCTCGGTACTGCTGCTGTTGTGCTGGGCCAAGTTCACACATCGGCGGCTGCGGCCGCCAAGCTGGAAGCTGCACCTGTGGCGCAATGTTTCCGGCGTCACATCGATGTGGCTGGGTTTTTTCGCCATCTCGCACCTGCCTCTCTCAACGGCTATCAGCCTGAATTACACGGCTCCCTTGTTCATCGCCGGCTGGATGCTCGCACAAGGCGGCTCGCAGCGCGACCCTGTCCGCCTCATTGCCGTGCTGTTCGGTTTTATCGGCGTGATTGCGGTGCTGCG
>JAKFDW010000358.1:0-19295 GCA_036675955.1 Orrella sp. | reverse complement strand
TCTGGTCCGAGGTCTGATGACCGAAATCATCAATGGCCAACCGGACATGGAAGTCGTTGCATCGGCGCCCGATCCGCTTATTGCGCGTGAATTGATCAAACAGCACAATCCGGATGTGCTCACGCTTGACGTAGAGATGCCGCGCATGGACGGCCTGGATTTCCTCGAACGCCTGATGCGTTTGCGGCCCATGCCGGTTGTAATGGTCTCTTCGCTGACGGAGCGCAATTCCGAGGTCACTTTGCGCGCTCTTGAGCTGGGCGCGGTCGACTTTGTCACCAAGCCTAAGCTCGGCTTACGCGACGGCTTGTTCGAATACAGCGAACTTATCGCCGAGAAAATCCGGGCGGCGGCCGCGTCGCGGCCCAGGCAGCCCCGTCATTCCGACAGCGCACCGGCCAAGCGGCTGATGCATGTATTCTCCACCACCGAAAAACTGGTATTGATTGGCGCGTCCACCGGCGGCACCGAAGCCATACGCCAGGTATTGGAACCTTTGCCCGCCAATAGTCCGGCGATCATGATCACCCAGCACATGCCCGCGGGTTTTACCCGCTCATTCGTGCAACGCCTGGATAATCTGTGCGCCGTCGAGGTGCACGAGGCGGAAGACGGTCAACGGGTTTTGCCAGGGCATGTCTATCTTGCGCCGGGCGGCGTGGCGCACATGAAACTGGCGCGCTCGGGAGCCAATTATGTGGTCAAACTCGAATACAGCGATCCAGTAAACAGGCATCGGCCTTCAGTCGATGTGTTGTTCCATTCCGCCGCGCAGGTTGCCGGGAAAAACGCCGTTGGCGTTATTCTGACGGGCATGGGCAAGGATGGGGCCCAGGGTATGCTGGCCATGAAGCAGGCAGGGGCCATTACCTTTGCCCAAGACGAAGCAAGTTGTGTTGTATTCGGCATGCCGCGCGAGGCTTTGCACATAGGCGCAGCCGATAGCGCGGTGCCATTATCGGAAATCAGCCAGCGCATTCTTTCGAGTGCTGGTTCATATGGCCATCGAGTCTGATCTTCCTGAAGACTTTGGCTATTTATTATTTTGGAGCGTGTTAAGTGGTACAGAAAACCATGAAAATTCTGGTTGTCGATGACTTTCCGACCATGCGTCGGATCATCAAGAACCTGCTTAAGGATCTCGGGTTCGAGAACGTGGACGAGGCCGAAGATGGCGCCATGGGACTTGAAAAATTGCGTAACGGTAATTTCGAGTTCGTGGTCTCGGACTGGAATATGCCCAATATGGACGGGCTCACGATGTTGCAGAACATCCGGGCCGATCCAGTCTTGGCCAAGCTGCCGGTACTGATGGTTACCGCCGAAGCCAAAAAGGAAAACATCATTGCCGCCGCACAGGCCGGTGCGAATGGCTACGTTGTCAAGCCATTTACCGCTGCCACGCTGGAAGAAAAGCTGAACAAGATTTTTGAAAAGCTGGGCGCTTAAGGGGATAGCAATGAGTACGACCCAAACACCCCAGCCCCATGAGACAGACGAGCAACCGATAGACCTGATCCATCGCGTGGCCTCGGTGACACGCAAGCTGCGCGAAAGCATGCGCGAACTCGGCCTGGACCAGGCAATCAAGGATGCTGCCCACGCCATTCCCGATGCGCGCGACCGCCTGCATTACGTGGCGCGCATGACCGAGCAGGCCGCCAACCGTGTTCTGAACGCCGCCGAGCAGACACAGCCTTTGCAGGAAAGCATGCAGAAAGAGGCCAAGGCGCTGGATGCGCGTTGGCAACAATGGTTCGACCATCCGGTCGAGCTCGACCAGGCACGCGAGCTTGTCGACGATACCCGCGCGCTGCTTAAAGACATCCCCCAGAAGACGCAGGCCTCGCAAGGTAATCTTCTGGACATCATCATGGCGCAGGACTTCCAGGACTTGACCGGCCAGGTCATCATGAAGATGCTGGGCGTCGTCACCGCCATCGAAACGGAGTTGGTTCAGGTATTGATAGACAGCGTACCGCAGGAAAAGCGTGAAGAGGCCGCTTCCCTGTTGAACGGACCCGACGTCAATCCTGCGGGCAAGGTCGATGTGGTGACCAGCCAGGATCAGGTTGACGATTTGCTCTCCAGCCTGGGTTTCTGATCAAGGCTGTCCCGTGTGCCGTCCGGCGGCGCCGGTGTTGGTGTGGCGAGCGAATTAAGCGCAATTAGTGGGC
Organism: Orrella sp.; assembly: GCA_036675955.1. Classification (GTDB taxonomy): domain Bacteria; phylum Pseudomonadota; class Gammaproteobacteria; order Burkholderiales; family Burkholderiaceae_B; genus Pollutimonas. Next base: position 17,118 of record JAKFDW010000358.1, on the reverse strand, counting down.
TTGCTTGAGCATTCGCCCGTGGGTGGTTGGTCTAGAATCTTGGTTGATCGGATACTCCCACACCAACCCACGTTTTTCTACCCATGAATGGCTGAGGACAGCGACCTCGAAAAAACCGAACCCGCCTCGCAGCGGCGCCTGGAAAAGGCGCGCGAAGAAGGCCAGGTCGTACGTTCACGCGAGCTCAACACCTTTTTGTTGTTGAGCGCTGGCGTGGCTATGCTGTGGTTCGGCGGTGCGCAGATCTACCACAGTCTGAACGGCATTCTCGAATCAGGATTATGGTTCGATCTACGGGTGGGGCGGGACACCAACGTAATGTTGTCGGTGGCCGCCAACTCGGCCTTGCAGGCCTTGCTCGCGCTGGCGCCTTTATTCATCCTTCTAACCGTGGTGGCCATTTTTTCATCGGTCCTTCTTGGCGGCTTCATGTTTTCCACCAAGGCGCTGGAGGCCAAGTTCGAGCGCATGGATCCCATCAAGGGAGTCGGGCGGATGTTTTCGGCCCAGACCGTGGTGGAATTGATCAAGACATTGGCCAAGGCATCGGTGATCGGCACGGTCGGTGCAATGGTGATCTGGCATTATCGCGACCAGATGCTGTCTCTGATGCATACGACCCCGACTGAGGCGCTTACGGCTGGAATGGAACTGGTTGCCTTGTGCTGCGCCTTGATCGTGTCGGCGCTGTTCCTGATCGTGATGATCGATGCGCCATGGCAATTGTTCAGCCACTTCAAGAAAATGCGCATGTCCAAGCAGGACGTCAAGCAGGAACACAAGGAAAGCGATGGCGACCCCCATGTCAAGGGCCGGATACGCCAGCAGCAACGGGCGATGGCGCGGCGACGCATGATGTCGGAAGTCCCAAATGCTGACGTCATCGTCACCAACCCGACGCACTATGCGGTGGCGCTGGTCTATAAGGAAGGACAGGGCGGGGCGCCGCGTGTCGTCGCCAAGGGCACCGGCCTGGTTGCGGCAAGAGTGCGCAGTATTGCCGCCGAGCATAAGGTTCCGGTGCTTAGCGCGCCGCCCCTGGCTCGTGCGCTGTATCACAACGTAGAGCTGGGCCACGAAATACCCGGGGAATTGTATTCGGCGGTGGCCGAAGTGCTGGCCTGGGTATTCCAGTTACGCAGCTGGAACATGGGAACCGGAGCTGAACCGCCGAAACCTTCCCGCTTGATGGTTCCGCCAGAGCTCGACCCCGAAGGCAAACATAAGGTTGCGACAGACGCATAATGAATAGTTTTCTAGCTTCACTCAAGAGTAATGGTGGTCAGCATGCCCGCCTGATGGCCGGCCCTGTGCTGATCCTCATGGTGCTTGGCATGATGATTCTGCCATTGCCGCCGTTCATCCTGGACTTGCTGTTCACTTTCAATATCTCGCTGTCGGTGATGATCTTGCTGGTGGCCATGTTCACCAAGAAGCCGCTCGATTTTGCGGCTTTTCCCGCCGTGCTTCTGTTTGCCACTTTGTTGCGGCTGTCCCTTAATGTGGCCTCGACGCGGGTTGTCTTGCTGCACGGCCACAAAGGTCCGGATGCGGCCGGTCAGGTCATCGAAGCGTTCGGGCACTTTCTGGTGGGCGGCAATTTCGCCGTCGGCATCATCGTCTTCATCATCCTGGTCATCATCAACTTTGTCGTCATCACCAAAGGCGCCGGCCGTATTGCGGAAGTAGGCGCCCGGTTCACCCTGGACGCCATGCCAGGCAAGCAGATGGCGATCGATGCAGACCTGAATGCGGGCCTGGTGGGCGAGGACGAAGCGCGCCGCCGCCGCATGGAAGTCTCGCAGGAAGCCGAGTTCTACGGTTCCATGGACGGGGCCAGCAAGTTCGTGCGCGGCGACGCCGTAGCAGGCCTGCTCATCATGATCATCAATGTGATCGGCGGTCTTATTATCGGGGTAGGGCAGCATGATCTCCCCTTTGGCGAAGCCGCCCGGGTCTATACCCTGTTGACCATCGGCGACGGCCTGGTCGCGCAGATCCCGGCATTGGTGATCTCGACCGCAGCCGGCGTGGTGGTGTCGCGCGTGGCGACAGACCAGGATGTCGGCCAGCAGATGGTCAGCCAGCTGTTTGCCAACCCGAATGTGCTGTTCATTACCGCGGGCATCATGGCTGCCATGGGTCTGATCCCCAATATGCCTCACGTGGCCTTCCTGTTGCTGGCGGCCGCCCTGGCCGGCGGCGGATGGCTGATGTACCGGCGTCAGCAGGCCGATAAGTTGGCCGAAGCCGAAGAGCCCGAAAAAGTACAGGCGGCGGTCGAAGCGGCGGCTGCCGAGGCAACCTGGAACGATGTGGCGCTGGTGGATCCCTTGGGCCTGGAGGTGGGTTATCGCTTGATCTCGCTGGTCGACCACGCCCAGAACGGCGAGCTGCTGCATCGCATACGCAGTCTGCGCAAGAAGTTCGCCCAGGACGTCGGCTTTCTTCCGCCGGTGGTACACATACGCGACAACCTGGAACTGAAACCCAACGATTATCGTATCCTGCTCTCCGGTGTCGAGGTCGGACGCGGTTCGGCTACACCTGGCCAGTGGCTCGCCATCGATCCCGGCGGCGTAACCATGAAGCTTCCGGGCAACATTACAACCGATCCCGCCTTCGGCCTGCCGGCCGTGTGGATAGATGTCGGCTTGCGCGAGCAGGCACAGATCGCCGGCTACACCGTTGTCGACGCGGGCACAGTCATCGCGACTCATCTCAATCACCTCATGCACCGCTATGGCGGCGACCTGCTGGGTCGCCAGGAGGTCCAGTCCCTGCTCGATCATGTGGGCAGGGAAGTGCCCAAGCTTATCGAAGACCTCGTGCCGAAAACGCTCAGCCTCACGCTATTGCAAAAACTGTTGCGCGGCCTGCTTGCCGAGGAAGTACCCATACGCGACATGCGTACTATCGTGGAAACTTTGGCCGAGCATGCCCCGCGCCTGGCGGCGCTCAACGCCAGCGGTACGGGGCCCGATTCCAATGAGTTGCTGGCGCTGACGCGCGTGGGACTGGGTCGTGCGATTACGCAGCAATGGTTCCCCGGTGACGCCGAGCTGCGCGTCATAGGTCTGGATCCGCGCCTCGAGCGGGTGTTGACGCAGGCCTTGACGACCAGCGGTGCGCTGGAGCCCGGCCTGGCCGAAAGCGTACTCAACGATGCCCAGCGCGCCGTCCAGGTGCAAGAGGCCAATGGCGACGCTACCGTGCTGGTCGTGCCGCCCGTGCTGAGGGCATCCTTGTCCCGCTTCCTGCGACACCATTTCCCCCAGATCGGGGTGCTTTCCAATGCTGAAATACCGGATGAGCGTACCTTGCGCATCACGGCTGTAATCGGCGGATCCGCGCAATGAATATAAGTCGTTTCTTTGGCAGTACCAATCGCGAGGCGTTGCGCCAGGTGCGCATCGCGCTCGGACCCGACGCGCTGATCGTTTCGAATCGACGGGTCAATGGCGGGGTGGAAATACTGGCGACCGACCCCACGTCGGTGCCCGTGGCGACGGACCCGTCCATGGCCGGCCATGAGCGGTCCGCTGTTTCGGTTCCGACATCGGCTCCGACATCGGCTCCGACATCGGTTCCGCTCAGTCCCCGGCCCGCTACGCCGTTGCCGCGCATGCGTGTCCCGGAGTCTGGACCGGCGCCTGAGTCCGAAGTCGACGTCATGGACGCCATCGGTGCGATGCGCGGCGCGCTGGAAACGCGCATAGACGAATTGGTGTGGGGCAATCAGTTGCGGCGCGCGCCTCAGGCGGTGTCGCTGTTCCAGGCCCTGCTGGGTTATGGCTTCAGTACCGCCTTGTTGCGTGCCATGCTCAAGCGTCTGCCCGAACAGTTGGCTGTCAAGGCCGCGTTCCAGTGGGCGCGCAATGAGCTGGTCACACACCTGCCGGTACTGTCCAGCGAAGACCGCTTATGGACGCCGGGCCTGGCCCTCGCGCTGGTTGGTCCAACCGGCGTAGGAAAGACCACGACGATCGCCAAGCTGGCCGCGCGCTGCCTCAAGCGTGTCGGGCCGGACGGCCTGGTGCTGCTTACGACCGACACATACCGCATAGGCGCTCATGAGCAGTTGCAGATCTACGGAAAGATCATGCGCGTACCGGTCCATGTCGTACAGGACGTCGTGGAGCTGCGCAAAGTCATGCAAGGCATACGGGACGACCAGACCATTCTTATCGATAATGTCGGCATCAGTCAGCGCGACCGCTATATCGCCGAGCAAGCGGCCATGCTGGCCGGGGCAGGACGGCAGGTAAGCAGGCTGCTGGTCCTGAATGCGTCCAGCCACGGGGACACGCTGGACGAAGTCGCCCGCACGTATTGCAACGATGGCGGCACGCCTTTGAAGGGCTGCATTATCAGCAAGGTCGACGAAGCCAGCCGCCTGGGCGCGGCGCTCGATACCGCCATACGCTATCGCTTGCCCATACACTATGTTTCCACGGGGCAGAAAGTGCCGGAAAACCTGGCATTTCCGTCAGCCATGGAGCTGGTTGACCAGGCCTTGATTCATAATCAACTCAGCCGTGCCCTGTACGCGCCGACCGAAGCGGATTTTGCAGCCTTGATGTCGCTGTCCAAGCCGCCGGTTGACGACGGACGGGCCGCCGACGCCGAAAGCCGGCGCAAGCGCTGGCTGCCGGGACTGTTGTCGATGAATTCCGAGCCCGCCGCCAACATGTCCATGGAGGATCTCGAAGCGGCGTGCGCTTATATTGACGAGGCTACCGCGCCGATGGAGGCGTACAGCCTGTGGCGCAGCTATACGGCATCCAGGCCGGATACCGTGACGCTCGCAGGCCACGTCGAGCATGGATTGCGCATTGCCCAGGGCGATGCAGCAGAGAAAAACTACAACCATGTATTGGCGATGCATGACCAGGTAATGATCAAGTCTTCCTCTGGCGCCCGCGGGTCTCTGCGGGCCAGTTTGCTGTTTGCCGAGAACGGCACGCCCTTGACGTCGCCGGTACAACAATTGAACCTGGCCGATGGCTGGCGGTCGTCCTGCGGCGCAAGTGCCCAGGAGGCGCCAGCAACCGGCGGCGCCTTGCTTCGCCAGATCCAGTGGCTCGAGGAGCATCCCGCAGGGCTGCCGATGGTGCATTTGTTCGAAGGCGGAACGCAGGCTTTGTGGCGCAAAATCTCTGCGCTCGACGTATTGTGGCTGGCACAGTGTCCTGCCACCACGCGGGTGGAGTTCGATTTTTGCGCCACGACGGTGGGAGCGCTTGCCAAGACGCTCAATTTTTGGCCGGTGGCCACGCCCGCCTATGCTGCCGCGATCACGGAAGTTGCCGGTATGCCTATCGAGGACGTCGTGTTGTGGGTCGCCAGCGAGCCCGTCGAGCTTGTGGCGCGGCAACAGGACTCACTGCTGCTTCAGGCGGTTTGCGTGCGTATCGTGAATCGGGCGAATGGGGCAACCATCAAAATCTTGCATGGCCTGAGCAATATGTTCGCATCCACAGCGTCGCTGGAGGTTCAGGCCGCCTGGATGGTGGCGCGCGCCGAAGCCAAGGCCAGCATGCGTTACGCTGCACGTGCCTGGCAATTGGTGGAGCCGCGCAATGACGCGGAATCCTTGCCTAAGAAAGCCATGCTTGCGGCGCAGTTGGGGATGGCTGCATGGCAGTACAAGCAGGGTCCGGGTGGTGGGTTGGCGCGCAAGGTCGGCGGCAGCGTCATGGGCAAGCAGGGCTTGCCGTCGCTGACCGCAATGCCCGCCATGCTGAAACTATTTGCACTGAAGGAAATGGTCGCCGCTTGATGTGCGGCCCCTGCCGTATCGGCGTGGCGATCAACCAGCCTTGAATTTTTTGCCGGCGCCGAGACCGCCGCTATTCTTGCGGCCGCTGGCGTCGTACAGATTGCTGGCGCCTACCAGTCCGCGCACCATATCAAGCGCTTGCTGGTTGTGGACCAGAAAGGTATTGATGATTACGCCATTGGAGGCGTTCATCGTGCCGGCAATGGCCGCTTTTTCCAGCAGCGCCTTGCATAGCTCACGCAACTGGGGGTGGTCGAGCGCCGCGGCATCGAGGCCCGGCTTGTCGCCGGGGTAGCCAAGTTGGCCCAGCAGGCTTTGGCGCTCTTCCGCCACTTGTGCAAGTTGTTCTGCGTAACGGTTCTTCGCTTCGGTGGATTCCGCCAACGCGTCTATATTGCCCGTTACCTCCAGCGCCTGTGCTTCTTCTTCGAGCACGGCAATAAAAGCCTGGACCAGGTCGTTTTCCTGTTCCAGGCATTGTTGCAATTTCAAGACGGCATTGTTCATATGAGTCAGTTCGATCAAACGCGGCGCGCTTGCGGAGTGTGTGCAGGCCTTGTGTGCTTGCCTATTTCAGCAGATCGCGCACGCTTGCGATCAGGCCGTCGGCAATGCGGCTGGGGTCTATTTTAAGTTGACCCGACGCCAGGGCGTCGCGGATTTCGTTTACGCGGGCGACATTGATGTCGCCATCGCTGTTTTGCAGATTGGACAAATGGCGCGCAGTGGAACTGAGGTCGACGGCGCCTTTGCTGGAACTGGGCGATGGCAGGCCTGCACGGGTCGCGCCGTCAGTACGAGCGCCGGCAATGCTGTTTATGGCGGTACTGTTCAGGGCGGGCGAGGTGATCTTCAAGGCGGTCTCCGAGGGAATCTGGGCAGGCAACGTATGCGTCTGTGTATCTTTTTACGGCCTCGTTTCGGGAAAGTTTAGCTTTATAGCCCGTTCTTACGCAAATTTACGAGTGCCGCAATATAGTTACATGATCACCTGGACCGTATTTGAATTGAGCACGGTGCCGCTGACAATCTGGCCCGAGCTCGACTTGACTTGTATTTGCGCCCCGGGCGGGCCGCCCTCCAGCGCCTTGCCTTCGCCCGTAGCAACAAAGCCTATGCCGCGCGCCTCGGTGCGCACACTTTGACCGCGTTCTATGGAATCCGGATCGCGAAGCGCCCCGGCCTTGATGACGCCGCCTGCGGAAATCCGGTATTTGGCAACATAGCCGATGGCCTGGCTTGGATCAAATACCACGCCGCGCGACAAGCTGAGCAGATCGCCTTCGCGTCCGGTCAGGTCATTCAGTGACAGGGTGTCTCCGGCCTGGATGGTGTGGTTCGCGACATAGTAATAGCCCTGTATGCTCAGGTGCGCCTGGACTCGCATGGTCCACGCCACAGGTCCCATGCAACGCACGCCCACCGTCATGCGGGATCGCAGTCGCTGGCCATTCGGCAGATAGACGTGCAGCTGATCGCACGCAGCTTGATTGTCGATGCGCGGTGTGTTGACCGTGATGCTGGCCGAGCCCGGGTAGCTGTAGGCCTGGCCGGCAAGAAAGTTCTCGACCTCGGCGGCGACGATTGCAGGGTCTTGCACGGGAACCGCGGCGCCTGCGGGTGCGGCGAACGCGGAGCAGGCCAGAAGACCGGCGGCAAGCGATTTGATAGTGGTGGTGGACTTGGACATGTGCACATTCTATCGAAGGGCAATAGCGCGTCATCTTGGGAACTGGATGATAAATAGTGGCTTATTTCCTACTTTAGGTGCCGGGCCCCACCATTACTATGCTGTTATGTGAGCGGCAGTAGGTCGCCATATGAGTCTATTGCCTGCGGACTTCTATTGCGGGCATCGTTATTACCTGATGAGTGGCAAATGATCGATCGGATCGGCGAAGACTTCAGCTTTTATCAGAAAGCCATCGATTTACGTCAGCAGCGGCAGGAAGTATTGGCAGCCAATATTGCCAATGCCGATACGCCGAACTATAAAGCGCGCGACTTTGATTTCAGCTCTGCATTGCGTGATGCCATGGGCGAGGGCATGCGCTTGCCCGACACGCAGCTTGCGCTGACGTCGACGCGCCATATTCCTGCCAAGGCCGTCAGTCCGGATCCCGCCGAGCTATTGTACCGCCAACCCTTGCAGCCTAGCCTCGACGGCAACACCGTCGACATGGATGTCGAGCGTGTTCAGTTTGCCGATAACACCATGCGTTACCAAACCGATATTGCCGTTGTCTCATCTCGGATCAAATCCCTGATGTCGGCATTGCAGCAATAATCCGCCGCAACAAGAAAAACAGGAATATCTATGTCGACGATGAGTATTTTCGAGATTGCCGGTTCAGCCCTGACGGCACAGTCCCAGCGCATGAACGTCACGGCAAGTAATCTGGCCAATGCCGATAGCGTTGCCGGCCCCGATGGCCAGCCGTATCGCGCCCGTCAAGTCGTGTTCCAGATGGCTCCGGCTCCCGGTCAGGCCTATTCGCAGTCGGTCGGCGGCGTCAAAGTGGCGGCGGTGGTAGAAAGCGGCGCACCCGCGCGCATGCAGTACGACCCGAAGAACCCGCTAGCCAATGCCGACGGCTATGTCGTAATGCCCAATGTGGACGTGGTCGCCGAAACCGTCAACATGATTTCCGCTTCTCGATCCTACCAGGCTAATGTCGAAGTCATCAATACAGCCAAAAGCATGATGATGCGCACCCTGTCCATTGGGCAGTAATACTTGCCGGGTCGTCACCACTATTCCTAACGGAGCACAATCTTGACTACAGTCAACAGTACAACGTCTGGCGCGCTTGCCGCAGCCAATGCAAACACCCAAGATTTCGTTTCCGATACCGAGAACCGTTTTCTGACTTTGCTGGTTACCCAGCTGCAGAACCAGGATCCGTTGAATCCCATGGACAACGCCCAGGTTACGTCGCAAATGGCGCAGCTGTCCACCGTTTCCGGCATTACCCAATTGAACAACACCCTGCTGGCCCTTTCCGGCCAGATGGATGTGTCGCAGTCCATGCAGGCTGCAAGTTTGATAGGCAAGGAAGTCCTTGTGCCGGGTACCAAGGTTTCGGTCGGCGTCGACGCCGAAGGCACTCACGTTACGCCGTTTGGTGTGGACATGATTTCAGAGGCCACCAAAGTCGTCGTGACCGTTACGGACGCGGCGGGCAATGTAGTACGAAACATAGACATGGGCAGCCAGCCTGTCGGCGTCATATCGGTCGACTGGGATGGCAAGAACGATGCCGGCACCGCAGTGAACGCCGGGGCGTACACCATCAGCGTGAAGGCAACCGATGCCACCGGGACAGCCGTGTCGGCCGATGCGCTGACCTACGGCAAGGTAGGCAGCGTCGCCTACACATCAGGCGGTTTGACCATGGACCTGGGGCTGGCGGGCTCTTATTCGCTGCTGGATCTGCGCAAAATAATGTAGTTGCGGTCGCGTGCGGCGTAGCGAAGGCACACCGCATTACTCACACAGTTAAAAAGTAAACGAGGTTAATCATGGGTTTCGGACAAGGTTTGAGCGGCTTGAACGCCGCATCGCAGAATCTGGATGTCATCGGCAACAACATCGCCAACTCCGGTACGGTGGGCTTTAAGGCCGGTACGGCAACATTTGCCGACGTATACGCCAGCTCGCGTGTCGGTCTGGGTGTCAGCGTGGCAAGCATCAACCAGCGTTTCACGGTCGGGACGGTGTCCAGCACCGGCAACCAGTTTGACATGGCCATAGACGGACCCAAGGGCCTGTTCCGCGTCATCGATCCGTCGGGAAGTGTGCTCTATACCCGCAACGGCCAGTTCTTTGCCGATAAAGACAATAATATTGTCAACGCGCAGGGTCAGCGGCTGACCGGGTTCGAAAATGGCGGTACAACTCCCGTTCCAATCAAGGTGCCGGTGGGCAATATTGCTCCGCAGGCGACCACGGGGTTGACCACCAAGGCAAACTTCGATGCCAACGCTGATGTGATTTCCGAAGCGGGTCGTGCGGTGCAGACTGGAGTGGTTAATTTGGTTGGTACGGCTCCTGTTGTACCAGGTCAAGACTATTATTATCGAACCGACGACGCCGGTGAAATTACTTGGTATACGGATGCCTCCCTGCCAGGTACGGTTGCCCCAACGCCGCCGGCAGCAGGGACATACACAAGCGGTGCCAACACGGTTGTAATTGACGCTACTGGCCAAATTACGTCGGGTGAATTTGAAACCACAGGCGGAACTAATCAACCCTATCTTGCCGCATTGCCCGCCATCCCTTTCGATCCAGCCGACGCAGACAGCTATACGCATTCATTGTCTATGTCAGTGTACGATTCACTGGGGAATTCGCACGAATTGACGCAATACTACGTCAAGCGTGCAGGTAGTGTCGGGGTGGAAAGCAATTGGGAGGTCTATTATCGGCTCGATGGCAAAGCGATTAGCGCTGCTGCCGACGGCGGCGCCTCCTCCACAGGCCCGGTTGCCATGACGTTTGACGCAAGGGGCCAGTTGGTAAGCGGTCGGTCGGTAGCATTGACCGTGGCCAGCCCAGGCGGTTTGGATACACCGGCTGATGCTTTGAACATGGATCTGAACTACGCTGGTTCCACACAGTACGGCGGAGAGTTCTCATCCAACTTTACACAAACCGGTTATGCCACTGGCGAATACGCCAGCATGTCGATTGCGGCCGATGGTTCCATCGTTGCCAGCTATACGAACGGTGAAACTCAAGCCATGGGCACCCTGGTTCTCGCCAATTTCAATAATTTGCAAGGTTTGCAGCCCGTCGGCGGCAATGCCTGGGCGGAAACGTCAGCCTCCGGCCAACCCATTCTTGGAACGCCCGGCAACAACGGCCTGGCTGCCATCAAAGGCCAGGCGGTCGAAGACTCAAACGTCGACATGAGTGTGGAACTGGTCAACATGATCATCGCCCAGCGTACCTACCAGGCCAACGCACAAACCATCAAAACTCAGGATCAGGTCTTGCAAACGCTGATCAACCTGCGCTAGGCCGACGTATAAATGGACCGCATTATCTACACTGCCGCCGGCGGCGCCGCGCGCGTGCTGGAACAGCAGGCTGTCATCAGCAACAACATGGCCAACGTCGGCACCACCGGTTTTCGCGAGCAAATGGCGATCTACCGCTCCGTGCCTGTGGTGGGCCAACCTGGGCTGCCAACGCGTGTATCGACGGTAACCGTTACGCCGACCAGCAATTTCGAGCAGGGGGTGATGGCCGAAACCGGCCATGCGCTCGATCTGGCCGTTACCGGCGATGGCTGGTTCAGCGTGCAAACGCCTGAAGGCGAAGCCTACACCCGTGCCGGCGAACTGGCGGTGAACCAGGACAACTTGCTGGTTACCCAGCAGGGTTATCCGGTCTTGTCCAACGACGGCGCGCCGATAGAAATCCCCGAACGCGGCAGTGTAAGTTTTTCCGGCGACGGGCAAATCAGCGCCCTGGGCGCTGGCGACAACCCCGGCGACATTCAGCAATTGGGGCAGCTCAAGCTGGTGAATCCCCCGGCAGCGTCCATGCAGCGCGGCGACGACGGCTTGTATCGTCTGGCCGGCGGCGAGGCGGCCGAGGCGGATCCGCAAGTGCGCATGATTTCGGGCTTCGTCGAAAAAAGTAATGTGAATCCCGCGGAAGCGATGGTGGGCATGATAGCCAACGCCCGCCGTTTCGAAATGCAGATGAAGATTATCCAGGACGCCAGCTCCAACGCTGAGCGCGCCAATTCCATACTCTCGTCGAATAACTAATGTTGCATCGGTGCAAGCCCGGCTTGCACATTGAGGAAAGAAAATGATCCGCTCTCTTTGGATTGCCAAAACTGGTCTGGAATCGCAGCAGACCAATATGGATGTCATCTCGAATAACCTGGCCAACGTCAATACGACGGGCTTCAAGCGCAGCCGCGCAGTATTTGAAGACCTGATGTATCAAACCATACGCCAGCCCGGCGCCCAGGTCGGCGCCGCCAACCAGTTGCCTTCGGGTCTGCAGATTGGCACCGGCGTGCGCACGGTGGCTACCGAGCGCATACATAGCCAGGGCAACTTGAAGGAAACCGGCAATGACTTGGATATTGCCATTCAAGGCAAGGGCTTCCTGCAAGTCGAGATGCCCGACGGAACGTTTGCTTATACGCGTGACGGCAGTCTTCAGGTGGATCAGAACGGCCAGTTGGTAACGGCCGGGGGTTATCCGGTGCAACCGCCGATCAATATTCCGGACAATGCACTAACGGTATCCATCGGCCGCGATGGCACGGTGTCGGTCACGCAGCCGGGTGCCACGGGCATCAGCGTGGAAATCGGCCAGCTGCAGCTCAATACCTTCATCAATCCCACCGGCCTGCAAAGTGCTGGCGAAAATCTGTACGTGGAAACCGATGCGTCGGGACCCGCAAACGTGGTCCAGCCTGGCCTCGATGGCGCCGGCCTGGTTTTGCAGAAGTACACGGAAACATCGAACGTGAACGTGGCCGAAGAGCTGGTCAACATGATCACTACGCAACGTGCCTACGAAATGAACAGCAAGGCCGTCCAGACTTCCGACCAGATGCTGGCGCGCCTCACTCAGCTCTAATAATGTTTAAACGTCTTCGTCAATTACTGTTGGGCCTGTCCGTGGCGGTCGTCTCGGGCTGCGCGCTGGTGCCTCCCGAACCCGTCGTTACGGGTCCCTTGACCGCGTCTCCGCCGCTGCCGCCTTTGCCTGCCGCCCAGGCTAACGGTTCGATTTACCAGCCGACAGCTTATGGCAGCTATCCGCTGTTCGAAGACAGGCGTCCTCGTAATGTGGGCGATATCGTCACAGTAGTCATACAGGAAAAGACGAACGCCGCCAAGAATGTCCAGACCACTACTGACCGTAGCGGCAGCGCCATATTCGGCGTGGCTGTGGCTCCCGCCGTATTGCCGTCCGAGCTGGGCGCCAAGCAGAATTTCGATATTTCCGGCGAAAACGCATCCCAGGGCAAAGGGTCCACACGCGCCGATAATACATTTTCCGGCACCCTGACCACCACCGTCATAGGCGTTTTGCCAAATGGCAATCTGCAGATCGCCGGTGACAAACAAATAGCCATCAATCGCGGCAGTGAGCACATCCGCTTCTCGGGTGTTGTCGATCCACGATCGGTGACCGGGTCGAATACGGTTTCTTCCACGCAGGTGGCGGATGCGCGTATTGAATTCCGCAGCAAGGGCACCATGGACGAAGTGCAGACCATGGGCTGGCTACAACGCTTTTTCCTGAATGTTTCTCCGTTCTGACAGGGTACCGGTTTTGATCTCTTCCATTTTCAGCGTACTGGGCCATCACGGCCGACGCCTGGCCATAGGCGCGCTGTGCATGCTGGCCATCGGCGCAGCGCAAGCCGAAAGAATCAAGGACATCGCCTCGATACAAGGCGTGCGTGCCAACCAGCTGATCGGTTATGGCCTGGTCGTGGGGCTCGATGGCAGCGGCGATCAGGTTCGCCAGACGCCGTTCACCCAGCAAAGCCTGACCAATATGCTTTCCCAGCTGGGCGTGACCGTTCCCCAGGGCACGAATATGCAGGTGAAGAATGTGGCCGCCGTCATCGTGACGGCCAGGCTGCCTGCATTTGCGCAGCCCGGACAGACGGTAGACGTTGTGGTGTCTTCCATGGGCAATGCCAAAAGCCTGCGCGGCGGTACCTTGCTGATGACGCCCATGAAGGGTGCCAACGGCCAGGTATATGCGATGGCGCAGGGCAATCTGCTGGTCGGCGGCGCGGGCGCCTCGGCAGGCGGCTCCAGCGTGCAGGTAAACCAGTTGAACGGCGGCATCATTTCCAACGGCGCCATTATCGAGCGTAGCGTTCCCACGACATACGTGCGCGATGGCGTAATCAATCTGGAGTTGAATACCACCGACTTCGGCGCGGCTCAGAATATGGTCGCGGCCTTGAATACACGTTTCGGACCCAACACTGCGATGGCACTGGACGGGCGCGTCGTGCAATTGCGTGGTCCCCTGGATCCGGCGGCGCAGGCGGCTTTCCTGTCCCAGGTCGAAAATCTTCAGGTCAACCTGCCGCCAGCACGCGCCAAAGTCGTGATCAACGCCCGCACAGGCTCGGTCGTGATGAACCGCACCGTCACGATAGACGAAGCCGCGATCGCCTACGGAAATCTTTCTGTCGTCATCAGTCGGGATGCGCAGGTCAACCAGCCCGATACGCCTTTCGGAGGCGGACAGACCGTGGTGACCCAGAACACCCAGATCGAAATGACATCAGAGCAGGGCAGCCTGCAGCGCGTGCGCACCAGTGCCAACCTGGCCGATGTGGTGAAGGCGCTGAATGCGCTTGGCGCCACGCCTCAGGACTTGCTGTCCATTCTTCAAAATCTGAAAAGTGCCGGCGCGCTGCGCGCCGACCTGGAAATCATCTAGGCCGTATATGTCGCTCGTTCAATATACTCCTCGTCCCAGTAATCCAGCGGCGTCGACGCTGGACTTCAATGCCTTGAACAGCCTGAAACGGGGTGTGAGCGAAGGCGCTGGTGCACCGCTGGAACAGCAGAAGGAAGTGGCGCAGCAGTTCGAAGCGCTTTTCATTCAGCAGATGCTCAAGCAGGCGCGCCAGGGCGCCACGGCGGCAGGGGTATTCGATAGCCAGCAAACCCGCCTGGCCCAGAGCATGGGCGATGAGCAAATGTCGCTGCAACTTGCCGATCCAGGTATCGGCCTTGCCAAGGCGCTGCTTGCGCAGATACAGGGCGGCCAGGGCCCGGCGTTCACCGGTATGGCAAGTTCGGGAGGGCAGCTTCCGGAGTTGGCTCCGACACGGCTGCCGGCACTGAAGTCCCGCATAGGCGATGGCCGCGGCAACGATGCTTCCTCGATATCCGGTCTGATCAATCTCCTGAGCAGAAATCCGCTATCTGAAAAGATTTATTCCGCCATCAAGGGTGCGCCCAAGCATATCGAGACATTCGTTTCGAAAATGTCGGAGGCGGCGAAGTTTGCAGCCAATGAAAGTGGCGTGCCCGCCAAGCTGATACTTAGTCAAGCGGCGCTGGAATCCGGTTGGGGCCGCCGCGAGATCATGCGCGAGGACGGCACGACCAGCCATAACTTGTTCGGCATCAAGGCGACCTCCGGCTGGAAAGGCAAGGTGGTCAACATCATGACGACGGAATATGAAGGCGGAGTTCCGCGCAAGGTTATGCAGCCGTTTCGCGCCTACGACTCGTATGCCGAATCGTTTGCTGATTATGCCCGCCTGATCGGCCAGAACAAGCGATATAGCGAAGTGGTGGACGCGCCTTCAGCAGAAGTGGCTGCGCACCGGATCCAGGCTGCGGGCTACGCCACCGATCCGGCTTATGCCGAAAAACTCATCTCCATCATGAGCTACTTCGATACGGGTCCAAAACGCGGAATTTGAGTCGCGTAGGCCTAAACCTTTTGGGTCTGCTGTCGTTAACGTTGTACACAGTCTTGACATACGGGCGGGCGCTTGCGCCGGGCCGACTAAAGCGGAATCGTTCATGAATTTAGCCAATCTGGGTCTAGCGGGTTTAAATGCGGCCTCCAACCGCCTGCAAACGGCCGGTCACAATATCAATAACTCCGCCACCGTGGGCTATAACCGTCAGACGGTGCTCGTGCAAACAGCCGGGGCAACCAGCACCGGCGCGGGCTACATCGGGCGCGGAGTCCAGGCGGTTACGGTTCAGCGCTCCTACGACAGCTTTTTGTCCCGTCAACTGGTCAGCGCCCAGACTGCCGGGGCAGCGTTGGTGTCTTATGGCAATGAAATCTCCCAGGTGAACAACCTGTTTGCGGACCGCACTGTCGGCATTACCCCTGCACTTCAAAATTTTTTCGATAGCATTCAGGCCGTCGCCTCGGCTCCCGCCGACAGCGCGGCGCGCCAGGAAATGCTGGGCCGCGCTTCAAGCCTGGTATCGCAGTTGAATGACAGCAATGCGTTTCTGGACAACCAGCGCAACAATATCAATACGCAAATCACC
The DNA here is from genome assembly GCA_036675955.1 of Orrella sp. Classification (GTDB taxonomy): domain Bacteria; phylum Pseudomonadota; class Gammaproteobacteria; order Burkholderiales; family Burkholderiaceae_B; genus Pollutimonas. The sequence continues at coordinate 1,301 of JAKFDW010000358.1, read as the reverse complement.
ACCACGGTTACGCAGATCAACAGTTATGTTGAGCGCGTGCGTGACCTGAATACGCAGATAACCACAGCGCGTGCGAGCAGTTCCAACCACGAACCCAACGACCTGCTGGATCAGCGTGATCAGCTTGTTTCGGAGCTAAGCCAGTTGGTCGAGGTGAAGGTCCAGGAACAAGACGGCAACTTCAGTCTTTCGATTGGTAACGGACAGGTTCTGCTGGGTGGCGATACCGTGTTTCCCTTGGCCGCCCAGACCTCGGCCGCTGACCCTTCACGCACAGTCGTCGCCTTTACGGCAGTTGGCGCTGGCGGCAAACCGATGACCGTCGAAATGAAAGACTCGGCGATCAAGGGCGGTACCCTGGGCGGACTGCTGACCTATCGGCGCGAATCGCTCGACGCGGTGCAGAATGATTTGGGACGGCTGGCCGCGGGACTGGCCATGGCAATCAATGATATCCATGCAACGGGTGAAGACCTTAATGGCGCTCCGGGCGGCGCATTCTTCTCCTTAGGTTCAATCAAATCCATTCCTGGTCCCAAGAATCAAACCAGTACAACAATGTCTGCTGAATTTCAGGACGTCAACAAGCTGACATCCCAGGATTACCAGATCGAATACGACGGCACCGATTATTTCGCCACCAGCGTCCCCAACGGAACAGTGACCAAGCTCGTTGCTCAGCCCGACGGCAGCTATCAGCTGGACGGCGTCAAATTCAAACCCGCCGGTACTCCAGCAGCAGGAGACTCCTGGCTCGTTCAGCCGACGCGGGCCGCCGCGGGCGGGATCGGCCTGGCTATCACCGATCCGGCAAAAATCGCTGCTGCGACGGCGAATACTGGTACCGCGAATGGCGGTGTCGCTTTAGAGCTGGCGCAGTTGCAGACGGGCAAGGTTCTGGGAAATGGCTCCATGAGTTTGAATGAAGCCTTTTCGCAGATCGTGAACAAGGTGGGCGTGCAGACCCAACAGAATGGCACTGCGGCAAAGGCGCAGGCCGCATTGATTCAACAGAATTTCGCGGCACAGCAGACCCTGTCGGGCGTGAACCTGGACGAAGAGTACGTGAACCTTACTCGTTTCCAGGAGCAGTACAGCGCGGCTTCGCGGCTTATCGAAGTCAGTTCAACCTTGTTCGATACCTTGTTGAGCATGCGCTGAGCCAAGTCGCCGCAAGTGCTATCCAACCAAGTTTAAGTTTCAGCGTCATTTATCAGGATTTTTCGCCATGCGTATTAGTTCCAACTTATTATTCCAGACGGGACTTAATTCCATCAATGCACAGCAAAGCGACCTTATGC
>JAKFDW010000357.1:0-6073 GCA_036675955.1 Orrella sp. | reverse complement strand
GTTTCGCGCGTGGTGCCGGTCGAGCGCTTGCTCGACGAGGCGCTGGAAGCCGCGGCAGTCATCGCGTCCATGTCCCTGCCGTCGGTCATCATGGCCAAGGAATGCGTCAATATGGCGTACGAAGGTTCACTGAACGATACGCTGATGTTCGAGCGTCGCAATTTCCACGCCCTTTTTGCCACCGAAGACCAGAAAGAAGGCATGTCTGCGTTCGTGGAAAAGCGCAAGCCGGAGTTCAAGCATAAATAGCAAAGTCGCTAATGTGTAGTTGTGAGCCGGGCGTTCGTCCCGGCTCACTTAGTGCAGGTGCATTCCGACAACATGGCATATACGATGTTGCAAGGTGGCGGCTTGCTTGCTGCTTAAAAATAAAGTTATACTCTCAGAGTTTGCCGCATTCGGTACGAACCCTTACGGTTGGCTTAACTGTTAAGCAGTTGTGTTAAAAAGCCGCGTAATTATTAACTGACCGGGTGGTTTTGTCGGTATGGAAACAGAAACGCCTCTAGTGCTTACCGAGCACGAACGCGCAGCAATAAATCGCAGGGCTGGTAGTGGTATTCTTCGTGCCCTCGTTGCCCAGGCTGCTATGGCCGGTGTTGCTGTTCTGGTTTCGTGGGTCGTATCCGGAGGCATGGCCGCAGTATCCGCTCTTGTTGGCGCGGCCGCCTATTTTGTTCCCAATGCGCTCTTCGCGCTGCGTTTGTTGTTAGGCATATTCGGGCCTGTGAAATCAAATCCGTTCACCTTTTTTCTTGGTGAGGCGTTGAAGCTTGGTTCTGCAGTTGCCGTGCTGGTCCTGGTTGCATGGCTTGGTCGCGATTGGGTAGTATGGCCCGCTTTATTATTCGGGTTGTTGTGCGTTTTGAAAGGCTACGTGTTGTTGCTTGCGTTTCGCAAGTTGCCGTAGCACTACAGATTAATTCACGAGCTTATTGCTCCGGTTACAAGCTTACAGATAAGGTTTCACATGGCTGCCGCTCAGGACATTTCGCCCCAGTCTGCGTACATTCAACACCATTTGGTCCATCTGAATAGCGTCGGTGAAAAACAGAGGGCCGTCGCCGATTTCAACGTCGTCAACTACGATTCCCTGTTCTGGTCCATACTCATGGGTCTGGTCGTCGTGTTCGTTTTGTGGCGCGCCGCCAAGCTGGTCACCAATGGCGTGCCCGGGCGCTTTCAGGCTGCCATAGAAATGCTGGTCGACATGGTCGAAGAACAAGCCAAAAGCATTGTTCCCAGCGCAGCTTCCCGCCGTTTCGTTTCTCCCCTGGCGCTTACCGTGTTCTTGTGGATCATCCTCATGAACGCGCTTGACCTGGTGCCGGTCGACTTTCTGGCCAACGTCTTCATCTGGACGGGCCTGGGCGACGAGCATCACGACGTGCTCTATTACCACCGCATTTTGCCTACGGCCGACCTGAACGTGCCCATGGGCATGGCGCTGGGCGTGCTTTTGCTGATGTTCTACTACGGCATCAAAATCAAGCATCCGGGCGGTTTCCTCAAAGAACTATTTACTGCTCCGTTTCACTCGAACGGCATAGGCGGCATTGTGCTCGCGCCTTTCAACTTCCTGTTGAATTGCATCGAATACGCCGCCAAATCGGTGTCCCTGGGTATGCGGTTGTTCGGCAACATGTTTGCCGGCGAGCTTATTTTCATGCTGATTGCCTTGTTGGGCGGCGCATGGACCGGATTTAATGGCGCAAGCATAGGCTTGGGTATTGGTCATGTTGTGGCGGGATCGGTGTGGGCAATTTTCCACATACTTATCGTGCTGCTGCAGGCGTTTATTTTCATGATGCTGACTCTCGTATATGTGGGTCAGGCTCACGAAGGCCATTAATAGTTTTCGGTTCGGGCAATTTGGCCCGACCGGGGTGCAGGATGTTCTTGCAAAGCAGTTTTTTTTGACTTTTTGATTACACGGTTATTAACCAAGGAGTTGTTATGACCAACGTTGCTTTCGTTGCTCTAGCTTGCGGTCTTATTATTGGTCTCGGCGCTTTCGGTGCTTGCATTGGCATCGCTTTGATGGGGGGCAAATATCTGGAAGCTTCTGCTCGTCAGCCTGAACTGATGAACGCGTTGCAGACCAAAATGTTCTTGTTGGCCGGTCTTATCGATGCTGCGTTCCTGATCGGTGTTGGTATCGCCATGTTGTTTGCATTCGCCAATCCGTTCGCCGGATAAGCATTGCGGCCCGCCTTGGCGGGTTAAACAGCCACAGGCGCCTGGTAAGGGCAGTCTGCGGCATGGACATCAGGTGTTATGCAGCGTAGCTGTCTGGCACTATGGGTATTAAAGGGAAACGACCGTGAATTTAAACGCGACTCTCTTTTTTCAGATGATCGTGTTTTTCGTGCTTGGTTGGTTTACGATGAAATTCGTATGGCCTCCGCTCACGAAAGCAATGGATGATCGCCGTCAGAAAATTGCCGACGGCCTTGCGGCCGCCGACAAGGGCAAGGCCGACCTGGCCCAGGCTCAGGCGCGTATCAGCCTAATCGAGGCTTCTGCAAAAACAGAAAACCATGCTCGCATGGTCGAGGCCGAGAAACAGGCTGCAGTGCTCATCGACCAGGCTCGCCGCGAAGGCGAGGCCGAGAAGGCGCGCATCATCGCCCAGGCTGAACAAGACGCGGCCCAGGCGGCTCAGCGTGTTCGCGAAAGCCTGCGTGCCGATGTGGCCATTCTCGCCGTCAAAGGTGCAGAACAGATTCTCAAACGAGAAATCGATGCACAGGCACATGCCGAGCTGTTGAATCAGCTTCAGGCTCAACTCTAAACCAGGGCAGGCCATGGCTGAACTATCGACTATCGCTAGACCGTACGCCGAAGCACTGTTCGCAGCGGCGCGCGATGACCAGGCTGGCCTGGCGTCGTGGTCCGGTCTGGTGTCCGAGCTGGCTCACGTGGCCAGTCTCGGCGACGTGCGCGAAGCACTGACAGATCCGAGGCTCAACGCTACGCAGCGTATTGAACTGTTTGCAGGACTCGTCAAGACTCCGCTTCCGGCTGCGGCGCGCAACTTCATCGAATTGCTTGTGGGCAACAACCGTATACTGGTGTTGCCCGAAATTGCCGAGCAGTTTGAATCTCTCAAAAACCGGCACGAAGGTACGGCGCTGGCCCAAATCAGCACCGCATACGCGCTAAGCGACGAACAGGTCCAGAAGCTCGTGTCCGGCCTAGAAAAAAAGTTTGGTCTCAAACTCAAGCCGGCCGTCACAGTGGATACTGACCTTATCGGTGGTGTACGCGTGATCGTTGGCGACCAAGTACTTGATACTTCTGTGCAGGCCCAGTTGGCCCGCATGCGCGATACCCTGGCCGCCTGACGCGCGCCAGATAACAGGATTCCAGGAGTCTGAACATGCAACTTAACCCGTCAGAGATCAGCGAGCTGCTCAAGAGCCGCATCGAAGGCTTGGGCGCGTCGACCGACGTACGTACGCAGGGCACGGTTGTTTCCGTGACCGACGGTATTACCCGCATCCACGGTTTGTCCGACGTGATGCAGGGCGAAATGCTTGAATTCCCGAATAACGTGTTCGGTCTTGCGCTCAACCTCGAGCGTGATTCTGTCGGCGCTGTTATTTTGGGCGATTACACCGGCGTGTCGGAAGGCGACCCGGTCAAAACCACTGGCCGCATTCTCGAAGTGCCGGTCGGACCCGAATTGCGCGGCCGCGTCGTCGACGCGCTGGGCGTTCCCATCGATGGCAAAGGCCCGGTCAATGCCAAAGCCACCGATATCATCGAAAAAGTCGCTCCCGGCGTTATTGCCCGTAAATCGGTGTCGCAGCCTCTGCAAACCGGTATCAAGGCAATCGACTCCATGGTGCCTATCGGCCGCGGCCAGCGCGAGCTGATCATCGGCGATCGCCAAACTGGTAAAACCGCTGTTGCAGTCGACACCATCATCAGCCAGAAAGGCAAGAACGTTACCTGCGTGTACGTCGCCATCGGCCAAAAGGCTTCGACCATCAACAACGTGGTGCGCAAGCTCGAAGAGCATGGCGCGCTGGAATACACCATAATCGTTGCGGCCGCTGCTTCTGAATCGGCTGCCATGCAGTACCTTTCGGCCTACTCGGGCTGCACCATGGGCGAGTACTTCCGTGATCGCGGCGAAGACGCCTTGATCATATACGACGACTTGACCAAGCAAGCATGGGCCTATCGTCAGGTATCGCTGCTGCTGCGCCGTCCTCCAGGCCGTGAAGCCTACCCAGGCGACGTGTTCTACCTGCACTCCCGCCTGCTCGAACGCGCCGCGCGCGTCAACGAAGAGTACGTCGAGAAGTTCACCAACGGCGCCGTCAAGGGCAAGACTGGTTCGCTTACGGCGTTGCCCATCATTGAAACCCAGGCTGGCGACGTTTCCGCTTTCGTTCCGACCAACGTAATTTCGATTACCGACGGTCAGATCTTTCTTGAAACCGACTTGTTCAACGCCGGTGTGCGTCCTGCCATTAACGCGGGTATCTCGGTTTCCCGTGTGGGTGGTGCCGCGCAAACCAAGGTCGTCAAGAAGATGTCCGGCGGTATTCGTACCGACTTGGCACAGTACCGTGAATTGGCCGCATTTGCACAGTTCGCATCCGACCTCGACGACGCCACGCGCCGTCAGCTCGAGCGCGGAAAGCGCGTGGTCGAGTTGCTCAAGCAGCCGCAGTACCAGCCTCTGCAGGTATGGGAACTGGCGATCACGCTGTTTTCGGTCAATAACGGTTACCTGGACGACCTCGAAGTAGGACAGATTCTGTCTTTCGAAAAGGCGCTCAAGGACTACCTGAAGTCGAAGCACGAAGGCATGATCCAGCGCATCGAGGACACGAAAGAATTGTCCAAAGATGACGAAGCTGAATTGGTCGCAGCCATACAAGAGTTCAAAAAGCACGGTGCTTTTTAAGTTTGACTGGCGAGGTTGTTCAAGCATTTGCTTAAGCAGCATACGCAGGGCGGGATCGTGCAAACGATCCCGCTATAACGCCCTTTCAGGAAAGAGCGATGGCCGGAATTAAGGAAATTCGAACCAAGATCAAGAGCGTGCAAAACACGCGCAAGATCACCAAAGCCATGGAGATGGTGGCGGCATCCAAGATGCGCAAGGCGCAAGAGCGGATGCGTGCGGGCCGTCCCTATGCAACCAAGGTACGGGATATTGCCGCCAACTTGATGCAGGCGCACCCCGACTATTCGCATCCTTATATGGACGAGCGTCCCGATATTCGTGGCGTGGGTATTGTGGTGGTCAGCACCGACAAGGGTCTGTGTGGCGGTCTGAATACGAACATCATGCGGCTGGTATTGGCTCGTCTGAAAGAGTTCGAAAAGCAGGGCATCAAGGTACAGGCGACGGCGCTGGGCAACAAGGGTGCAGGCGTATTGACACGTATCGGTGCGAACCTGGTTTCGCAAGAGGTTCAGCTGGGCGACAAGCCCAATCTGGCTCGCCTCATCGGCGCCTTGAAGGTCCAGATTGACGACTTCATGGACGGCAAGATCGACGCTATCTACATAGCGACGAACCGGTTCGTGAACACCATGAAGCAGGACCCCAGCTTTATTCGGTTGTTGCCTTTGCCCAGCGGCCTGCAAGATCCTTTCCAGACGGAAGGTTCGCAAGTGCAAGCCGACGCAGATGCAGCCAAGCCAAGCTACGGCTGGGATTACATCTACGAGCCCGATTCCAAGTCTGTCATCGACGATTTGCTGATGCGCTACGTAGAAGGTCTGGTGTACCAGGCTGTCGCTGAAAACATGGCCTCCGAGCAATCGGCTCGCATGGTGGCCATGAAGTCGGCATCCGACAATGCCAAGAAAGTCATTGGCGACCTGGAACTGGTTTACAACAAAACCCGCCAGGCTGCTATTACCAAAGAAATTTCAGAAATCGTGGGGGGCGCTGCCGCTGTTTAAGCGTAAACAGAAAGGCATCCCGTCAAAGATATTTAGCAAGGACTAAACATGAGCAACGGTACCATCGTTCAGTGCATCGGCGCCGTGGTGGATATTCAGTTCCCCCGCGACAGCATTCCAAAAATCTACGACGCCCTCA
>JAKFDW010000356.1:0-2190 GCA_036675955.1 Orrella sp. | reverse complement strand
CTCGACATCTCCGAAAATCTGGCAATTTTCCGCCCAGGTAATCACAGTGCGAGGCGACATCAAGGTAGAGAGGTCGCCCACTTCGAATCCCTTGCGCGTCAGGCCGGCGACACTTACCATGGCCTGAATCAGGCTGCGTCCAGGTTCGCTGTCGAGTTCGGGCACCCGCGCCAGGATAATATCCAGTTCGTCCTCGGGGCTAAGGTAGTTCAGGGTTGCGACAATATTCCAGCGATCCATCTGCGCATGATTAAGCATTTGCGTGCCGTGATACAGGCCATTCAGATTTCCCAGGCCTATGGTGTTGGAGGTGGCAAAAAGGCGAAAGTGCGGATGCGGCCGAATAACCCGGTTCTGGTCGAGCAGCGTGAAGTGCCCCTCCCGCTCGAGTATGCGCTGAATCACGAACATGACGTCCGGCCGTCCTGCATCGTATTCGTCGAATATCAGCGCTACGGATCTTTGCAGGGCCCACGGAACAATGCCTTCCTGAAATTCGGTTATCTGGAGGCCTTCGCGCACGACGACGGCGTCTTTGCCCACTAAATCGAGGCGGCTGATATGGCCATCCAGGTTCACCCGTATGCACGGCCAGTTCAGGCGGGCGGCAATCTGCTCGATATGAGTGGATTTGCCCGTGCCGTGCATGCCTTGAACCATGACACGCCGGTTGCGTGCGAATCCGGCCAGGATGGCCAGGGTCACGTCATGGTTGAAACGATACACCTCATCGATCTCGGGCACGTGCTCATCGCGCTCGATGAAGGCAGGAACTTCCAGATCGGAGTCCAGGCCGAATACGGTCCTCACCGAAACCTTGTGCATCGTCGGCATTTCAACAGAGGCCACCGGCATGGAATTTCCTTTTGAAGATTTATGGCTGGGGATTATTTGATGTTTCAATAGCCGCCAGCGCAGCAGCCGCGCGCTGCAGGGCCGGCAGGCACTGCAGCGACTTATCGGTGGTCATCCGCACAATGGGAGCCTGTAGGGCGACGGCCATATTCGACTTGCCGTGCGCGGCGGGCACCAGCACCGCCACGCATAGCAGGCCGGGCAGGAATTCCTCGTCGTCGATGGCGTAGCCGTCGCGGCGGACACGTTCGATTTCCTTTTCTACTTGGTCGACCGTCGTCAAGGTGTTATTGGTGTATTTCGGCAGCGTGCTGTGAGCCAGCAGGCGACGCCGCTGCAAGGGCGTCATTTGCGCCAGGAACAACTTGCCGCTGGCCGAGCAATGTACCGGCACACGCGAACCTGGATGAAGGTAAAAGCGTAGCGGTGCGACGGTTTCCACACGATCCAGGTACAGCACTTCGCTGCCCGAGCATGTCGTGATATTGCAGCTTTCCCCTACCTCTTCGACCAGTTGCCGCAGTATCGTATGGCGCGAGCCATGTACTGTATTGTTCAAGAGCAGGTTTTCCGCCATGCGGCGTAGACGCAGTCCCGTGCTGTACTGCCGGCCATCGCCATCGCGCTGGATCATGCCCGCTCCTTCAAGTTGCTGCAGCATGCGATGCAGCGTCGGCTTGGGCAAGTTCAGTTCGTCAACCAGGCTTTGCAGGGAAAAAAACTGGTCTTTCTGGGCAATCACTTCGAGCAATGCGAAAAGACGCATGGTCGGAGTGTTGCCATCGATTTTTTGTTCATCAGAAACCGGAGGGATCGCAGTATTCATAAGGGGTGAATATTCTAAAAACAGGAATAAATTGTACCGTTTTTTATATATTTCGGTGGCTATTTTGAAATAAAAAACCGCTACCCGTCTTGCGACGGAGTAGCGGTTTTGCATGCCTGAAACATCAAGCGGATTGCAGCCGTGCCTTGCGCTTAGCTGCCTTCGCGCGAGTTGCGACGGCGCTCGTGTTCCTGCAAGTAGCGCTTGCGCAGGCGTATGGACTTGGGCGTTACTTCGACCAGCTCATCGTCGGTAATGAATTCCACGGCATATTCCAGCGACATCTGAATTGGCGGAACCAGATCGATATGCTCGTCCTTGCCGGATGAACGTACGTTGGTCAGTTTCTTTTCCTTGATCGGATTGACGACCAGATCATTGTCCCTGCTGTGTATGCCGATGACCATGCCTTCATACAAGGGTTCCTGCGGCGACACGAACATGCGGCCGCGCTCCTGCAGCTTCCACAAGGCGTAGGCCACCGCATTGCCGTTGTCCTGGCTGATCAA
>JAKFDW010000355.1:0-20838 GCA_036675955.1 Orrella sp. | reverse complement strand
GATAGGAAGTTATCTGGTGGAGAAGCCGCGATGACACGTCCGCCCTTGATATCCGTGGTTGTTCCGACTTACAAGCGTCCCGACTTGCTGGAGCGGTGTCTGGCGGCCCTGCTGAAGCAGAATTTGCCGCGCGATGACTGGGAGCTCCTCGTATGCGACGATGGTCCGAGTGCCCAGACCGAGGCTCTCGTCCGGCATATCGCCGAACGTACAGAGGGCCGTCCCCTTGTGCGATATCTCGCGGTAACCGGCACGCAGGGTCCGGCGGGTGCCCGCAATGTCGGCTGGCGCGCCGCCAGCGCGACTGTCATTGCGTTCACCGATGATGACACTATGCCGGAACCGGGCTGGCTGAAGGCCGGCCTGGAAGCGATGGCATCCGGCGTCGAGGCGGCCGTCGGCACGGTCGTCATGCCTCTGCCGAACGATCCCGGCGACCTCGAGCGCGATGCGGCAAGGCTGACACAGGCCGAGTTCGTCACTGCCAACTGCTTTGTTCGACGCGATATTCTTGACGCAGTAGGCGGCTTCGACGAACGTTTTACACTGGCATGGCGGGAAGACTCCGACTTGCATTTTGCATTGCTGGAACGCGGCTGCACCATTGCGCCGGCGCCGGCCGCTACGGTCGTGCATCCGCTGCGTCCCATGCCGTTCGCCGCCAGCCTGGGCATGCAGAAAAAGGTGATGTTCGATGTCTTGCTTTATAGAAAGTTTCCGCGGCTTTATCGGGAACGTATACGGCCCGGGCCACCCTGGCTGTACATGACGATTTGCGCCAGTTTGCTTGCCGTAGTGCTGGCCGTGCTGGCGGGGCGGCTTGAAATGGCGACTGCGGCCGCGGCGGTATGGGGTTTGTTGACGGTGTATTTCTTCATTCGGCGGCTCAGGCTCAGCGCCTATACACTGCGCAACATTGCCGAGGTGCTGTTTACGTCGCTGCTCATTCCGCCCCTTTCCATATTCTGGCGTGCGGTGGGCGCGGCCCGGTTCGGCAGAGGTCTGCCATGACCACCGGGACAGGCCTCTGGAACCCGGCACCGCACAGCGTGGCGGTATTCCGCGCATTGAACCTGGGCGATCTGCTTTGTTCCGTACCGGCTTTGCGGGCGTTGCGCCTGGCCTTGCCCGACGCGCGCATCACGCTGATAGGCCTGGACAGTGCCATTCCAGTGGTCGAGCGGTTCAAGGCCTATGTCGATGAGCTGCTATTGTTTCCCGGCGATCCGGCTTTCCCGGAACAGGCTGCCCGCATGGAAGAGCTGTCCGGATTCTATGGCAAGGTACGAGCGCGGAATTTCGACCTCATTCTCCAGATGCATGGCAGCGGCGCACAGTCCAACGATGTCGTCCGGCGCATGGGCGGGCGTTGCTGGGCAGGCTTTGTTCCCGAAGAAAGCCAACAGGAACCGGGGCGCTTGATGGCGTGGCCCGGCCATCTGCCGGAAATCGACCGTTATCTGGCCCTGTTGTCATACCTGGGCCTGCCTGCGACCAACACAGCTCTGGAGTTCCCGCTAAGGGATGAAGACCGCCGCGAGGCGGATGCGGCGGCCGACCACGCCGGTCTCGATCTGGACCGCACGATCTTCATCCACCCGGGAGCGCGCATGGCTACGCGACGCTGGCCGCTGGACAGGTTTGCCGACGTGATGCAGAGGCTGGCCGGGCAGAATTGGCAGCTTGCGGTGACGGGCAGTCCGGATGAGGCGGAGCTGGCCGCGCGCTTGATCCGGCGCGCCGGAACCAAGGCAGTGAACCTTTCCGGAAAAACCTCGCTGGGTGCGCTGGTAAGCCTCTTGCAGCGGGGCCGCATGCTGGTATGCAACGACACCGGGGTTTCGCACCTGGCCGCCGCCGTTCGCCTGCCCAGTGTCGTCATCGCTTCAGGCAGCGATGTCGGGCGCTGGGCGCCCCTGGACACTGACTTGCATCGCGTGCTTCATACGCCGATGCCATGCCGGCCATGTTCTTATTTCGACTGCCCCATCGGGCATCCCTGTGCCTTGGGCGTAAGCGTTGGCCAGGTGATGGAGCAGGCGCAATTGCAGCTTGGAGCAGTTCATGAGTAGTGTGCAATCGTCGCGTGAGCGTGTGCTCGTTGCCGGCGGGGCCGGGTTTCTGGGATCGCATCTGTGCCGCCGACTGCTGGAGGAGGGGCACCACGTCATTTGCCTGGACAATTTTTTGACGGGAGAGCGCCGGAACATTTCATCGATGACCGACCATCCCAATTTTCTGGTATTGCGCCATGACGTCATTGCACCATTGCCGTTCGATATCCGCCCCACCCAGATCTACAACCTGGCTTGCCCGGCTTCGCCACGGCACTATCAGGCCGATCCCGTGCACACCTTGCGCACTTGCGTGGACGGTGCCTTCAACCTGCTTGAATTTGCCCGGGAAACCGGAGCCCGCATCCTGCAGGCGTCGACCAGCGAGGTGTATGGCGATCCGCATGTGCACCCACAACCCGAAGGGTATCGCGGCAATGTCAACATCGTCGGCGTACGGTCATGTTATGACGAGGGCAAACGTTGCGCGGAAACCCTGTTTTCAGACTATGGACGACGCAAGGGCGTCCAGGTCAAGATAGCGCGCATTTTCAATACCTATGGGCCATTCATGGCCAGGGGCGACGGCAGAGTCGTATCGAATTTCATCGTACAGGCGCTGAATGGCTCGGGCTTGACGGTATACGGAGACGGAAGCCAGACGCGCGCGCTGTGCTATGTGGACGATATGATCGAAGGGCTGATGCGGCTCATGAACAGTGTGGACACTTTCCAGGGCCCAGTGAATCTTGGATCGCCGCGCGAGAGCACCGTGCTGGACATCGCATGCCGCATACGCCGCCTGGTCGGGAAAGATGTACCTATTGAATTCAAGCCCCTGCCGGCTGATGATCCGGTACAGCGTTGCCCCGATATATTGCTGGCGCGCCGCCACCTTGATTGGGAGCCAACGGTCGCCCTGGACACGGGGCTGAAGAAGACAATCGCCTACTTTGCCGGCGACCTTGCACGCGCCGTTTCCGGCCAGGAAGTCAGCGGAAGTCTTCCAGCCGGTTATAAAGTGTCTTCGGGCTGATGCCCAGCGCCAGGGCCGTGCGCCGCTTGTCGCCCGAATAGTGCTCGAGCGTGGCCATGATGACGGCGCGTTGCGCCGAGCTTAACGACGTGCCGATCGGAATTTTCAGGTAACCCTGCTTGACTGAAGGCGCCGGCATACGAAACGCTGCGCCTGTAGGCGCCACATCCACAATGTCTTCGGCGAGAATGAAAGCCCGCGTGATGCTGTTCTTGAGCTCGCGGATATTTCCCGGCCAGTTGTAATTTTCCATCTGCTCCAGAGACGTCGCGGAAAAGACCTTGTTGGTCTTCTCCTGCTCGTTCAGTTCATTGAGGAAACGTTGCGACAAATAAGCGATGTCGGACTTGCGTTCCCGCAGCGGCGGTACGCGGATGGGAAAGACCGCGAGGCGGTAAAGCAGATCGGACCGAAAGTTGCCGCTCTGGACCAGTTCCCGGGGATCACGATTGGTGGCGGCGATGATGCGCAAATTAACGCTTAGCAGTTCTGAGCCGCCTACGCGATGGTATTGTCCCGATTCGAGCACCCTTAGCAATTGCACCTGCATCGTCATTGGCATTTCGGTGATTTCATCAAGGAAAAGCGTGCCGGGATGGGCTCTTTCGAAACAGCCCATGGTGGTGGCCGAAGCGCCCGTGAAGCTTCCTTTTTCGTGTCCGAACAATTCGCTCTCGGCCAGGGAAGGGCTGATGGCGCCGCAATTGATGGCTACAAAGGGAGCCTCGCGCCGCGAGCTTCGATCGTGCACTGCGCGCGCAATCACCTCTTTGCCTGTGCCGCTTTCTCCTACAATAAGGACGCTGGCCTCGGTGGGCGCGGCCTTTACTATGGATCTTGCAAGCTCAAACGCTGCCGGCGACCGGCCTAGAAATTTCGACGAAGGAATCATGGAAAAAGTCTAAACGTAAATTAGTGTTCTCGGGATATTTTCGCAGAATGTTGCTAACGATATGGAATATTACGTTTGGTTTCATGAAAACCGCGTACGATAGTCTTAGAACGGTCTATAAGGCGCCAAGCCGACAAATACAGGAGCCCTCGCAACGCGCAAGACAGCGGGACGCGCGGATGCGAAGGCCCAGCACTTACTAAAGAAGCCAATATGCCGCATCTCCTGATCACCGATGACGAAGTCGCCATCCGAGACCTGATTGCCGATATCGCGAGCGATGAAGGCTATACGGTCGCGCAAGCTGCCGATATACGGCAAGCGCGCATCCAGATAGAACGGCAAACGCCCGATGTGATTCTGCTCGACATGCAGTTGCCCGATGGCGATGGCATCGAGTTCTGGTCCAATCTCGATCTTCCCGGCACCCAGGTCGTTTTCATCACAGGCTACTCCAGCGTCGACAGCGCAATCAAGGCCTTGCGCTGCGGAGCCGTCGACTATCTTTTGAAGCCGGTCAGCCTGCGGCGACTGCGTGGAGTGCTTGCCGAACTCAAGGCCCTGCTGCAGAAGCAGCCCACGCCGGGATCTTCCGACTGGTTTGCAAAAATGGTCGGTAATTCGCGGGCCATGCAGTTGCTGTGCGCGCATATCGAAAAGGTGGCGCCTACTCAGGCAACGGTCTTGTTGGTCGGTGAAAGCGGGACCGGCAAGGAACTGGCCGCGGAAGCCATACACCTGGCGAGCCCGCGCCACGAAAAACCATTCATGCCCGTAAACTGCGGGGCAATTTCGCCCAATCTGATCGAAAGCGAATTATTCGGCCACGAGAAAGGAAGCTTTACCGGGGCCGACCGTCAGCACAAGGGTTACTTTGAGCGCGCGTCGGGCGGTACGCTTTTCCTGGACGAGATTACTGAAATGTCCATGGAGCTGCAGGTGCGCTTGCTGCGCGTACTGGAGACAGGCCGCTTCATGCGTGTAGGAACGCACGAGGAAATCGCCGCCGATGTGCGCGTTGTTGCCGCGACCAATCGCAATCCGGAGCAGGCGGTGGCCAACGGAACGCTGCGAGAAGACCTGTATCACCGCCTCAGTGTGTTTCCGCTGGAGCTGCCGCCACTGCGCGACCGGGATGGCGATATTTTAATGCTTGCCGAGCATTTCCTCGGCAAGCTCAATGCCGAAGGCCAGACCAACAAAACATTTGCGCCGGAAGCGCTCAAGGCAATGAGCGAATACTCCTGGCCCGGCAACATCCGTGAATTGCGCAATTACGTGTACCGCAGCTATATTCTGGCCGACACGGTCATCCGTGGCGATTTCAATACCTTTGAACTCGAATCGCATTCGGCCGGATGGGGCTGCGAAATAACGGTGCCAGTCGGCGTACCGCTGGCCGACGCCAACAAACAACTTATCCTCGCGACGCTCAAGCAGTGCGGGGGCGTTAAAAAGGCCGCGGCCGAAATGCTGGGTATAAGCCTGAAGACGCTTTATAACCGCCTGGAAGAATACGGCGCCACAAGCGATGCCGACGAATATTCCTCTTTCCGCTAGTCGCTGATCGGCCGATCCGGGATTTTCCCGGACCGGCCCGTAATGGCACGGCGTATGCTGAACATGTCCAGTTCAACACGACTGTGACCAACATGGAAACTCAGCTGGAAGGCCGCGCGACTATCGTCGTGCTCACGCATAACAGGCGCATGCAGGTACTGAGCACACTGGATTGCCTGTACCGTTTACCGGGAAGGTGGCCGATTGTCGTGGTCGACAACGGATCTTCCGACGGTACGGCGGTGGCGATTGCCGCGCGCTTTCCCTCTGTCATGCTGATCCGCGCCAAAAGAAATCTTGGGGCGGCCGCCCGCAACTTTGGCGTGGCATACGCCCAGACCCCTTACGTTGCCTTTTGCGATGACGACACGCAATGGGAGCCTGGCGCGCTTGAGCGGGCAGTGCATCTTCTCGATAGCAGCCCATCTGTCGCTGTCGTCAGCGCTTGCGTACAGGTGGGGGCCACCCGCAGGCCCGATCCAGCTTGCCTGTCGATGGCGCAAAGTCCCTTGGCAAGAGAGCATCTGCCGGGGCCGCAATTGCTGGGGTTCATGGCCGGCGCATGTGTCATGAGAACCAGCGCCTTCTACGACGTAGGCGGGTACTGGCCGCCGTTCTTCATTGGCGGCGAAGAAGCGCTGATGGCCCTGGATCTGGTTGAGCGCGGATGGCGCATCGTATACGCCGACGACGTCATAACACGCCATTTTCCTTCACTGTGCCGCGATAGCCGCCTGCGCGAGCGTCTGTTGATACGCAATGCGATTTGGGTGGCCTGGATGCGCCGTCCCCTGCGTGCGGCCTGGCACGAAACCAGCGTGCAGTGGCGAGCCGCACGCGAACGCGGCATTGCCTGGCCCACCATGGTGCAAATGGTATTGGGATTGCCGCGCGCACTGCGGTATAGGAAGGTCGTGTCTCCTGCCGTCGAAAGTATGCGGGCGCTGCTGGATATCGCTGCCGCCAATCCCGGTACACCGGCATCGCAAAACTCGGATCGCAGCACAGCCTGATACGCCCCGGCGACGGGAGACTTTCCCGGGCACGACGCTTGCTTTAGCCTGCCCACAGGCCCGACGGCTGACTATGGGAGAACATTGTGGTGCTACGAATTCTGGCTGTTACCTCCGAGGCCTTTCCTCTTGCAAAGACCGGCGGTCTGGGCGACGCGGTTAGTGGATTGGCCCTGTCTGTCCAAGAAAGCGGGGTGCAGGTAACTTTACTGCTTCCTGCGTATCCATCGACAATGTCCCATGTAAGCCAGGTGTCTGTCATGTCGGTAATGACCGGCATTCCCGGCGGGGATGCAACGCTGCTGGGTGCCTACTGCCCCGAACTGGGGTTGCCGGTGCTGCTGCTCAAGAACGACGCCTTGTATGAGCGCGAAGGGTACTACGTGCGCCCGGACGGCCAGGAATACCCCGACAATGCATTGCGCTTCGCCGCGCTGTCGCATGCCGCTGCCCGGGTGGCGCAGGGGCTGGAAGGGGTGCCGCGCCCTCATATCGTGCACGCGCACGACTGGCACACCGCGTTGACGCCTTTATTAATGCACCAGATGAAGGTCACGGATGTCAAGACCGTGCTTACTTTGCACAACGTGGCATTCCAGGGTGTTTTTCCAATGGACAATGCCGGCTCCCTGGACATTGCGGCACAGTACTGCACGGACGAAGGAATGGAGTTCTGGGGACAGCTCAATTTTCTTAAGGCCGGGATCCGGTACGCCGATCTCATTACGGTCGTAAGCCACAATTATGCGCGGGAGATACTCACCCCGCAGTTCGGTTGCGGGCTGGAAGGCGCGTTGGCCGCTCGCGGCGGCGATCTTGTTTCCATACCGAACGGCATAGACATCAAGCTCTGGAACCCGCAGGCCGACCCATATTTGCGGGGAAGGCCGTTCAGCGCCGATCATCTTGCCAACAAGGCTCTGTGCAAAGGCGACCTGCAGCGCAGTTTCGGCTTGAATGAAAATCCGCAGGCGACCGTGATGGCCATGGGCAGCCGCCTGACCACGCAGAAAATGGCTGACCTGGCCGCCACTGCAATTCCAATGGCGCTGGACGCTCATCCCGATCTGCAGGCCTGCGTGATGGGCCGGGGGGATCACGCGCTGGAAGCGCAGCTCAGCGTGCTGGCGGACCGATATCCGGGGCGCTGCAGCGTACACATCGGTTTCGACGAAGCCCAGGCGCACTTGTTGCATGCCGGAGCCGATGCCTTGCTGCACGGAAGCCGGTTCGAGCCGTTTGGCTTGACTCCGCTTTATTCGATGCGTTACGGAACCATCCCCATCGCATCCAGGGTGGGTGGAATGGCCGACACGATCATCGATCCGGGAGCAAATCTGCCCCCGGGCAGCATGCATGCGGCTACCGGGGTGCTGTTCGAGGGCGACAGGCCCGAAGACATGGCGCGGGCCATCGATCGCGCCATGAGCTTGCGCCGCTACCCAGCCATCTGGCGGGCGATGCAGATGAACGGCATGAGGGCGGACTTCAGTTGGGCCAAGACGGCCCCGGCGTATCTGAGCGCGTATCAATCGCTGTGCCCGAACGTGGAGCTGGAACGGATTCCCGAGCGCCGGCGCGCTGCGGCCGCATATGGCGGCAAGTCGTCACGGATCAGCCCTGCGGTGCTGGCGGCGCGTAGCGGACTGGCTGCCGGCACCGCCGGCAAATTACAACGAATTCGAGAAGGCGTAGCCCTGGAGTCCGTGGGTCCGCGCCGAGCCTCGGCGGCGTGAAATCATGGCAAGAATCTACTACGTTTACCCCGAACTGGCGATGGGCAAGACCGGCCTGGACGGCACGCAGTGGTGGGATGCTGTCTGCAAGCGGGCCAGCACCATGGGCTTTGACAGCATCCTGATACCACCACTGTGGTCCGGAGGAGAACAACATCTGCGTGGAATTCCAGACGATCCGGATCGCAGTACGGTCATTGGGTTTGCGAACGGAGGAATGACGGCGACACTGGGCGCAATGGCCAGGCAATGCTCGCGGCACAAGCTGGCGCTTTTCATGGATCTGGTGCTGGACAGGGTGTTGGCCGGCGGTGGGCTGGCGGCGTCGAATCCAGACTGGTATGAAAAAGCCAGCGGTACTGTGCTGGATCCCCGCGGCGATCTGCAAATCGGCCTGTTGCGCACAAAGTTGCACCGGGGGCGGGCCAGTCCGGAGTTGGTATCGTGGTGGGGCACCCGCTTGCAAGAATGGGCAAAGGCTGGAATCGCTGGCTTTCGTTGCCTTGCTCCTGGCGCTTTGCCGGGCTCCGACTGGCACGACTTGATTGCTCAAGTGCATCGGCAACATCCCGAATGCAGTTTCATGGCCTGGACGCCGGGCATGACGCCCGGCCAACTGGCAGGAATGGCGTCGGCGGGCTTCGAAGCGAATTTTCTGTCCTTGCCCTGGTGGGACTACCGTTCTTCATGGCTGGTCGAGGAGCATGCCCGCCTGCGCGCAAACGCATCGGTTCTTGCTCCAATAGAAGACCCGGACGGCACGCACGCCAGGGAAGCAAGCTGGCGCCAGCATGATCGCCAAGAAGCGGAGCGCACCTTATGGACAGCTGCTTTTACCGGCGATGGCATATTGATGCCGATGGGTTTTGAAGAGCTGGCCGGTGAGCAAGTGGTGGTGCAGGCAAATCGGTGGATCGCGCAAAAGCAGGTGCGCAATGCAGCCTTGACGATGTTGTCGGGCCCTCTCGCGGATGTTACGGCGCTCTTTCGCAATGGTTCTTCCGCGAAACTCCTGCTGATCAATCCGGACGACGCCGGGTCGGCGGCCGTCCAATGGGGCGCCTTGCGTTCACGCCTGCCGGACAGCTATACGGTGAGCGACGCAGCGGATGAGGATCTTCCGGACTCTTTGCCGCCGGCCGGCTACAGCATAGTGTCGGCCGTGCCCGCCTTGATGGTGAGACGAGCGGCGAATGCCGCCGGAGAACAACGCAAAAGTATTACCGCGGCATTGCGCTCGCCTCGGATTGCCATAGAGAACATCAGTCCGGAGGTCGATCAGGGGCGCTTCCCGATCAAGCGGACCATAGGCGATACGATCAATGTCCAGGCCGATGTGCTGATGGATGGTCATGATCACGTCGCGGCGCAGTTGGTCTGGCGAGCCGCCGACGAGACGCACTGGCATGCCGTCCCCATGGAGCTTGCCGGAAACGACCGATGGCAAGCCCGCTTCGCACCGCAGCGCGTAGGCCGTCATTACTACAGTGTGCAGGCATGGTTCGACGAGTGGCGCACCTATTGCGAGCAATTGCGAAAGAAATCAGAGGCCGGCCAGAATGTGTCCCTGGAAGTCGAGGAAGGGCGTCGGCTTGTCAGTGTGGCGCTGGAACGGGTGCGCGACGAAAAGCCTCTTGCGGCGGATGCGCTGATTGCCGCGCTGGATGCCATCGGCAAGCCGCAGGGGGTGGCCGCGCGGCCACGGCGTGCCCGCAGCTCGCGTGGACCGGCTGAACGCGGCGTCTCGGTTCCACAGTGCGACCCGGCCCAGGTCAGAGCCTTGTTGTCCGAAAATCTGGCCATTGCCATGCAAGCCGCTGATAGCCGGCCTTTCGAGACGGCGAGCGATGTGCTTTTTCCGCTGATGGTGGAGCGCCGCCAGGCTTGCTTTGCCAGCTGGTACGAGCTGTTTCCCCGGTCGCAAAGCGCACGGCCCGGCCAACATGGCACCTTCACCGATGTGATCGCACGTTTGCCGGCCATACGGGATATGGGTTTCGACGTCCTGTATTTTCCGCCCATCCACCCGATAGGGCTGCGCAATCGCAAGGGCAGGAACAATTCGCTGCAGGCCGGTCCGGATGATCCTGGCAGTCCCTATGCGATAGGCTCCGCGGACGGCGGCCACGATGCCCTTCACCCCGAATTGGGCACGCTGGATGATTTCCGCGAACTGATCACGGCCGCGCAAGAGCACGGCCTGGAAATCGCCATGGACTTTGCCATTCAGTGTTCACCCGACCATCCCTGGTTGACCGAGCATCCGGAGTGGTTCGACTGGCGCGCCGACGGTTCTCTGCGTTATGCCGAGAATCCGCCCAAACGCTACGAAGATATCGTGAATCCCGACTTCTACAGTCCCCTGGCAAGCGCTCCGCAGCAAGCTTCGCTATGGCGTGCCTTGCGCGATGTCGTGCTTTTCTGGGCGGACCAGGGAGTGCAGACTTTCCGGGTCGATAATCCGCACACCAAGCCATTGCCCTTCTGGCAATGGCTCATTTCGGAAGTACAGGGTGCGCATCCAGGCGCCGTATTCCTTTCCGAGGCATTCACGCGGCCCAAAATGATGTATCGCCTGGCCAAGGTGGGTTTTTCGCAGTCGTATACCTATTTCACCTGGCGCAATGCCAAGCAGGAACTCACCGACTATCTGACTGAGCTCAATACAGCCCCCGTTGCAGATTTCTTCAGACCCAATTTCTTTGTCAACACGCCCGACATCAATCCTTACTTTCTTCAGACTTCCGGACGGCCGGGATTCCTGATCCGGGCTGCACTGGCTTGCACCACTTCAGGCCTATGGGGCATGTACAACGGGTTTGAGTTATGCGAGGCGCGGGCTGTTCCGGGCAAAGAGGAATACCAGGACTCCGAGAAATACGAGATTCGTTCGTGGGACCTGGACCGTGCCGGCAATATTGTCGCCGAGATAACCCGCTTGAACCAGATCCGGCGCTCCAATCCCGCCCTCCAGTCGCATCTGGGCATACGGTTTCACAAGGTCGACAACGATCAGTTGCTGTTTTTCTCCAAGACTACGCCGGACCGGGACAACGTAGTGATCGTGGCGATCAGCCTCGATCCTCACGCGCGGCAGACCGGCATGCTGGAACTGCCTTTGTGGCAATGGGGCCTTCCGGACAACGGAACGGTTCACGTCCACGACGTATTCGACGATCATCGTTTCACCCTGCATGGCAAGCATCATCACGTTGAGTTGACGCAAGAGCGTCCCTTTTTTGTATGGCGCCTGGTGCGTCCTTCATGAAGTTT
This sequence comes from Orrella sp., assembly GCA_036675955.1. Classification (GTDB taxonomy): domain Bacteria; phylum Pseudomonadota; class Gammaproteobacteria; order Burkholderiales; family Burkholderiaceae_B; genus Pollutimonas. The sequence goes on along the minus strand of JAKFDW010000355.1, from coordinate 9,274 downwards.
TCTTTGCGGACGTCAAAAGGCGGGCGTGATGAGTGAATTGGAAAAGGGAAGTTTATGGCCCGGTCAATAAAGAACATAACAGTGCAGCAGAATGAACCCCTTTGGTACAAGGATGCTGTCATATATCAACTGCATGTGAAGTCATTCTTCGATGCGAACAATGACGGCAAGGGAGATTTTCCGGGACTGATTTCCAAGCTGGACTACATTGCGGAACTTGGCGTGAACACGGTGTGGCTGCTGCCGTTCTATCCCTCGCCGCGCCTTGATGACGGCTACGACATCGCCGAGTACCGCAGCGTCCATGACGACTACGGGACGCTGGCCGATGTGAAGAAATTCATACGCGAGGCGCATCAGCGCGGCTTGCGGGTGATTACCGAGCTTGTGGTGAACCATACGTCCGACCAGCACGCATGGTTCCAGCGGGCGCGCCGGGCCAGGCCCGGTTCGGCTGCGCGTGATTTTTACGTCTGGTCCGATGACGACCAGGCTTATTCGGGCACCCGTATTATTTTTTGCGATACGGAGAAGTCCAACTGGACGTGGGATCCGGTTGCGGGAGCGTATTTCTGGCATCGTTTCTACTCCCATCAGCCCGATCTCAATTACGACAATCCGCGCGTACTGAAGGAAGTCATCAACGTCATGCGGTATTGGCTGGACATGGGTGTGGACGGCCTGCGCCTGGATGCCGTGCCATACCTCGTCGAACGCGAAGGAACCAATAACGAGAATCTGCCGGAAACACATGCTGTGCTTCGCGAGATACGCGCGGTCATGGACCGCGATTATCCCGACCGGCTGCTGCTGGCCGAAGCGAATCAGTGGCCCGAAGACGCGCAGGAATACTTTGGCAGCGGCGACGAGTGCCACATGTCATTTCACTTTCCCCTGATGCCGCGCATGTATATGGCGATCGCCCGGGCTGACCGCTTCCCCATTACCGACATCATGCAGCAGACCCCCGAGATTCCGGAAAACTGCCAGTGGGCCATTTTCCTGCGCAATCATGATGAGCTGACGCTGGAAATGGTAACCAGCAGCGAGCGCGATTATTTATGGGAGGTCTATGCCGCCGATCGCCAGGCGCGCATAAACCTTGGCATACGCCGGCGGCTGGCGCCCTTGCTGGAGCGTGACCGGCGACGCATCGAGCTGATGAACAGCCTCCTGTTGTCCATGCCGGGTACTCCCGTACTGTATTACGGTGACGAGTTGGGCATGGGCGACAATATTCACCTGGGCGATCGCGATGGGGTGCGCACGCCTATGCAATGGACGGCCGACCGCAATGGCGGTTTTTCGCGGGCCGATCCGGAACGCCTTACTTTGCCGGTACTGATGGGAGCCCTCTACGGATACGAGGCAGTCAATGTCGAAGCCCAGCAACGCGACCCTCATTCGCTGCTCAACTGGACACGCCGCATGCTGGCCAAGCGGCAACAAACCCATGCTTTCGGTCGCGGGAGCCTGCGCTTCCTGTACCCGGGAAACCGCAAAATACTTGCTTACTTGCGCGAGTACGAAGGCGTCGTGTTGCTTTGCGTTGCCAACCTGTCGAATGCGTCGCAACCCGTGGAACTGGATCTGTCATCCATGGCGGGCAGGGTGCCTATTGAACTGCTGGGCGGTACGCCGTTTCCCACAATAGGTGAACTGACTTACCTGCTGACGCTGCCACCCTATGGCTTCTATTGGTTTGAACTGAGCGCCAGCGCGGCCCCGCCGACATGGCACGCATCCTTGCCCGAGCAGATGCCGGAATATGCCACGCTGGTAGTGCGTCGGCGCGCCGGCTATCAACTGATGGAAGGGTCGCGCCGGATACTCTGCAATGAGGTGCTGCCCTTATACCTGTCGCGCCAGCGCTGGTTTGCCGGCGACAAGCGCATCAAGGCGGCGAACATTGACTATATCGTTCCGCTGCCCGGGCAGACCGATCTGTTCCTGGCTGAGTTCCAGGTCGAGCTCGATAGCGGGGCCAGCAATTATTTTCTGCCGCTGGCCTTGTTGTGGTCGGAGACCGTAGCGCCCATGTCTCAACAGTACGCCTTGGCCCGGGTGCGTCGAGGATCGGAACTTGGATTGGTCACCGACGCATTCTCCGTTCCGGATTTTGCTTTGGCCGTACTGGATAACATGAGCGAACATCGCGAAATTCCCTACGAGACATCCCGGGGGCGCTTCACCCTGTATTTCCAGGGTGAGCCCGGCCTGCGGGATGTGGAGTGGCCCGCCGATATGGACATTCAGTGGTTCCATGGCGAGCAATCCAACAGCTCGCTGAGTTTGTCCGACAAAGCCATACTGAAGCTGGTACGCCATGTGGTGGCCGGCGTGCATCCCGAGGCCGAAATGACGCGCTACCTGACGCTGCGCGGTTATGCCAATTCGGCGGCGTTGCTGGGCGAACTCGTGCGGGTCGATGCGGAAGGCACGCCGCACACGCTGGCGCTGCTTCATGCGCGCGTTGCGAATCAGGGCGACGCCTGGAGCTGGACGCAGGACTACCTGAAACGCACGCTGGAGAATGCGGCGCTGACAGGGGAGAGCCAGGCGGACTATGAAGAGGAGTTGCACGGTTATGCCACGGTAGCAGGAGCGATAGGCCGCCGGCTCGCGCAATTGCATGCGGTATTTGCACAGCCGAGCGACGATCCGGCGTTCATGCCGGAACCGGCGCGCGCCAATGACGCCAAGGCCTGGGCAAAGGACATACGCAGCATGTTCTCCAAAGCCTTGAAGTCCTGCGCCGCAGCGCAAGACTCGTTATCGGAGCCGGCGAACAGCCAACTGAGTGAACTGCAGGAGAACAGCGACGCGTTGCTCGCCGAAGTGGACCGGCGCGCGCAGTTGTCGGTCGACTCATTGCGCACCCGTATACATGGCGATTTTCATCTTGGCCAAGTCCTGATTGCGCAGAACGACGTCTATCTAATCGACTTCGAGGGTGAGCCGGTACGTCCGTTGAGCGAGCGGCGCAGCAAGACGAGTCCCTGGCGTGATGTGGCCGGCTTGATGCGTTCGTTCGACTACGCCACCGCCGCGTTCCGGGCGACCCAGCATACCGTTACAGACTTGACGCTGTCCACGGAAGCAGACGCATCTGTGGATAATTCCGCGGCGCAGGAAACAACCGTTTCGAGTCCTATGGCCGCATTGCAGCAGCATCAGCAGGAGCTGTTGGAACAGTTCTGCATGACGGCGACGAACGCCTTCCTGGACGCCTATTACCTGGCGCTGGATGAAGCCGCCGCCGCAGCCGACCAGGAAGATGCGCAAGCCGATGCAACCGAGTCCTTGCCGCAGTCCCGGGCCGTGCAGGCACAACTGCTGGATCTGGCTCTGTTCGAGAAGGCCGCGTACGAAATTTGCTACGAAGTGGCCCACCGTCCGGATTGGGTTTCCATCCCGCTGGCCGGCCTCGTCCGCGTTGCCAGACGCCTGCTTGCGCAGGCTGATGAAGGAAATTCCACATGACAGAAAAATCGATGATCGGTACGCAGAAAACCCAGCACGATGAAGGCGCAGGCGGATTTCGGCCCCTGCTGGGCGAACTGGATATGCATCTGGTGGCGGAGGGACAGCACTGGCAGCTCGCCGACTGTCTGGGCGCTCATGTAATGGAAATCGATGGGAACAGCGGCGCGCGGTTTGCCGTGTGGGCGCCCAACGCACAGCGCGTGGCAGTGGTTGGGGATTTCAATTCATGGGACGGAAGGCGCAATCCCATGAACCTGCGGCGCGAGTGTGGTGTCTGGGAGGTCTTCGTACCCGGCGTCGTGCCAGGGAATCGCTACAAATTCGAGATAATTGCTCGTGACGGAACCTTGCTTCCGCTCAAGGCTGACCCATTGGCGCGCCAGACCGAGATGCCGCCTGCGACCGCTTCAGTGGTTGCCGAACCGGCGGCTTTCGAATGGACCGACGAGTCATGGATGTCCGGGCGCCAGCAGCGTCAGCAGCCCGATGCGCCTATGTCGATCTATGAGGTGCATTTCGGGTCCTGGATGACTGCTGACGGTGCAAACAGCACATGGCGCGTGGCTGGCAAGCGGCTGATCGAGTATGCGATGGAAATGGGCTTTACCCACCTGGAACTGCTGCCGATTACCGAGCACCCTTTCGGAGGGTCCTGGGGATACCAGCCACTGGGCATGTATGCGCCTTCTGCGCGTTATGGCACGCCTGCGGATTTTGCCGGATTTGTCGATGATTGCCACCGCGCCGGCCTGGCCCTTATCCTGGATTGGGTGCCGGCTCATTTCCCGTCCGACCTGCACGGCCTGGCCGACTTCGATGGTACGGCACTCTACGAGCACGCCGACCCCAAGCAAGGTTTCCACCCCGACTGGAACACCCTGATCTATAACATGGGCCGCAATGAAGTCAGGAACTTTTTGCTTTGCAGCGCGCTCGAGTGGGTACAGCGCTATCACGTCGACGGCTTGCGGGTCGACGCGGTGGCGTCGATGCTTTACCTGGACTACAGCCGCGAGCCCGGGCAATGGACGCCCAATCGCCACGGCGGCCGCGAGAATCTTGAAGCCGTCGACTTTCTTCAGCAGCTCAATGCGGTCGTGCCCGAACGCAGTCCGGGTGCCATCATGATCGCCGAGGAGTCTACCGCCTGGCCCGGGGTAACCGCGAGTCAGGCTGTCGGGGGGCTGGGATTCCAGTACAAATGGAATATGGGGTGGATGCACGACACGTTGCGCTATATGCAGTACGAGCCGATCCATAGGCGCTTCCACCACCACGACATGACTTTTGGCATGATATACGCCTACTCCGAGCGATTCGTGCTGCCGCTTTCGCACGACGAAGTGGTGCATGGCAAAGGTTCGCTGTTGGGGAAAATGCCGGGCGACCGTTGGCAGCGTTTCGCGAATTTGCGGGCCTATTTTGGCTTCATGTTCGGACATCCCGGCAAAAAGCTGCTGTTCATGGGCGCGGAGCTGGCGCAGGCGAGTGAATGGAATCACGACCTCCAGCTGGATTGGGCGGCGCTCCGCGACGCCCATCATGCCGGCGTGCAAAGGCTGGTACGGGACCTGAATACGGTGTATCGCGCTACCCCGGCACTTTACGGCAGCGACACCGACCCGCAAGGCTTTGCGTGGATCATAGGCGACGATCAGCAGAACAGTGTGTTCGCATTCTTGCGCAAGCATGGCGAAGCCTGCGCGCTGGTCGTCAGCAATATGACGCCGGTTCCGCGTACCGAGTACAGGATCGGTGTTCCGGTCGCTGGACGCTGGGTCGAGCTGCTCAATACGGATGCGGAACTCTATGGCGGGGGAAATATGGGAAACGGCGGCGGTGCCGCCACCAGCGATCATCCCCTGCATGGACATGAGCAATCCCTGTCGCTCGTGCTGCCCCCCCTGGCCACTGTAATACTCATTCCCGAAGGATTCCGATCATGAGGCTCTCTTTACCCGACAAGCTTGATCCAGGCCTGCCGTATCCGCTGGGCGCGCATAGCGATGGCCTGGGCATAAATTTCGCGGTATTTTCGGCCAATGCCACCAAGATGGAACTGTGTGTTTTCGACCAGGCCGGGCGGCGCGAGATCCGGCGGCTTGCCTTGCCCGAATGCACGGACGAAGTGTGGCACGGCTACCTGCCCGATGCTGGACCTGGACTGGTATATGGCTTCCGGGCTTACGGACCCTACGATCCCAAAATGGGCCATCGTTTCAACCCCCAGAAACTGCTGATAGACCCCTATGCCCGCAAGCTGCTGGGCACGACACGCTGGTCCGACGCCTTGTTCGGCTACAGGGTCCAGCACCCGAAGGCGGACCTTAGCCAGGATCGCCGCGATTCGGCTGCGTTTGTGCCCAAGAGTATCGTGACAAGCGGAAGTTTCAACTGGGGTACCAAAGAGCGGCCATGCACTCCGTGGGCCGAGACAACGATATACGAGGCGCATCTCAGGGGCGTCTCGATGAAAAGGGAAGACCTGCGCCCCGAAGTGCGCGGGACTTGCGAAGCGCTCGGCAGCAGACGCTTTATCGATCACCTGCTCAAGCTGGGGGTGACGGCCATAGAACTGATGCCGGTCCATGCTTTCCTGCAAGACCATTTCCTGGTGGAGCGCGGCCTGCGCAACTATTGGGGATACAACACTTTGGCATTCTTCGCGCCCGAGGCGTCCTACCTCGTCAATGGGCAGATCAACGACTTGCGGATGGCTATCCGGCGCCTGCATGCGGCTGGCATCGAAGTGATACTGGACGTGGTCTATAACCACACCGCCGAAGGCAATGAGCTGGGCCCCACGCTATCGTGGCGGGGCCTGGACAATGCGAGCTATTACCGCCTGATTCCCGGCGAGGAACGCTATTACATCAACGATACCGGTTGCGGCAATACCGTGAACCTCTCGCATCCGCGCGTATTGCAAATGGTGATGGATTCTTTGCGCTACTGGGCCGAGAGCTACCATATCGACGGTTTCCGTTTCGATCTTGGCGTAACGCTTGGCCGCGAAGGCACCGGCTTCGATCCCGGGTCGGGATTTTTCGATGCCATCCTGCAGGACCCCGTACTGTCGCGCTTGAAGCTGATCTCCGAACCTTGGGATACGGGGCCGGACGGCTATCAGCTTGGCAACCACCCGCCCAGCTTTGCCGAGTGGAACGATAAATATCGTGATGGCGTGCGACGATACTGGGCAGGGGAGACCGGACTCCGCGGAGAGATGGCCGGGTCGCTCATGGGCTCGCCCATGATTTTCGATGGGCGGCACCGGCGTCCCTGGTCTTCGGTGAATTACCTTGCGTCGCATGACGGCTTCACTGCCCAGGACGTGGTCAGCTACAACGACAAGCACAATGAAATCAATGGCGACGAAAATACCGACGGGCATAGCGAGAATTTCAGCAATAACTGGGGCGTCGAAGGACCCAGCGACGATCCCGATATACAAGCCTTGCGCAAGCGTATCGTGCGCGCCATGCTGGCTACCGTATTCCTTTCGGACGGCACGCCCATGTTGCTGGCCGGGGACGAATTCGGCAACAGTCAGCAAGGCAATAACAATGCCTACTGCCAGGACAACGAGATATCGTGGCTGGACTGGGCACAGGCCGACAGCCAGGATGGGCGTGAACTGACTGCCTTCGTCGTCCGCCTCATCGCACTGCGGCGCTCGCACCTGTCCCTGCGCCTGCCCCGCTTCGAAGACAGCAATTTCCACGTGCTGCCGGATGTACCGCGGGTGGTCTGGTACGACATGGACGGTGCGGCCATGACCGAAGAGGCTTGGGAGCATGCCGATGGGCGAGTGCTTGGTTTCCGGCGCGCATGCCGTTTGCAGGATGGCACGGTGGAGCTTTCATTGGTATTGATCAATGGCGGCCCCGACGATATCGACTTCCAGATTCCGGATGCGCCCTGCGTCTGGTCCATCGTGCTGGACTCGGCCGATCCGGCGTTGGCTTCCATGCCCGTCGAAGGTGAAAGCATCAATGTGCCGGCGCATGGGCTGGTGTTGCTGATGGGCGCTGCGTCCGCAGATTGACGCAAAGGAGGCAACATGGATTATAGGTTTGGCGCCACCCTGCGCGACGGCGGCCTCGTGAATTTCCGCCTATGGGCGCCCGGAGCGGCCAGCGTTGCGCTTGAGCTGGAAGGCGAAAGCCATGCCATGAGTCCGGTTGGCGACGGATTCCATGAAATCGAACATCCGTGTCGGCCGGGATCGCGCTACCGGTACCGGGTTGGCGCAGACCTTTCGGTGCCGGATCCGGCGTCCCGGCTGCAAGACGGCGATGTGCACGACGCCAGTATCGTCGTCGACACGCAAGCCTATCAATGGCGGCATGCCGATTGGCATGGGCGTCCCTGGACCGACACGGTGCTCTACGAAGTCCACGTCGGCCTGGCGGGCGGATTCCACGGCGTTCGGGCCATGCTTCCGGAACTGGCCGAACTCGGCATTACCGCCATCGAACTCATGCCGGTCGCCGATTTTCCGGGTGCGCGCAACTGGGGATACGATGGGGTGCTGCCTTACGCGCCCGACTGCGCTTATGGCACCCCGGACGATTTGCGGGCCTTGATCGACGAGGCCCACGGTCTCGGCATGATGGTGTTCCTGGATGTTGTCTATAACCACTTCGGGCCCGATGGCAACTACCTGTCGTCGTATGCCCCCGAGTTTTATCGTGACGATGTGCAGACTCCCTGGGGGCCGGCGATCGACTTCAGGAAGCCGCAAGTGCGCGCCTTCTTTGCCGAGAACGCTTTGTACTGGCTGCGCGAATTTCGCTTTGACGGTCTGCGGCTGGATGCCGTCCATGCCATTTCCGAAACCGACTGGCTGCCTGAAATGGCACGCTTCGTCCGCCAGAACGTGGATCCGGACCGGTATGTGCATCTGGTGCTGGAAAACGACGACAACAATGCAAGTTTGCTGAAGCAAGGTTTTGACGCCCAGTGGAATGATGATGCGCACCATGTGCTGCACGGAATTCTTACCGGCGAAACCCAGGGCTATTACATGTCCTACAAAGATGACCCGACAGACAAGCTCGCCCGCTGCCTGGCCGACGGTTTCATCTATCAAGGCGAGCCCAGCCCATGGCGGGATGGACGGCCGCGCGGTCAGCCCAGCATGGATCTTGCTCCGCACGCATTCGTCTTCTTCCTGCAGAATCATGACCAAATTGGAAACCGCGCCATGGGCGAGCGTCTGATTTCGCTTTGCGGCGGCAGGATCGAGGCCTTGCGCGCAGCCGTGGCGCTTCAGTTGCTTACGCCGCACATACCCATGCTGTTCATGGGCGAGGAGCGCGGCGCCACGACGCCATTCCTGTACTTCACCAGCTTCGGGAATCCGGACCTGGCACAGGCCGTGCGCGATGGCAGAAGAAAAGAGTTTGCCGGCTTCAGCGCATTCTCGGATCCCTCGTCCCGGGAGCGCATACCAGACCCCAACGACCGACAGACCTGGGACCAAAGCAAGCTGCCGGCAGACGGGACGAACGAGGAGGCAATGCTGTGGCGTGCCTACTACCGCGGCTTGCTTGCACTCCGCGCGGAACATATCAGTGCGCATGTGAACGAATCGCGCAGCGTATCCGTGCAAGTCCTTGGAGACCGCTGCCTGGTGGCCAGCTGGGAATTGGGTAACGGCGATCTTTTGAGTCTTTATTGCAATCTTTCCGGGGAAGATCTCGCGCTGCCCGCCGGCATGCTGCGCGCGAGTGAGTCGGTCATTTTCGAGAGCAATGAAGCGTCGGGTAAAGGATTGGCCGCG
>JAKFDW010000354.1:0-1758 GCA_036675955.1 Orrella sp. | reverse complement strand
CCCTGGGCATCGCTGCCGCTGTCGGAGTTGTCGCTGGGGCCAAGTGCGTTGGTGTCTTTGCCCCGGACATGTTCGGGAGCGTGCAGGCCGCCGAAAATACTGCTGGTTGCCATGTTGGTCCTTGGTAAGAAAAACCACTCTATGCCTTCTTGGGGCTCAAGGCAAATCAGGGCAATGGAATTACTCTGCAAATGGCCTTGGCAGGGCCACTTGATTTAATCGGACATTCCCGCTAGTCACTCTCAAAACGATAGCTTCTCTAGCTGGTATTCACTGGGTCCATAGCCCGCTCGACCAGCCGCATGGGGCCTTTTCGCGTGGGCTCGGATTCGCCCGGCCGTGACGTGAGAAAATGTATCCATTCATTGCCATCCACTGGCTCGGGCATCGCCTGAATCCTGGCCTCCAAAAAAACGCACGCGCTTTGCCCTTCTTTCACGCCGCCTCGCCACGCTGGCAACAGCTCATCACGCCAGCCTGGCTCGCCGGGCTGATGGCGGGCGCCAGCGTGAGCGCCGCGCCGGCGAACAACTGGCGTTTGCTGGAAGTCGATTGCGGTGCGCCCACCGCATTTTTAAAATGCCACATACCCGGCGCCGCCTACCTCAACACCCTCTGCCTGGAAGAAGGACCGTTCTGGAACAAGGTGCCCGACTCGGCCTTGCTGCAATTGTTGTTGGGCCTGGGTATTCGTCATGACACGACGGTGATCCTGTATGGCCGAAACACCACGGCCGCGGCGCGTGCCGCTCACCTGATGCTTTATGCGGGCGTCAAGGACGTGCGCTTGCTGGACGGCGGTTTTGACGCCTGGGTACGCGCGGCGCTGCCCTGTGCAGAAGGCGCACCGCAGCGCCACCCGCCCGCAACCAGTTTTGGCGCGGCCTTTCCGGGGTGTCCGCAGTACCTGATCAACACGCACCAGGCGAAGTCGCTTTTATCGCAGCCTGATGGTGCGCTGGCCAGCATCCGCACGTGGGATGAGTTCACCGGCAAGACCTCCGGCTACAGCTACATCAAAGCCCGGGGCGACATTGCAGGGGCACGCTGGGGCCGGGCTGGCCATGGCGCCGATGTGAACAACATGAGTGCCTTTCAATGGCCGGACGGCACCATGCGGCCTGCCGGCGAGATATGCCAGTTCTGGGCAAAAGAAGGCATACACCCCGGCCTGCAAACAGCGTTTTACTGCGGCACGGGCTGGCGCGCATCAGTGGCGTTTTACTATGCCTGGCTGATGGGCTGGGAGCGCATCAGCGTGTATGACGGCGGCTGGTTCGAGTGGAGTCATGGACTGGGCCACAAAGCGGCGACCCAACCGAGTCTTTGTGCACAAGCCTGACGAGCGACCACCGTTCGCCAGCTATCGACCAACCCGCGCAGCCGTCAACCCCGTTTCGGTATCGCCAGGCCCCTGGCAACCGCCGGCCTCGCCACAAACGCCGCGAGCACCCGCTTCACATTCGGGAAGCTGTCAAACCCCACCAGCTCACCCGCCTCGTAAAACCCGACGAGGTTGCGCACCCAGGGGAAGATGGCGATGTCGGCGATAGAGTAGCTATCGCCCATGAGCCAGCTGCGGCCTTCCAGCCGCTGCTCCAGTACGCCGAGCAGGCGTTTTGACTCGGCAACGTAGCGGTCGCGCGGTCGCTTGTCTTCGTACGCCTTGCCGGCGAACTTGTGAAAGAAACCGAGCTGGCCGAACATGGGGCCGATGCCGCCCATCTGGAACATCAGCCACTGGATCGTCTCGTAGCG
>JAKFDW010000353.1:0-6171 GCA_036675955.1 Orrella sp. | reverse complement strand
GCCATTTGCCACGGAATAACCTTGTACGAGACGCTTTTTTCAATGGCCCGCGCCGCTTGTGCCGCAAAGCGGTCCGCCGGCATGAGAAAAGGCATCTTGTACGGGTTTTGAGCAGTCATGGGCGTCTGGATGAAGCCAGGCGCAATCGTGACCACCTTGACGCCGGATGTGCTCAGCTCGACGCGCAAGCTTTCGCAATATGCCCTGACCGCCGCTTTTGAGGCGCTGTAGGCGCCCGCGCCGGGCAGGCCGCGCACCGCGGCGACGCTGCCTATTCCCACCAGGCGACCGCCGCCCTGTCGCTTCATGGAAGCGATGAAAGGCTCGAAAGTCGCTACGGTGGCGTTCAAATTGGTGGCAATGATGGCTTCGAAAACCCGAAAATCATCGGGCTCTTCGGTAAGCGTGCCGGCACTGATTCCCGCGCTGGCAATCACGATATCGACCGGCCCCTGCGCCAGAAAGTCATGCGCCGCCGCGTGCAAGGCCGTGCGATCCCGGACATCGAGCGCATATACGCGGTGCTCGCCCGGCAGACTGTTCTTCAAGGCCAACAAGGCATCATGCCGACGCCCCACCAGCCCCAGATCCGCACCTTGCCGGGCATAAAAAGAAGCGAGCGCGGCGCCTATGCCGCTGCTCGCCCCCGTGATGAACACACGCTTCACGAACGGCTATTCATCATTGCGCCGGCAGATCGGCATGCAGGTCTTGCAGCGAATAGACCTTCAGGCCGCCGCCCTGGCGCAAGTACTGGAGACCCTCGACGGCAGCGCAGGCACCGGCTATCGTCGTAAAGAAAGTCACGCGTGCCGCCAGGGAGTTGATTCGTATCATGCGCGAATCGGCAATGGCGTTGCGTCGCTCTTCAACCGTGTTGATGACCAGCGCAATCTCGCCGTTCTTGATCATGTCGACAATATGCGGACGACCTTCGGTAACCTTGTTGACGACCTGGACTTCCAGGCCGGCTCCCTGAATGGCCGCTGCCGTACCGCGCGTGGCAACGATGCTGAAGCCCAGGGTAATGAGACCGCGGGCCACTTCGACCGCGCGCGGCTTGTCTTGCTCGCGAACACTGATGAATGCAATGCCGGTTTCAGGCAGCAGCACGCTGGCAGCCAATTGCGACTTGACGAAAGCTTCGCCGAAACTTTCGCCTACGCCCATGACTTCGCCGGTGGACTTCATTTCCGGGCCCAGAATGGTATCGACGCCAGGGAATTTCACGAAAGGAAATACCGCTTCTTTCACCGAATAATAGGTGGGCACAATCTCTTTGCGTATGCCCTGCTCGGCCAGCGTCTTGCCCGCCATTGCCCTTGCCGCGATCTTGGCCAGCTGCAGGCCGGTTGCCTTGGAGACGTAGGGAACGGTGCGTGAAGCGCGAGGATTGACTTCCAGCACATAGACGTCGCCATCCTGGATGGCGAACTGCACGTTCATCAGGCCCTTGACGTTCAGGGCGCGCGCCATGAGCGAGGTCTGGCGCTTGATTTCGGTGATAGCCTCGTCAGACAGAGAATACGGTGGAAGGCTGCAGGCCGAATCGCCGGAGTGCACGCCGGCCTGTTCAATGTGTTCCATTACGCCGCCTATGAAGACGGTTTCTCCATCGGCGATGCAATCCACATCTACTTCGGTCGCGTTATTCAGGAAGTGATCCAGCAGAACCGGCGAGTCGTTGCTGACTTTGACCGCTTCGCGCATATAGCGCTCGAGATCCTGCTGTTCGTGCACGATTTCCATGGCGCGGCCGCCCAGCACATAGCTGGGGCGCACCACCAGCGGATAGCCGATATCCGCCGCATGCGACAGCGCCTCGCCTTCGGTGCGGGCCGTACGGTTGGGCGGCTGGCGCAATCCCAGCTTGGTGAGCAACTTCTGGAAGCGCTCGCGGTCTTCGGCGACGTCGATGGACTCGGGACTGGTGCCGATGATGGGTACGCCGTTGGCTTCAAGGGCACGCGCAAGTTTCAGGGGAGTCTGGCCGCCGTACTGCACGATCACGCCCACCGGCTTCTCGTTGTGCACGATTTCCAGCACGTCTTCCAGCGTAACGGGTTCAAAATAGAGACGATCGGAAGTATCGTAATCGGTGGAAACGGTTTCCGGATTGCAATTGACCATGATGGTTTCATAGCCATCGTCGCGCAAGGCCAGCGAGGCATGCACGCAGCAATAGTCGAATTCGATACCCTGGCCGATACGATTGGGTCCGCCGCCCAGCACAATGATTTTCTTGCGATCGGTCGGGGCGGATTCGCACTCGTCTTCGTAGGTGGAATACATATATGCCGTGCGCGTTGCGAACTCGGCAGCGCAGGTATCCACACGCTTGTAGACGGGGCGCACACCCAACTGGTGGCGCAGCTTGCGGACTTCGGTTTCCGACGTGTCCAGCAGGAAAGCCAGACGACGATCGGAGAAGCCGCGGCGCTTGAGTTCGCGCACGGTATCGTGGTCGAGATCGGCCAGTGTCTTTTGCTCGAGCGCGAGTTCGATATCGACGATTTCCTTGATCTGGGCCAGGAACCACGGATCGATGCGCGTAAGGCTTTGCACTTCTTCCAGCGAGAAGCCTTGTGCAAAGGCGTCGCCCACATACCAGATGCGTTCCGGACCGGGCTCGCCGAGTTCAACCTGAAGCTTTTCGCGATCGGTGGTCTTCTGGTTGAGGCCGTCGACGCCGACTTCAAGGCCGCGCAGGGCTTTCTGGAAGGATTCCTGGAAGGTGCGGCCTATGGCCATGACCTCGCCCACGGACTTCATCTGGGTGGTCAGGCGGGAGTCGGCAGCGGGGAATTTTTCGAATGCGAAACGGGGCACCTTGGTGACCACGTAGTCGATGGATGGCTCGAACGAGGCCGGCGTGGCGCCGCCCGTGATCTCGTTCTGCAATTCATCCAGCGTATAGCCCACGGCCAGGCGCGCCGCGACCTTGGCAATGGGAAAGCCGGTCGCCTTCGACGCCAGCGCCGACGAGCGCGAAACGCGCGGGTTCATTTCAATGACTATCATGCGGCCGTTATGGGGATTGACCGCAAACTGTACGTTGGAGCCCCCGGTATCGACACCGATTTCGCGCAATACCGCGATCGATGCATTGCGCATGATCTGGTATTCCTTGTCGGTGAGGGTCTGGGCCGGCGCCACCGTGATGGAGTCGCCCGTGTGCACGCCCATGGGATCGAGATTCTCGATGGAGCAGATGATGATGCAGTTGTCGGCGCTGTCGCGCACGACTTCCATCTCGTATTCTTTCCATCCCAGCAAGGATTCCTCGATAAGCAGTTCACTGGTCGGCGATGCTTCCAGGCCGCGCCGGCAAATGCTTTCGAACTCTTCGCTGTTGTAGGCAATGCCGCCGCCGGAACCGCCCATGGTAAAGCTGGGGCGTATCACCACGGGGAAGCCGGAAACGTTGGCCTCCTTGGCAATGCGGCGCTGTACTTCCCATGCTTCGTCCAGCGTGTGGGCCACGCCGGACTTGGCCGATTCCAGGCCGATCTTGCTCATGGCCTGCTTGAACTTCTGGCGGTCTTCGGCTTTCTCGATTGCGTGCTCGTTGGCGCCGATGAGTTCGACGCCATGTTTTTCAAGTACGCCGTTGTGCACGAGATCCAGCGCGCAATTCAGTGCCGTCTGGCCGCCCATGGTGGGCAGCAAAGCATCGGGCTTTTCGCGCTCAATGATTTTTTCGACCGCTTGCCAGGTGATGGGCTCGATATAGGTGACGTCGGCCGTTTCGGGGTCGGTCATGATGGTGGCCGGATTGCTGTTGACCAGAATGGTGCGATAGCCTTCCGATTTAAGGGCCTTGCAGGCTTGGGCTCCGGAATAGTCGAATTCGCATGCCTGGCCGATGATGATGGGGCCGGCCCCGATGATAAGAATACTTTTTAGGTCTGAACGCTTTGGCATAGTTCTGTATTATTTTTTCTCAGCCATCAGGCTGATGAATTTGTCGAATAGCACCACGATATCGTGTGGGCCGGGGCTGGCTTCGGGGTGCCCCTGGAAGCAGAATGCAGGACTGTCGGTCAGTTCGAAGCCTTGTACCGTTCCGTCGAACAAGGACAAATGGGTTACGCGCGCATTGGCGGGCAAGGTATCGACATCGACATTGAAGCCATGGTTCTGGCTGGTGATGAAAACCCGGCCGGTGTCCAGGTCCTGAACGGGATGATTCGCGCCATGATGGCCGGTTTTCATCTTGATGGTTTTGGCCCCCAGGCCCAGGCCGAGTATCTGCTGCCCCAGGCAAATGCCGAACATTGGAATTTTTTTGTCCAGTGCTGCCTTGCAGGTATCGATTGCGTACAGGCAGGGTTCCGGATCGCCGGGGCCATTCGACAGGAAGATGCCATCGGGCTTGAGCGCCAGCACGTCTTCGACCGGTGTTTGAGCCGGTACCAGCGTAACGCGGCAGCCGCGGTCGGCCAACAGGCGCAGGATATTGGTCTTGATGCCGTAATCGTAGGCGACCACATGGTATTGCGGATTGTCGGGTTGCGAAAAACCCCGGCCCAACTGCCATGTGCCTTCGACCCAGTTCTCGGTGGTTTTGGTGGAGACCACCTTGGCCAGGTCCTGGCCCGACATGCCGGGAAAGTTTCTTGCGAGTTCGACGGCGCGCTCGGCGTCATCGCCCACCAGTATGCAGGCGCCCTGGGCGCCGCCTTCGCGAAGGATGCGGGTGAGCTTGCGGGTGTCGACGCCCGAAATCGCCACGACCCCCTGCGACTTGAGGTAGTCGGGCAAGGACTGGGTCGAGCGGAAATTGGACACGCGCAGCGAGCAATCGCGCACCACCAGGCCTGCGGCATGAATGCGGCCCGATTCGGAATCTTCGAGATTGATGCCCGTATTGCCTATATGCGGATACGTCAAGGTGACGATTTGTCCGTTGTAGCTGGGATCGGTGAGGATCTCTTGATAGCCGGTCATGGACGTGTTGAAAACGATCTCGGCGACGCAATAACCATCGGCGCCGATAGAGACACCCTTGAAGATGGTACCGTCTGCCAAGGCAAGAATTGCAGATGGGGACCTGTTGGCCCCCTCAGGAAAGAGTGACGGCAGCACTGTAAACCCCGGTTGTAAAGTCAATAAGTAAACCTTCTGATTATACCTTGAGAGCGCCGCAGCCTGAAGAAGGCAGATCGGGAATGACTTTCTGTCCTGTGCCGGCCCCGAAAATGGTCTACAGTAACAGGCTCTTTCCTGTCCTTGTCCTATCGGTGTGAACACTATGCCCAATCAACTTGAAACACTGCGACGGTTCACCACGGTGGTGGCCGACACCGGCGACTTTGAAGCCATGCGCCTTCATCGCCCCACTGACGCGACCACCAATCCCTCGCTGATTCTGAAAGCCATACAAAAAGAAGAAAACCGTTATTTGCTCGACAAAGTCATCGCGGACAACGGCCAAGGTTCGGCCGCCGAACTGGTCGACCATCTGCTGGTTGCCTTCGGCCGCGAGATCCTGACCATCGTGCCGGGACGCGTGTCCACCGAAGTCGACGCGCGCCTGTCGTTCGATACCCAGGCCAGCATTAAACGGGCGCACCAGATCATTGGTCTGTATCAAGGCGCAGGGGTGGACCGCGAACGGGTTCTCATCAAGCTGGCGTCCACCTGGGAAGGCATACAGGCGGCCAAGGCTTTGCAGGCCGAAGGCATACGCTGCAACATGACATTGCTGTTCTGCCTTCCGCAAGCGTTGGCGTGCGCCCAGGCCAAGGTGCAGCTCATTTCACCTTTCGTCGGCCGTATCTACGACTGGCACAAGAAGAATGCAGGCGACAAATGGAATGAAGCGGCCAGTTCCGGACCAGCCGACCCCGGCGTCCAGTCGGTCAGGCGGATTTATGACTACTACAAGGCACACGATATCCCCACCGAAATCATGGGCGCCAGTTTTCGCAATATCGGGCAAATCCGGGCGTTGGCGGGCTGCGACCTGCTTACGATAAGCCCAGACTTATTGGCCGAATTGACAGCCAGTACCGACCCGCTGGAGCGCCAACTGGATCCGAAGGCTGCCAAGCAGCATGCGCCGGAAGCCATGGCCAGCAATGAAGTCTCCTTCCGTACCGAGATGAATCAGGACGCGATGGCAACCGAAAAACTGGCCGAGGGCATACGCGCGTTTGCGGCGGATGC
>JAKFDW010000352.1:0-3731 GCA_036675955.1 Orrella sp. | reverse complement strand
GTTCGATCGTTCACGTACCCTTGATCAAGTCGATGCCGAAGTATGGGCTGCCGTTCAGAAAGAAAATGTTCGACAGGAACAGCATATCGAACTGATCGCATCTGAAAACTACACCAGCCCCGCAGTCATGCAGGCTCAGGGTACGCAACTGACCAACAAGTATGCTGAGGGCTATCCCGGCAAGCGTTACTACGGCGGCTGCGAATACGTCGACATCGTCGAGCAGCTGGCCATTGACCGCCTGAAGGAAATCTTCGGCGCGGAAGCGGCCAATGTCCAACCCAATTCCGGTTCGCAAGCCAATCAGGGCGTGTACATGGCGGTGCTCAAGCCGGGTGACACCGTGCTGGGCATGAGCTTGGCCGAAGGCGGCCATCTTACGCACGGTTCGCCGGTCAACGCATCAGGCAAGCTGTACAACTTCATATCCTATGGCCTGGATGCCAACGAAGAAATCGACTATGACCAACTCGAGCAGCTTGCCAAAGAGCACAAGCCCAAGCTGGTTGTGGGCGGGGCGTCCGCTTATTCGCTGCGCATCGATTTCGAGCGCATGGCGCGTATTGCGCACGACAACGGCGCCTTGTTCATGGTGGATATTGCCCATTACGCCGGCCTGGTGGCCGGTGGCGCCTATCCCAACCCCGTGCCTCACGCCGACTTCGTTACCTCGACGACGCACAAGTCCCTGCGCGGTCCGCGCGGCGGCGTCATCATGATGAAGGCCGAATTCGAGAAAATGATCAATTCAGCCATATTCCCCGGCATCCAGGGCGGACCGCTGATGCACGTCATTGCGGGCAAGGCTGTGGCCTTCAAGGAAGCGCTCGAACCCGAATTCAAGGCTTATGCGACCCAGGTGGTCAAGAACGCCGACGTGCTCGCGCGCACACTGGTCGAGCGCGGCTTGCGCATTGTCTCCGGCCGTACCGAAAGCCACGTCATGCTGGTCGATCTGCGTGCCAAGGGCATTACCGGAAAAGAAGCGGAAGCGGTACTGGGCCAGGCGCATATCACGGTCAACAAAAACGCCATTCCAAACGATCCGGAAAAACCTTTCGTCACCAGCGGCATCCGCTTGGGTACGCCGGCCATGACGACGCGCGGCTTCAAAGAGGCCGAGGCCGAACTCACCGCGCACCTGATCGCCGATGTGCTGGACAACCCGCGCGACGAAGCCTCCATAGCCAACGTGTGCAAACGCGTCAACGAACTCACGGCGCGTCTGCCGGTTTACCGTTAAAACAGGGACAGCCCCGATTTTGCGCGGGGCCTGCCAAACATGAAATGCCCGTTCTGTAGCAGCTTCGATACGCAAGTCATAGATTCCCGGGTCTCGGAAGAGGGCGACACGATACGTCGCCGTCGCCGTTGTACGGCTTGCGACCGCCGCTTTACGACCTATGAACGGGTAGAACTGGTCATGCCGGCTGTGGTCAAGCGCAATGGCACGCGCGTCGAGTTCGATGTCAACAAGCTGCGCGGCAGCCTGAATCTGGCCTTGCGCAAGCGGCCGGTAAGCACCGAAGACGTCGATGCGGCCGTTGTTCGCATCCAGGAACTATTGTTGGTCAGCGGCCTGCGCGAAGTTGGAACGGGCTACCTGGGCGAACTGGTCATGAGCGAACTCAGGAAGCTGGACCAGGTGGCCTATGTACGCTTTGCCTCGGTCTACAAAAGCTTCGAAGACATTGGCGAGTTCGTCAAGGCCATAGACGAAATCCAGGTTCCCCGGAAGCCGTGAACACAGCCATTGATGACGAACGCTGGATGCGTCAGGCCTTGACGCTGGCTGAAAGCGTCATGTA
Organism: Orrella sp.; assembly: GCA_036675955.1. Lineage (GTDB taxonomy): Bacteria > Pseudomonadota > Gammaproteobacteria > Burkholderiales > Burkholderiaceae_B > Pollutimonas. Next base: position 1,923 of record JAKFDW010000352.1, on the reverse strand, counting down.
CATCACCTCGCCAAATCCTCGTGTTGCCTGCCTTGTCGTGCGCGACGGCCAGCTTCTGGCGGCAGGCGCCACCCAGATGGCGGGCGGCCCGCATGCCGAGGTCATGGCCTTGCGCCAGGCCGCCGAGCGTGGCGTACAGGTATCCGGTTCGACGATCTACGTAACGCTGGAGCCCTGCAGCCATTTCGGCCGTACACCGCCTTGCGTGGATGCACTGATCGCCGCGCGGCCGGCACGTGTCGTGGTTGCGATGCGCGACCCCAATCCCCTGGTGGGCGGACAGGGCATAGCAAAGCTTCGCACCGCTGGGATATGCGTGACGACCATGGTCTGTGCCGCAGAAGCGCTGGCGCTGAACCCCGGCTTTGTGGCCCGCATGACCCGCAAGACGCCATGGGTATGGCTTAAACTGGCCGCCTCGCTGGATGGACGCATAGCCCTGGAGAACGGTCAGTCCAAGTGGATTACCGGACCGGCGGCACGCGCCGATGGGCATCACTGGCGGGCACGCAGTTGCGTGGTGCTCACCGGATCGGGCACGGTCAAGGCCGACGATCCACAACTGAACGTGCGCCATGTCGATACCGCACGCGCGCCGGTCAAGGCCATTATCGATACGCGATTCGAGATCGACGAGAACGCCCGCATCTTCGATGGCGCGCGCACATGGATATTCACCTGCCGGGCCGATTCCCAGAAAGCCGCCAGGCTGGCCGGGCGCAATGTGCAGGTTATCGAAATGCCCGCAGATGGAGAGCGCGTCGATTTGCGATCGGTCATGCAATGGCTGGGCCGGCATGATGTAAATGAAGTCCATGTGGAAGCAGGTTCGCGGCTTAGCGGCGCCTTGTTGCAGGCACAGTGCGTGGATGAGTTGTTGATCTATACGGCACCCGTATTGCTGGGCGCAGGCATGGGCATGGTGTGCCTGCCGGGTATGGAAAATCTATCCGAGGCACAGCGCTTCCAGTTCACCGATACGCAAAGCGTGGCTCCCGACTTGCGTTTGCGGGCAAGGCATATTGATCGTTGGAACGCCTTGCTGCAAGCTGTACAGTCGCCGGATGCCAACCCGGATCATTAAGAGAGAAAAAATGTTTACAGGCATAGTCGCCGCTGTCGGCAAAATCATACGAGTTTCCCCGTTCAATAATGGCCAGGAAGACGCTGGCGTTCGCCTGACCATCAGCGCCGGCGGTTTCCTGCGAGACTCCAGCAAGCTGGGCGACTCGATCGCCATACAAGGCGCATGCATGACCGTGGTCGAGCTTGAACCGGATGCCTTCAGCGTCGATGTTTCGCGCGAAAGCCTGAATCGCACTGTCGGACTGGACCAGCCTGGCGACGTCAATCTCGAGCATGCCCTGCGCATGGGCGATTCCCTAGACGGGCACCTGGTATCGGGTCACGTCGACGGCATGGGAGTAGTCACCCGTTTCGAACCGGTAGGCGAGTCATGGGACTTGCGCATCGATGTTCCGGCAGACCTGGCAAAGTATCTTGCCTATAAAGGATCCATTACGGTCAACGGGGTTAGCCTTACGGTAAATCGCGTGGAAGATCATGCCGCCGGTTGCGAGATACGCATCAATCTTATCCCGCACACTGTTCAGGTGACGACCCTCAAGCACCTGGTTGCAGGTCAAGGAGTGAACCTGGAAATCGACATGATGGCGCGGTATGTTGAACGCATGATCGCGCTTCAGTCTGTCAGGTGATGCATGCATGCCTAATGCGGTGATCTGCACCGGCGATCGTGTAAAACCCAAGATCGAAAGATTCTGTTAGAATGGCGGACTTCGCTTTTGTAAAAGAAAGCCCAGATCAGGACAGGTGGCCGAGCGGTTGAAGGCGCACGCCTGGAAAGCGTGTATACGTTTATAGCGTATCGGGGGTTCGAATCCCCCTCTGTCCGCCAAGAAT
>JAKFDW010000351.1:0-4170 GCA_036675955.1 Orrella sp. | reverse complement strand
CTGCGCGGAAGGCGATTGCGGCGCCTGCACGATTACGGAAGCCAGTCTTACCGGCAACGGTGAAGTGGCATATCGGTCCATCAACGCCTGTATACGCTTTTTGCCCACGCTCGACGGCAAGGCCATCTGGACAGTCGAAGCGCTTGGGGGCGCAGACGGCTCCTTGCATCCCGTGCAGCAAGCCATGGTGGACTACCATGGTTCCCAATGCGGCTTCTGTACACCCGGCTTTGTCATGTCCATGTACACCATGTACCAGCAAGGCCTGCAAGCTCCTACGCGCGAACAGGTGCTGGATCATTTGTCGGGCAACCTGTGCCGGTGCACGGGCTACCGGCCCATCATCGACGCGGCGCAAAATATGGGTGCCTATCCCATTGCAATCGCCGACCACGACGGGGTGCGACGGCAGTTGGAGGCGCTCGCGCTTCAAGGCCGCGGCACATTGGAAATCGAAACGCCGGGGCAACACTATATTGCGCCTTCCACGAGTTCTGAACTGGCCGGCTTGCTGCAGGACAATCCAGGGGCGATTCTTCTGGCGGGAGGCACGGATGTCGGGCTGTGGGTCACCAAGCAGCTGAAGACGCTAGCCAACGTCATCTATCTGGGCGATATCGCCGAGCTCAAGCAGATTCAACGCATAGCCGGACAGTTGAAGATAGGCGCAGCGGTGCTGCTGAACGATGGCTACCAAGCCATCGCGGCCGAGTATCCCGAGGCCACTGAGCTGTGGAAGCGATTCGGGTCCATGCCCATACGGAACTCGGGCACGCTGGTGGGAAATGTGGCGAATGGCTCGCCCATCGGCGACTCCGCGCCGTTGCTGATCGCGATCGGCGCCCAGGTGGTGTTGCGCCAAGGCAGCCATCGTCGTACTCTGGCTCTTGAGGACCTTTATCTGGACTATCGCAAGCAAGACAGGGCTCCCGATGAGTTCGTCGAGGCATTGCTGGTGCCGCTGCGTGTTCCGGGCATGCAGGTGGCGGCTTATAAATTGTCCAGGCGTTTCGATCAGGACATTTCGGCCGTATGCGGCGCCTATGCGCTTGTGCTCGAAAGCGGAAAAGTGGCCTCGCTGCGTATTGCCCATGGAGGTATGGCCGCTACTTCCCGGCGCGCCATACATGCCGAAGAGGCGCTGCTGAGCCAATATTGGCAGGAAGGATCCGTAAGGCAGGCCATGGAAGCCATGCGGCAGGATTATGAGCCCATGACGGACATGCGGGCGAGCGGTGCCTATCGCTTGAAAGCCGCGCAGAACCTGCTGTATCGGTTCTATCTTGAAAGCACGGGTGGAGTGCGAACACGCGTTTAAGGAGCCCGCCATGCAGGATCCGTCACATCAAACCGTAGGCCGCTCGGTTGCGCATGAAAGTGCGCCATTGCATGTCAGCGGCACAGCGCTGTATACCGACGACATTCCCGAAACGCAGGGCACGCTGCATGCGGCGTTCGGGCTCTCGGAGCGGGCTCATGCACGCATAGCCCGCATGGATCTGGATGCGGTGCGCCAGGCACCGGGCGTCGTGGCCGTCATCACGCTGGAGGACGTCCCCGGCCAAAAGTACCTGGGCCCGTTTCTGGATGACGAGCCCATCTTTGCCGATGGAGTTACCGAATTCCTCGGCCAGCCGCTGTTTGCCGTGGCGGCCATCACGCGGGACCTGGCGCGCCGTGCCGTAAAACTGGCTCGTATCGACTACGACGACCTTGGCCATACGCTGACGGCGCAGGATGCCGCGGAACGCAAATCGTATGTTCTTCCGCCGGTGCGTATACGGCGCGGCGATGTCCAGGCCGTCCTGGCCCAAGGCCCGCGGCGTCATCAGGGCGTGGTGTGTTGCGGCGGCCAGGAACAGTTCTATCTGGAAGGGCAGATCGCCTACGCCGTGCCAGGCGAAAACCGCGAGATGCATGTGTATTGCTCGACCCAGCATCCTTCGGAAATGCAGTTCATGGTGGCGCACGCACTGCAACAGCCTGCGCATACGATCAAGGTGGAGTGCCGCCGGATGGGCGGCGGATTTGGCGGCAAGGAAAGCCAGTCATGGCCTTACGCCACCGTGGCGGCCCTGCTTGCACGGCGCACCGGCAAGCCGGTGAAGCTGCGCGCCGATCGTGATGACGATTTTCTCATGACCGGCAAGCGGCACGATTTTCGCAGCGTTTACGATGTCGCCTATACCGGCGACGGGCGTATTCTCGGCATCGTGTTCGAGCACCAGCTGCGTTGCGGTTATTCGGCCGATTTATCCGGACCGGTCGCCGACCGCCAGGTATTTCACACCGATAACACCTACTACCTGGATACCTTCGATATTCTCTCGTTGAGATTGAAGACCAACACGCAGTCTAATACCGCTTTTCGTGGATTCGGCGGTCCGCAGGGCATCCTGGCGATCGAATATGTCATCGACGATATTGCAATGCGCCTTGGAAAAGATCCTCTGGATGTGCGAAAGCTGAACTTCTACGGTAGTACCGGGCGCAATGTGACGCCTTATTCCATGGTGGTCGAGGACAACGTCATACACGAGCTTGTCGATCAACTGGAAGTTTCGTCCGATTATCGTGTCCGGCGTGCGCAAATCGATCGGTTCAACCAGGGCAGCAAGATATTGAAAAAGGGGCTGGCCCTTGTGCCGGTCAAATTCGGGATCTCATTCACCGCCACGCACTTGAACCAGGCCGGGGCATTGCTGCATATCTATACCGACGGTTCGGTGCTGATCAATCACGGCGGCACGGAAATGGGGCAGGGCTTGAACACCAAGGTCGCGCAAGTGGTGGCTGAAGAACTCGGGCTCGATATTGCACGCGTGCGTGTATCTGCCGCAGACACTTCCAAGGTATCGAACACGTCCGCCACGGCGGCATCGTCGGGTACTGATCTGAATGGCAAGGCCGCGCAAGATGCCGCGCAAAAGATCAAGGATGCGCTCATCGCCTACGCGGCCGCCCGCTACGGCGTTGCGCCGGACGAAGTCAGTTTCCGTTCGAACCAGGTGTATTGCGGCGACAAGGCGGTCCTGGGTTTCGCGGAATTCGTGCAGCAGGCCTATAACGCGCGCGTACCCCTGTGGTCCTCAGGCTTCTATCGAACGCCCAAGATCCACTACGATTTCAAGACGCTTACCGGACGGCCTTTTTATTACTTTGTCTACTGCGCAGCCTGTTCAGAAGTGATTATCGATACGCTGACAGGGGAAAGCCGCCTGCTGCGCGCCGATATCCTGTATGACGCGGGCCGGTCCCTTAACCCGGCTCTGGATCGGGGTCAGATCGAAGGCGGCTTCATTCAGGGAGCAGGCTGGCTGACGACCGAAGAGCTCTGGTGGAGCGACGCCGGGAAACTGATGACGCACGCGCCATCGACCTACAAGATTCCTTCCATATCCGATTGCCCGCCGATTCTGAACGTCGACTTCTTCGACAATGGAAACGCCGAAGACAACATCTATCGTTCCAAGGCGGTGGGCGAGCCGCCCTTGCCGGCGGCAATTTCGGTGTTGCTGGCCATACGCGATGCCATACGCGCCACGGCTGCTCCGGGGGTTATACCTGTTCTGAATGCGCCTGCCACTGCTGAACGTATTCTTCAAGCGCTCGAATTCGTTGCTGCTTCCACTGCTTCCACTGCTTCCGCTGTGGCCGATGCGCATGCGGCGCAATATCCTGCGGAACAGGTCGAGGCTCCGATGCCGGAAGCGGCGGCCGATCCGGCCTTGGCCGGCTCTGCGTCCCCCTATGAATAAACAGGAGCATGTATTGGAAGCACCGACAGCCACGGCGGTAACAGGCTGGCTCGCCGATCTGCTGGAGGGGCTGGCCCGGCAGGAGCCGCAGGTGTTGATTACGGTATTGCGCGTTCAGGGCTCGACCCCGCGCAACGCGGGGGCCCGCATGTGGGTGGGGCCGGGCGGCGCCGTCGACACCATAGGCGGCGGCCATCTGGAGTGGCGGGCCATTGCTCGCGCGCGTGAAATGTTGAAAGAAGGAAAGCCCTGCAGGCAGGTGCTTCGCTTTCCGCTTGGGCCGTCGATCGGGCAATGTTGCGGCGGCGTGACCTGGCTGGCCTTCGAGCGCTTGACGCATGATGATCTGGCGTGGGGCCGGACTTTGCTGGCGGCCCTGGAAAATGGCCATGGCCTGCGGCGATCCCTGTCC
>JAKFDW010000350.1:0-7302 GCA_036675955.1 Orrella sp. | reverse complement strand
GCCACGCACCTCATGACCACCCTGTCCTTCCAGCGGGCCATTCCGGGGGGATCGCTAGGCGAAGGGGCGGCGCTGGCCATAATGATGGTGCCCTTCCTGCTGGCGGCCATCATGTTTTCCTACTTCGGTTTGCAACGGCGTGCCTGGCAACAGGGCGGAGACAAGTGATGAAAACTGATCAAAAGCGCAAGAAAGACGACAAAAATGAAAAACAGGGAATGGAGTACCTGCAGTCGATTCCGCGACGCTGGGTCACGGTCTATATTCCATTAGGCATATTCGTGTTCGTGCTGCTGTTTCCCTTCTATTGGATGGCCATCACCTCGTTCAAGCCCGATGAGGAAATGGCGCTGAGTTCGGGCAATCCGTTCTGGGTGCTCGCTCCGACCTTGAAGCACTTTTACAAACTCATGTTCGAAACGCCCTTCCCCGGCTGGCTGTGGAATTCGATACTCATTTCCACCGTGGCGACCTTCATTTCCCTGGCGGCCAGCGTCTTCGCCGCCTATGCCATCGAGCGCCTGCGCTTCCAGGGGTCCAAACAAGTGGGCCTGGGCATCTTCTTCGCGTATCTGGTACCGCCGTCGATACTGTTCATACCGCTGGCCGCCATCGTCTTTCAATTGGGCCTGTTCGACACCCGGATGGCGCTGATACTCACCTACCCCACTTTTCTTATACCGTTCAGCACCTGGCTCTTGATGGGTTATTTCCGGTCCATACCCTACGAACTCGAAGAGTGCGCCCTGATCGACGGCGCCACCCGCTGGGAAATTCTTGTAAAAATCATTCTTCCGCTGTCTGTGCCCGGGCTGATTTCCGCCGGAATTTTCGCCTTCACACTGTCGTGGAACGAGTTCATCTATGCCCTGACCTTTATTTCTTCCACTGAAATGAAAACAGTTCCTGTGGGAATCGTGACAGAACTCATCGAGGGCGATGTCTATCATTGGGGCGCACTGATGGCCGGGGCACTCGTGGGATCATTGCCGGTAGCGATCGTGTATTCGTTTTTCGTCGAGTACTACGTATCGGGCATGACGGGAGCCATCAAGGAATAAGCACTCTGAAAACACGCCGCAGCATTCCAATAAACGCCAGGCTCCACGCGAATACCGCGACGAAGAAGAACAGTGCGGGCACGGCGTTCAGGAAATCGAATCCCATTGCGGCATTGAGCTGCCACGTACTGGCGGCATACATGCCCAATGGAAATACCGCGCCCCAGTACAGCGGGTCATAGCGCAGCGGAAAGCGCCTGTAAACGTAGCGCCACACGCCCAGTATCAGCAGCATGGGTATCCACCAGGTGCCTGTAGCCCAGTAGAAAATGGTGAAACCCTTCAAAAATGGCAGCAAGGAAATCAGATACGGCGCATCGGCCGAGTTCGCCACCAGCAATGAACCCGCCAGCGTTGAAATCGCCATGGCGCCCATATTTATCCAGTACGGCGGCGTAAGATCGTCCGGCGCCAGCCGGAAGTAGGTATAGCGATAGAAGATCAGCGACATCATCCATATATAAAGCATGCCGCCCCAAAGCCACATGGACAAGGCCAGGAAATTGAGTTCAAGCCTATAAGGCTGGGCGCTGACCGCGGCAAGCAATGCGCTGCTCACCGCTATCGATTGGGTCGCCACCACCGCCAACAGCCAGCCGCCGTTTATGCCTCGGTCAAGCGCGGGCTTGTCGCGCTTGACCGTCAGCGCCGTAAATATCCAGTAGGTAAAGACAAACCACAAGAACACGGCGATGGCCCACAGAACCAAGCCGACACGGGTATCGTGGGCCAGCACCATGAACTGGCAGGCCAGAATGGAGGTGGCCGCGACCGTCGTGAAGAAGCCAGGCGCCCGAAGGTGGTCCAGCAGGTCGCCCAAAACGGCGCGCGGATACAGGACGGCGCGCAACACCGTCAATACCCACAAAATACCGTACAAGCCCGTGTTCAGCCAGAGCATCCACACGGCAACCGAGGCATAGCCCAAGGCATAGGCGGCCAGGGACACGATACCGGTCGCCATGACCATGCCGAAGTTCGCCGGCGACATGCCAATCAGCGCGGCCGCCATCTTGCTACGGCTTTCCGGCGCGGCGGCAGACAAGGCAGTATGCCCGGGGACTATTGGGGAATCTATTGTTTTCATGCGTAATTCGGCCTGTTCTTGGCGATAAGCCGCATTCTACGCTTCGCACAAGGTAAAATATTCGGTTCACCCTCACTTGCGTCACCGCAAGTTCAACACATTCAGGAAAAGTTATGGAAGCCGAACGTCAAAACCAACTCGCCGCCCGCCTGCAAGATTATGCGGACCGCCAGCTGGCGCTACGGGGGTATCTTTGACTACGATGCCAAGTCTGAACGCCTGCAAGTTGTAAACGCCGAACTCGAAAGCGCAGAGGTCTGGAATGACCCAAAGCACGCGCAAGAGCTGGGCCGCGAAAAGAAAAGCCTGGAAAACACAGTCCATACTCTCACCGAAATCGGCATTGGCCTGACCGACGCTCAAGAGCTGTTCGACATGGCTGCCGAAGACGATGACGAGGCAACACTGCTGGCCATCGAAAATGATATCGAAGCACTCGGGACGCGCCTCGAAGATCTCGAGTTCAGGCGCATGTTCTCGAATCCCGCCGACCCCTTGAACTGTTTCATGGACATCCAGGCCGGCGCCGGCGGCACCGAAGCGCAAGACTGGGCTTCCATACTGCTGCGCCAATACCTGCGCTATTGCGAGCGCAAGGATTTCAAGGTCGAAGTCCTTGAAGAGTCCGACGGTGAAGTCGCGGGCATCAAATCGGCCACCATCAAGATCATGGGCGACTATGCATTTGGCTTCCTGCGCACCGAAACCGGCGTACACCGCCTTGTGCGCAAGAGTCCCTTCGATTCCGCAAATGGACGCCATACTTCTTTTGCCAGCGTGTTCGTCTACCCCGAAGTGGACGACTCCGTCGAGATCGAAGTGAATCCGGCCGACTTGCGCGTAGATACCTATCGCGCCAGCGGCGCCGGGGGCCAGCACATCAACAAGACCGACTCGGCAGTCCGCCTGACCCACATGCCTACCGGTATCGTCGTGCAGTGCCAGAACGATAGATCGCAGCATCGCAACCGTGCCGAGGCCATGCAGATGCTCAAGTCGCGTTTGTACGAACTCGAAATGCGCAACCGCATGGCCGAGCAGCAGAAAATGGAAGATTCCAAGACAGACGTCGGCTGGGGCCACCAGATCCGGTCCTATGTACTCGACCAAAGCCGCATCAAAGACCTGCGCACCAACGTAGAGATATCCAATACCCAGAAAGTGCTGGACGGCGATCTGGACCCTTTCATCCAAGCCAGCCTCAAACAAGGGGTATGAACATGGAAGCATCCACTGTCGCCATTGTCACCGGCGCCTCCCGCGGCCTGGGCCACGCACTGGCCGCGGGCCTGCTGAAGCCGGGCACACATCTGGTCAGCATTGCGCGCAGCGACAACGCCGAACTTGGCCGGCAAGCTTCGGCCTGCGGCGCCACGCTGCAGCAGGTCCAGGCCGACCTGTCGGACCCGGCTGCAGCACAGGCGTGCGCCGAGACAGTCATGGCCGGCCTCCCGCAGCAGGCGCAGCGCTATCTGCTGATCAACAACGCCGGCACGGTCGAACCCATAAACCAGGCGCACGACCTGACCGATGCCCGGGCTGTTGCGCGCGCATTCGACCTTAACGTAACAAGCGTCATTGTGCTGACTGCGGCCTTTCTGCGCGCCACACCGGCCGCGGCCGACCGCCGCATACTCAATGTTTCGTCGGGTGCGGGCCGCAACCCCATGCCCGGCTGGGGCGTATACTGCGCGACGAAAGCGGCATTGGATCACTACACGCAGGTGTTGAACGCCGAGAATCACGGCCTGCGGGTTGCCTCGCTCGCACCCGGCGTCGTCGACACCGGGATGCAGGAAAAAATACGAAGCAGCGACGCCAGCCAGTTTCCCAATGTGGAACGCTTCGCCCAGATGCACGAGCAGGGTCAGCTGTCATCCCCCACTGCCGTAGCCGAAAAAATCCTGCGCTACCTGGCAGACGACAACTTCGGCACCACTGTGCTCGACGATATCCGAAATCACGCTTGAAACCATACATAATGAACGAACCTACGCCATCCCCACTTGCCATCGACGAGAATCACCTGATCGCGGAACGCCGCGGCAAACTGGCAAAATTGCGCGCTTGCGGCGTAGCCTATCCCAACGACTTCCGGCCCGACAGCAACGCTGCGGCGCTGCATTCCGATTACGACGGTCTCGAGAAAGAGGCATTGGCGGAGATCGCCAAGCATGTGGCGGTGGCCGGGCGCATGATGCTCAAGCGCGTCATGGGCAAGGCCAGCTTCGCCACCCTGCAGGACAGCACAGGACGCATCCAGATATTCCTGGACAGAAATACTGTCGGCGAAGACGTCTACGCCCAGTTCAAGACCTGGGATATCGGCGACATTCTTGGCATAGAAGGCACCGTATTCAAGACGAACAAGGGCGAACTGTCCGTGCACGCGACGGCCGTGCGCCTGCTCAGCAAGTCGCTGCGCCCCTTGCCCGACAAGTTCCACGGAGTGGCCGACCAGGAATTGCGTTACCGCCAGCGCTATGTCGATCTGATCATGACGGAAGAAACGCGCCGTACCTTTGTCGCGCGCAGCAAGGCCATGGGCAGTATCCGCCAGTTCATGCTCGATGCGGGCTTTCTGGAAGTCGAAACGCCCATGCTGCACCCCATACCCGGAGGCGCGGCCGCCAAGCCGTTTGTCACGCATCACAATGCCCTGGACATGGAGATGTATCTGCGCATTGCGCCGGAGCTCTACCTGAAGCGCCTGGTCGTGGGCGGCTTCGATCGCGTATTCGAAGTCAACCGGAACTTCCGCAATGAAGGTGTCAGCCCCCGCCATAATCCTGAATTCACCATGATGGAGTTCTATGCGGCCTACACCGATTACCGCTGGCTCATGGACTTCACCGAGTCACTGATACGCGAAGCGGCTATTGCCGCCACAGGCAGCGCGGTGCTGACTTATCAAGAAAAAACGGTGGACCTTACTCAGCCGTTCGATCGCTTGACCATCGTCCAGGCCATCCTGAAGTACGCACCGGGTTATACCGAAGCGCAATTGCGCGATGAAGACTTCTTGCGCACTGAACTAAAACGCGTGGGAGCCGATGTCAACGGCCCCGTACTTTCGCGTGCCGCCATCGGCGCCCTGCAATTGGCCTTGTTCGAAGAAACGGCCGAAGCCAAGCTGTGGAATCCGACCTACATCATCGACTACCCGGTCGAGGTGTCACCTCTTGCCCGGGCGTCCGACACACAGGAAGGCATTACCGAGCGCTTCGAGCTCTTCATGACCGGGCGCGAAATCGCCAACGGCTTTTCGGAGTTGAACGATCCCGAGGATCAGGCCGCGCGCTTCCTGGCCCAGGTGGAAGCCAAAGACGCCGGCGACGAGGAAGCCATGTTCTACGATGCCGACTACATCCGCGCGCTGGAATATGGCATGCCTCCCACGGGCGGCTGCGGCATCGGTATCGACCGGCTGGTCATGCTGCTGACCGACAGCGCCAGTATCCGCGACGTCATTCTGTTCCCGCATCTGCGCAAGGAAGACTAGCGCATTTTCGGTGTAACCGAACGCCGCCTGCGGAATCAGGCGTGCGTCGCGGCGCGAGCTTCAAACAAGATGCATCATGGCTGTCGCCCACTTATGGGCGACAGCCGGCGAGGCAATACAACTGGCCTTGTCGGTAACCACGCGCACTGCCCGCTCCAGCAACTGGATATCGGCTTCGTGCTGGCGCGCGACATGCGGGTCTTCAAAGAAAATGACGCGCTGGCAGCGATGTTCGAGCACCAGCTCCGCAATCTGCGCATCGCCGCCCAACGGACCGCTCAAGTAAGCCTGCACCCATGGCTTCCCACTAGGCCAGCCGCGAGACCAGGCCAGCTCATTAAGACGCGAACTGGTCGTCCCCGTACCCACACGGGTAGCAAAACGGGACAGCAGGTCAAAGTGCGCACTGGCGAACTGGACCATCTGATCCTTCAAGGCATCGTGGGCAATCATGGCCAGCGTCTGGTTGGGAAAGTCGAACATGGCCTGCAAGGCGGGGTCGGGTTCGAATCCCGCCGAAAGGCGCTCGACTTCAATCCATTCGATGGCGCCCATGAGCGTCGAGACGAAGGGACGGCCGTGCGTGATGCATTGACGCTTCAACGCCAAGGCCTCAGGAAAAATGGAGGATGGATCGACCGGATCAATAAGATAAAAAGCGCCATCAAAGGGCGCCGCACCATCGCGACCCTCGGTAACCCTTGCCACGAGCTTCATGAGACCGCCCTCGCGGCCGTATGGATAGCGAATCAGGCCTGGATAGGCTTCCAGCAGATCGGAACGCTGGATGGCATCGTAAGTACGCCCTACGGTGTGCAGTTCGATGCCAAGCTGGCGTATGCCGGCAGCCGAGCGTTCCAGCCATTCAAAGATTGCGGCGCCGTAAGTTTCGTGGTGTAGGCGATTTGCCGCCAATCCGAAGCGTAAAGTAGTGTTGGGCATGCTCGAGACAGAAAATTGATAGGTTCAATCACTATACCCGAGCCAGGCTTACTGAATATGACGGGACTACTTTAATGGATCATACGTCCAGCCCGGCCCGTCAGACCGTGAAGGACTCGCCGCAGCCGCAAGTGGCCTTTTCGTTCGGATTGGAAAACTTGAAGCCTTCGTTGAGGCCTTCGCGGCCGTAGTCCAGCTGCGTCCCTTCCAGAAACGGCAAGCTTTTCGGGTCGATAAAGACCTTGACGCCGAATTGCTCGACGACTTGGTCTCCGGCGGCGGGTTCGTCGACGTATTCGAGCTTGTAGGCCATGCCGGAGCATCCGGTCGTCCGAACGCCCAGGCGCAAGCCCAGCCCCTTGCCACGTTTCTCGATATACCGGCTGATATGGTCAGCCGCTTGTTGTGTAAGCGTAATTCCCATGATTAGTCCTGGTGCTTTTCCTTGTAGTTCCTGACCGCCGCCTTGATGGCATCTTCGGCAAGGATGGAACAGTGAATCTTTACGGGCGGTAAAGCAAGTTCCTGGGCAATGTGCGTATTGCGGATTTCCATTGCTTGATCCAGTGTCTTCCCCTTGATCCACTCGGTAACGAGCGAGCTCGAGGCAATTGCTGAACCGCAACCATACGTTTTGAAGCGTGCATCTTCAATGATACCCGATTCGCTGACCTTGATTTGCAGCTTCATTACTTCGCCATCGGCGGGAG
>JAKFDW010000349.1:0-3484 GCA_036675955.1 Orrella sp. | reverse complement strand
CCGCGCCTTGATGTCGTTGCTGGTGAACACGTAGCCCATGCCGGCCACCGCGTTGACCCGCGCCGGCACCCCGGCCAGGCGCGCGGCCAGCGAGCCGTACACCGCGCACTTGATGGTGAAGCCATGCACTAGTGCCGGGCGTTCCTTGCGGAACAACGACACCAGCCACGCCAGCAATCGCGCCTCGCGCAGCGGGTTGAGGCTGCGCCGATCCATCGGCACCGGTTCCCAACGCAGACCGAGCGCGCGCAGCTTCTCGCCGTAGGGACCCGGCGGCGAGATAAGCAGTAGGTCGCGGCCCTGCTCCTTCAGCGCCAACGCGAGCGAACGGCGGAAGTTGTAGAGGTACCAGTCGGTATTGGCGAACAGCACTACCTTCCCGGACTGAAGCGAATCGGCCTTGCTCATGTCAGCGGCATGAACTGATATGGCAGCCAATGCTCTGAATGGCTTGCAAAGTTGAGCCACACAAACTGCACCGTAGCGTAGTAAGCAACGATGCCCAACACCAGTGGCGTACGCGTCTTCGTGGTTGTTGCCAGGCGCGGCACGCGCGCGAACACGAATAGTTGGAGTGGTATCAGATACAGCGCAACGCGATCCACTGCGGTGGAAGCGAAGGAAATCAGAGGAATGCAAACGAGCGCCATCAGCGCAATCCAGATCCACAGACGCCGCTCAGTTTCATCCGGAACCAGTCGCCGTCGAAAGACAAGCAGCAAGAACGCGGGTATCGCGTTCATCAAGACCCGGATCACCCCACCTTGCGATTGCCTCTCTGCCTCCACGTAGTTGGTCCACAATGCGTCCGCTTGATCCATCAGCAACAAGTAATACATTAAAGCGGTTACGACCAAGACCAGCGCGCCCGTTACCAATCGATTGTGGCTGGCTGCAAGCGCCGCAATGGGCAAGAGCAGCACCGCGGACTTGTGGAACACGGCACCAAGGACAACCCATACGACGAAAGCACGAGTCTTTCCATCCGCCAGCGCGACCAGGCCCAGGAGCACGAAGCCCAGCGCCACCGCCTGACGCGTGTAGCCCATGCCAACAACAATCAGCATGTACGGCACTGCGGCCAGCAACGCGAGCCATGGGTTTGGCTGATGCCGACAGAACGCGACGGTGCCCCACATCAGCACTGATGCGCAGGCAAAATTCACCCAGTAGATGTCCCCGCCCAAGCGCGCGACCACCCAGTTGAGCACGTAATAACCCGGGTCCTTCCCGTCCACCGCATGGCTCAGGCTGTGAGCCGCCGCGTCCTGGAAGTGCGGTATGTAGTTGAACCAATCGCCGCCCACCTCGTGGCGAAAACCAATCGCCACGGCCATCAGCAAGCCCACTATCCACCAGACCCAACGGGCCTGCTGTAGCGGCAGGTGACGGGGTGTCAGCACGCCCAACGCAGCGGTCAGGAACAGGCCCCAGTACAGGATCAAGAGCCTGCCCTCTCTGGGCCTAATCCATGCAACATACCGGACAGCCGCGGTGCCTGTACCTGCATGCAGTAGGTCTGCTCTACCTTGCTCCTTCCCGCCTGTCCGAATTGATGCCGCGATACTGGGTCGGTTATCAGCATTTCAAGCGCTTCGGTCCACTCCTCCGAGGTCGATGCCAAATAACCATTCTTGCCTGAAGTGACGATATCTCTGTTCACTCCGACCGGAGAAGCCACGATGGGCAAGCCGCACGCCATGTACTGGACGAGTTTGTAACCGCACTTGCCGCGCTCCCAAGGCGCATCCGGCAGCGGCATCACTCCAATATCAAACTGATTCAGCAGATCGACTTCGGTGCCTTCACTCCATTCTTTTGCTTCGAATAGCGTACCGGCAAGCTGATCGGGCCGGGCACCAATCGCCACGCAGCGGATGGCATGGCGCTCCCGGAGCCCTTCCAATGCAGGCGTGAGTATCCGTAGATAATCAGCCGTGGATGGCGAGCCAATCCAGCCGATGACCACCGCATCCTGATGGGCGCGCGCTTGCGGTGCAGGATAGCGTTCCAGGTCAACCACCGTCGGCACCCATTCCACCCGCCGCGCACCGGCCGCCCGGGCACGATCCGCCAAGTAGCAGTTCCCTGCCGTCACCAGGTCTGCACGCTTCATTACTGCGTCTATTTTCTGCCCCAGGACGTGCCGAACGAACCCCAAACGATGTTCGTCGTAGCGGTGGAACACCGCATCATCGTAATCCACAAGCAGTCGCGTTGCGGCAGGGATCAGCCCCAGTTCAATCGCGCTCGGCAGCCAAGGGAAAAGCTCCTTCTCCGTCCAGACGACATCGTACTGCCTGGCCCGAAACACATCTTTCAATCGGGACAGGTAGGCGCGTATGACCCTCGGCTTGGATATGCTTCCGTTGTAGAGCCCTCCCACATACTTGTCGTCCAGCAGCGGGCGCACATCAACTTCAATCCCTTCGGCTCGCAATGCCGGCAGGTACTGCAACGTGCGCAAGCGACTACTGGCCCCCAATTGGTCATATCGCGGTAGCGCGAGCACACGCAATGTCATGCCGCACCCAAGCTCTCATAGACGGTTTTATAACGAGCCACTCCTTCATCCAAAGAAAAATGGCGCCGAGCCGACGCAACGCAGCGCTTGGAAATGTCTGGAGTGGCTGCCAACTCCAGCAATCGTTCAACACCGACCTGCAGGGAAGCCTCGTTGAGATTAGCCAATGCCACGCCAACGCGTTCATCTTCAAGGATATCAGCCATGTCCCCGACGCCCTGGTTCGACAAGCAAGGAATTCCGCATCCCAAAAATTCGCCCAGCTTGGTCGGCGAACACGCGGCACGGGAGTAGGAAGGCGTATAAAAAAATATGCCGGCGTGCATACGAACCATCTGCGCAGGAACTTCACTATGATTGGCGGCCCTGATCTCCACAGCTTCCTCAGGGATGTTCGTCGCAGCAAGACGCTCTAGGATGTATTCCTGTTCGTTCCGATTGATGACAAGCAACCGCGCATCGGGATGGATGTCGAGTAACTGGCGAAAACACGCCGCCACCGCATCGAATGAATACCAAGTCCCTGCAGATCCTACGTAACCCAGCACGAAGTGGTCATCTGTCCTTCCTGCCATCGGCCAAAAGCGCGTCAGATCTGCGCACGTGGGAATCACCGTAATCGGCGGCATGCGCCCCCCAAGATACGCAAACTGCTCGATCTCCCGCCTAGCGGCATGTGTCAGAGAGATCACATGATCTGCACCCAGCAGGAAGCGACGCTCGAACCCTTTTGCGACCCGGTACATGCGCCCATCGTGCGGCCACAAACCTCCATCGACGCGCTCATCGGCCCAGAAGCCGCGCATGTCGAAGATAAACTTCACCCCGGTCAGATGCTTGATCATAAGCGCCATCACTGACGAGACGTAGCTGCGCGCGTGGACAATCGTCAAGCCGCGTTTGCGGACCAGGCGTAAGCCTGTCAAGGATCCGCGGAGAATGTCCCAAGCGGTCGCCAGG